>VSOC01000295.1 GCA_009774615.1 Lachnospiraceae bacterium
CTGCTGTCCTTGCACAATTTATATCTTCTTTCCAGTACAATTCATGTACCCGCTTTGTAATATACTCTTTCATCAATACACCTCTCTTACGATACAAATTTCTTTATCTCCATGCAGCTATGTAGAACACTGATAAAAATATGGTTTAAAACTCTTTCATATGCCAATGCTGCTATCTTCTGGCAAGTGTTTTTACAAGCTCTATGTATCTCTTTGTATTGTTATCAATATCCTTTTGGGTAACGCCATAATATTGATAAACCTTTCTGAATGTTTTATCAAATTCTCTCATAAAACCATTTTTTGAGCCAGATGCTGAACCGCCAATATAGCCATAATTCTTTTCAACTGTTATTCTTGACTGATTATTTCCATCACCCTTTTCATATATGTGCAAATCAATATCAAAAATATCTGGCGGAATATCTTCTGCTGCTTTCTGCCTTTGCTCTATCTTCTCCATAAAATGTTTTATCGTTTCTTCCTCATGATTCTCAAGTTTTGGAGCTTCTGCCAAATCTCCGAGTAATTCAGGCTTATACTGTATAATGAAAGATGCCCTCATTTGAGAATATTCTGTTTTATATTCTGGTTCTGATTTATCGACCTCCGAGAATCCTAATTCTGTTATATAATCGGCTACCTGCTCCATAGAATGTGGATTCGCTTTTAATGATTTGACAATCCGCTTTTTTCTCACATCATAAAAAAATTTGTGTATATTCCACTTAAAAGTCCATTTGGAATTACTTCTCCCTACTATAAAAACAGATGTCGGTCCATCATCTTTTCCAATTATACTTACTGAGCTTACTGCCTTGTTTCCAAACTTATTTTTCATATTATGGCATCTCCTAACAATAAAAATGTGTGGCTTTTATTATACTCCCAGATTATGAACTTTTCAAGAAATCCAGTTACTGCCCGGGAGTTTGACAGTCTCATATTTCAAAAAAACCTCACAGTCCTTATGACGCCTGCTTTTTATATCGCCAAAAGTTTTATTAACAACAAAGGTAAAAGTACGTCCGTCAATGTCCGTAAACTCGGTACTCTTAAAGACCTTCTGCCGGAACACGGGCCCACCCGTGATGACGTTATGAAATGGGCCAAAGAAGAAGCCAGGATGGAAACTCTTAAATTTAAAAAAGAACAGATGGCCAAAGCCGTTCAGATAACCTTTCATTCTGATCAAAAGCTGGATTATGGCCGGCAGGTCTTCTACCCGGGCGGATATCTTTTTCCCCAATCTTTTTACTATCGTCTTCAACTTGATAAAACATGCCGCAAACTCCGGGACAAGCATAGATTCAAATATGATATCAATGCCATCCTTTCCGATCTTATCTTTGCCAGAATCCTTGAACCGTCAAGCAAACGTTCTTCTTATAAGACGGCTTCCGAATTTCTGGAAAAGCCTTCTTATCAGCTCCATGACATCTACCGGGCACTTGATGTTCTGGGAAATGAGTGCGATTTTATCCAGTCGGAAGCCTATAAAAACGGCCATCTCCTTGGGAAACGCAACGATAAGATCCTCTATTACGACTGTACAAACTACTATTTTGAGATTGAACAGGAAAACGGCGATAAAAAATACGGCAAAGGCAAAGAACACCGCCCAAATCCCATCATTCAGATGGGGATGTCCATGGATGGAGACGGCATCCCCCTTGCATTTTCACTTTTTCCTGGAAATGCTAATGAACAGACTTCCCTGAAACCTCTGGAAGAAAAGGTGCTTCGGGATTTCGGCTGTACAAAATTTATTTACTGCAGTGATGCCGGACTCGGTTCGGAAGCTGTCAAAAGAATAAATCATGCCGGTGAACGCGCTTTTATTGTCACCCAGTCTATAAAAAAGCTAAATAAAGATGATAAAAAATGGGCTTTGGACAAAACCGGTTTTAAACGTGTCTCAGATGACACGCCCGTTAACCTTTCCGAAATCCCGGAAGACGATAATGGACTGTATTATAAAGATGAACCATATACTCCCCGCGAACTCCACCAGCGTCTGATTGTGACTTATTCGCCCAAATATGCAAAATATCAGAAAACAATACGTGACGCACAAGTGGAACGTGCTGAAAAGATGCTGAATTCAGGAAAAGTAAAAAAAGAACGCAGGAATCCCAATGATCCGGCACGTTTTACCGGAAAGACCGCAGTGACTGAAGATGGAGAGGCAGCAGAAATCCATAATTATCTGGATACGGATAAAATTGAACAGGAATCCCTCTATGACGGATTGTATGCGGTAACTACCGATTTGTTAGATGATGATGTGAAAGATATTTTAAAAGTCAGTGAAGGAAGATGGGAAATCGAAGAATGCTTCCGGATAATGAAAACAGATTTTGGAGCAAGACCTGTTTTTCTCCATGATAATATACGTATAAGGGCACACTTCCTTATCTGTTTTCTATCCTTAGTCATATACCATTATCTTGAAAGAGAATTAGAACACGCCTTTACCTGCAAAAAGATTCTGGATAAATTAAAAACAATAAATTTTGCAGATATACAGGAACAGGGCTTTATCCCGCTTTATACACGTGATAAGCTGACTGATGCCCTGCACGAAATCTGTGGTTTTGACACCGACTATAAATTCATCACCAAAAGTCACATGAAAACAATTCAGAAAAAAAGCAAAGGCAGAAAATAAAATACCATAGTTTAAAACAACGCTAAAATCGCTACAGTGCTCGTATTTTCAGGCATTGCAGCGATTTTGTTTTTTCCTAACTGTCAAAGATGGGATTATATAAACGGACGGCAATATATTCAAGCATACGAGATTATGTAACACCAGAAAAAAGCTCTTTGAACGAGTAACTTTTGCCTTTTCAATTAGCAGGATTTTTAGCAAGATTTTTGCTCCGATTAGCAGGAAAGCCATTTTGATTAGCAAAAACTTCAAATTTCTTGCTAATCATTAGCAAGCTAATCGGTGACGATAATTAACAGTTCAATTTCTCTTTAGTCAAATCTGATTAGCAAAAATCGCTCCTTCTAATCACAA
>VSOC01000296.1 GCA_009774615.1 Lachnospiraceae bacterium
TGTAAGGATAATACCACAAGAAAAAAAGTAATGGATTTAAAAGATAAATCAATACTAGCAAAAAACATGGTAATTTGAGTCGAATTCTAGTTAATAGTTATGGAAGTATATTTAAGTAAAAAAAAGCCAGATTAATTCTGACTTCTTTTTATATATAGCGATACTTTCCCCTGTTCTGATAAAGAAAAACCAGTGCTACAATCATGGTAATTAGCTCCGCTATCGGTACTGCAAGCCATACACCCGTTACGCCCAAAATATTCGGCAATGTAAAGAGCAGCACAGTAATCAGTCCGAAAGTCCGCAGAAAGGATAAAATTGCTGACAGCTTCCCGTTTGAAACGGCTGTAAACATGGCAGAAGTAAAAATATTCAGTCCGCAAAACAGAAAGCTAAAGGGAAAAATCAAAAATCCATTTCGCGCAATTTCATAAACAGGCGTTTCCTTTTCTGCAAAAATACCAACCAATGGCGAACCCAAAATCAAAGATACTGCAAAAACAGTGATAGAAACAAAGACAATGAACCGCATACAAATAGAAAATACATTCTTTAGCTGTTTTTCGTCCTGTTTCCCATAGTTATAGCTGATAACAGGGGCTACGCCCATAGAAAAGCCAAGGTAAAGGGCACTTAGCAAAAACTGTGTATAGATAAGGATTGTGATTGCCGCAACTCCGTTTTCTCCAAGCAGTTTCATCATAATGCGGTTAAAAAGGAAGGTTGTAACCGCTGCTGCCGCCTGGCTTACCATTTCCGAAAAACCATTGGTACAGCTTTCCGCCAATACAGAAAAATCGATGACTGGCTTCCTGAAATGCAGATGGCCTTTCTTTGCGGAAAAGAACCATAATCCAATTACCGCCGGTATCATATAGCCAATCCCCGTACCCAGCGCCGCCCCCTTAATACCCATGGAAAACGGCACCATAAAAATATAGTCCAGTAAGATATTAGCGATTCCCGCGCTTATACCAAGCATCATACCCATTCCGGGGCGTCCCGCTGTTACGATTAAATTTTGAAAAAGCACCTGCAGGATACTTGCGGGCGTGAATAACAGCAGAATAAAAAGGTATTCCTTGCAGTATGGAAATAAAATACTGCTCGCCCCAAGCCCCCAGACAATCCTGGGGGTAAAAGCCGTCCCCAACACTGCAATCAATACACCGAACAAAATGCCCGCCAAGATAATCAGCGTAAAATCCTGTGCCGCCCTTTTTTGTTCGCCTGCTCCCATTTTGCGGGCTACGATTGCACTTCCTCCTGTTGCAAGCATAGTTCCAAGGCCGACAATTAAATTGATCACAGGGCAGACAATATTCAATGCCGAAAGTGCATTTATATCTGCAAATCGTGCGACAAAGATTGTATCAACAACCGTATACAGTCCCATAAATATCATCATTAAAATTGTCGGAAATGCAAATTTCAGCAATGATTTTATTGTAAAATTCTGTGATAGCGGATTTATATCATTCATTTTCTCTGTCCTCCGATTGTTCTTTCTGCAATACAGGACTATGGAAACTGTTATTTGGTTTTTGCAGTATCTTCCTGCACTGCAAAGACGATTTTATCCTGCCATTCTTCATCCTCTAAATTTGCAGGATTTTCATTCAAGACATATCTTAACTGCAATGGATAAAATTGTTTTTCCTCCCTGTACCGGTTAGGGGATTTTTTGTACATAGCTTTGAAAATATCCGTAAAGGACTGCTGGCTCTCATATCCGGCAGAAAGCGCAATATCAAGAATGGGTCTGTCGGAAAATACAAGCAGTTTCGCGGCTTCGGTCAACTGGCGGCGCTGTACGTAAGTCTGGATGGTCAGCCCTACCGTACCGGTAAACATTCGGTGCAAATGATATTTTGAATAATGTACAGCCTCCGCAATAGTTTCCAGGTCCAGTTTTTCGTGCAGATGGCTTTCGATATAATCAATTGCCGCCATTACATTTTTAATATTTCCAAACATTGCAGCTACCTCCTTTCTCTATGCATTATAGCAGGATATTTTATTCCGCTTTTCATCTATCTTGCGGTCTTAAGGTTTTGACAGC
Organism: Lachnospiraceae bacterium; assembly: GCA_009774615.1. GTDB lineage: Bacteria > Bacillota > Clostridia > Lachnospirales > Lachnospiraceae > Caccovicinus. Next base: position 2,063 of record VSOC01000296.1, read on the forward strand.
TTTGCTGCAATTATCTATAGGTATGCAAAGAGAGATACCCAATATTTTACTATTGAATATCTCTCAAATTTTACTTTATACTATATCTGGCAGTTGTCATATTCTTACGCCGCTATAGGATTACGCCTCGTTAATCGCCGCCTGTGTGGTAGCTGCCTTGGAATAGCTATCTTTTATTATCATCTGACAATTTAGTTATTTATCAGAATAATGACTCCTGCATTCAGCCACAAGCAGCATACCGTTTTCTATCTTATAAACCATTCTGTTGCTTTCATCAATCCTCCTGCTCCACCATCCTGATAAATTTCCTTTTAGAGGTTCTGGTTTTCCTAATCCGTGATAATGATCTCTCATGATATCTCTTATCAATGTATTAATTCTTTTCAAGGTTTTTTTATCTTGCCCTTGCCAATACAAATAATCTTCCCATGCCTCTGGAAGAAATATAAGGTTCATTATATCAACCCTCCATTTCCTCCAATTCTTCTATCTTCTTATAAACAGGATTTGATTTTCCGTGGTTATAATTATTAATTACTTTTTCCAAATGTGCCTGATTCTCCTCACTATAAAAGGGATCTACCCTCAATTCAAAAGGAATCCCACCATAGCTTATCAATTTTTTGTAAAATAAATTTGTAGCTGTAGATAAACTCATACCTAAATCAGAGCATATACTTTCTGCTCTCTGTTTTACTACATCATCAACACGAATTGATACATTTGCCATACTTTCACCTCACTTTTTCTTAAATTATATATCAATATCAATTAAAAATCAATACAGATCACTACATTTACAAAAACCTTATCTTTATTTCCACATTAAAAAGAGAGATACCCAACCTTTACTGTCAGATATCTCTCAAATCTTACATTACGCTATATTTGGTAGCCATTACACTCCCAAACCACTATAGGATTACGCCTCGTTAATCGCCGCCTGAGCCG
>VSOC01000297.1 GCA_009774615.1 Lachnospiraceae bacterium
AGATGGTGGAAAAGCTTCCCAAAGAGGAATGGGATCAGAAGGTTGAACGGGTGATTTTGCCGGGGAAGGTGATAGAAAGGATGGACTTATGTTAATCCAGTTTTCGTTTTCTAATTATAAATCGTTTAAAGAAGAGGCTTTTTTAGATTTAGTTGCTGAACCTATTAAAGAGAATGAAAAAAGTCTTATTGTAGATAAAAGCGATGGAGAGAGATTATTGCCGGTAATTGCAATATATGGACCAAATGGCGGCGGTAAATCAACAGTTTTGGAAGCACTGAGTTACCTGAGAACATTAGTTTTGCATCCTGTGCTTTTATCACAAATGAAGGATAAGGAAGAATATAATGCAATTATTAAGCCAAATCGAGGGATTACGTTTAAAGAAAAGTATCATAAATTTGATTTGGCTTGTCAGCAACAGCCGACGTTTTTTGATATTATGTTTCGCACAGAAGGAAAACAATATCGATATCAATTTGCGCGGCTGGGCAATGAAATTGTTGAAGAAAATCTTTATCAAATGATTATCGGAGAAAGTGATGCCAATATTATTTTTGAACGTTCTGCCGAGGAATGCCTTTTGGGGGAAGAATTAGAGGGAATAGCGGTAGAAAAATTGAAAAATTCCATGCCCTTACTTTCCCATGCAGCAATTAATTATGATATTCCATCCGTTGATGATGTAATTCATTGGTTTTTGGATATTTGTTTTGTTGATTATGACAGCCCCCAAAAAGAGTATAGAATTATTTTGCCGAATACAAAAAAGGATAGAAATAAAATTTTTGAAATACTGCAAAAAATGGATATTCATATTTCGGATTTTAGAATTGAAAAAGACAGCGACGGAAATATTGAAAATATTTATACAAAACATAGTTTTGAAAACGGAATGATGTTTGAGCTGCCTTTTGAAGAAGAATCTGCAGGAACAAGGAAACTTTTTAGTTGTCTGGCAGAAATTTTACATTGTCTTAATGAGGGCAGGGTGCTGGTTGCTGATGAACTCGATGCGAAACTTCATCCAAAACTTCTTCGCTATATTATAGAACTTTTTACCGATCCGAAAAGCAATAAACATGGGGCACAGCTTTTGTTGACATCTCATGATATTACAACGATGACTTCAGAAATTTACAGAAAAGACGAGATTTGGTTTTGCGCGTTAAATCCTTATCAAGCTTCAAAACTCTATTCTCTGGTTTCTTTTAAAAATGAAAAGGAACAGGATTTGCAAAAGAATGAGGCTTATGGAAAGCAGTATATTGAGGGGCGTTACGGTGCCGATCCATATATAAGAAAAATTTTGGATTGGGAGGATTAAAGGATGAGCCTTAAACCACTGAAAGTAAGTGAACAAAAGAAAAATCAGAAAAAAATTAATGAGAAAATGCAAAAAAAGAAGATGTCCGGCAACAAGGGTGTATGAATTGGTTGAGGAATTACAAAATTATCTTTAAAAAATTTATGGCAGAGCGACTGTTATGAGGGTTTATGAAGTTTTATAAAAAAGTATGTTAAAAATTATGGAGGCAGAAAAATGGCAAACATAAACTTAGAAGATATCGGAAGAAAAGCGCAGGCAGTATCCCGCAGGCTGGGGATTTTGGGGGTGGAAGAGAAGAACCGCGGTCTTTTGGCGGCGGCGCAGGCTCTTCTTGACGGGCAGAAAGAGATCCTTGCGGCAAATCAGGAAGATATGGAAAAGGCAAAGGCCCAGGGCATGAGCCAGGGATTGTTAGACCGGCTGCAGCTTACCCCAAAAAGAATCGAAGGAATGGCAGGCGGGCTTCGCCAGGTGGCGGCGTTAGATGATCCGGTAGGTGAGGTGCTTTCGATGAAGCAGCGGCCCAATGGTCTGATGATTGGTCAAAAGCGCGTGCCTCTTGGAGTTATCGGCATTATCTACGAGGCTCGTCCCAATGTCACGGCGGATGCCTTCGGTCTTTGCTTTAAGACGGGCAATGCGGTTATCTTAAAGGGAGGAAGCGACGCCCTTTCCTCAAATCAGGCGGTTGTGGCCTGTTTAAAGCGGGGGCTTTCTGCGGCTGGGCTGCCGGAAGACGCCGTGCAATTAATTACATCGACCGATAGGGAAACGACGCAGGCATTGATGAAGATGAACCAGTACGTGGATGTACTGATTCCCCGGGGCGGTGCAGGGCTGATTAAGGCGGTTGTGGAAAACAGCACGATCCCCGTGATTGAAACCGGAACAGGAAACTGTCATATCTATGTGGATGAAACAGCGGATTTTTCGATGGCGCTGGATATTATTTTCAATGCAAAAACCCAGAGAATCGGGGTGTGCAATGCCTGTGAATCGCTGGTTGTGCATCAAAGCATTGCGGGGGAATTTCTGCCCCTGCTAAAAAAGCGCCTGGAAGAAAAGCAGGTGGAAATCCGGGGAGATGAGCGGGCCTGTCAGATCGAGCCGGAATTTACCAAAGCGCAGGAGGACGACTGGGGAAGGGAATACCTGGACTATATTCTTTCGTGCAAAATTGTGGATTCTTTAGATGAGGCCATTGAACATATTAATCGATACAATACAAAACATTCCGAGGCCATTATTACCAAAGATTATGCCAATGCCCAGCGCTTCTTGGCTGAAATCGATGCAGCCGCAGTTTATGTTAATGCCTCGACCCGTTTTACTGACGGAGAAGAGTTTGGCTTCGGAGCGGAAATCGGCATCAGCACACAGAAGCTTCACGCACGCGGGCCGATGGGATTAAAGGAGCTGACGACGACGAAGTATATTATCTACGGCAATGGACAGGTGAGGTGAAATTAATCTGCCCTGTTTACCTTCCTATCCGGCATGAAGGCCAGAGCAGGCATACCAGATAGGAAGGGCATTAGGGCATTGAGTCAAAGGTTAAATTCCAAATAATTCAGCGGTTTTTATCATTCTGTCGGCGATTTTTACTTCAAACGGGCATCTGCTTTCACAGCCTTTGCAGCCCACACATTCCGAAGCATGGTGTTCCAAAAGTTCATAATG
>VSOC01000298.1:0-2727 GCA_009774615.1 Lachnospiraceae bacterium
ATCATTACCCCTTCTTGTTTCGTGGATTCCTCCAATCTGCGAAATCTTTAACTTGGCAAACCTATTTTAACCGCCTAAACACCTGAAATTCTTTGCAAACACCGACAAATACGGACACTCCTGCCCTTTTTCTTTTCCTTATCAAAAAGATTTTCCGCCAAACTGACCACAAATTTGACCACAAATTATTTACATATTTAAGTATAGATTCAGTCGCATATTCAATTACATATCCAGCCAAACAATTAGCCGCATATCCAACTACACATCCAGCCATACATTCAATCGCACATCCAGCCGCGCATCTGATCACACTTCTAACCACACATCCCGTTGCACATCCCGCCACCCTGTCCGCACATTCGTTCATAAAATCCCGCCAGTGCATCTAAATGCCTGCGTTTCGTATCCATAGATGGATGCACATATCGATTTAGGGTAATCTGCACGTCAGAATGTCCCAGAAGTTCACTCAGGCTTTTTACATCCGTTCCGCCCTCTATGCAGTTGGTCGAAAATGTATGACGCAGGGTATGGAAATTTTTGTCAGACAGCCCCGCTTTTTTCAATATGCGTTTAAAATGGTTCTGCATGGTTCTTGGTTCCACCGGCTTGTCCCCGCCGAACACATATTCTTTTTTGTTTTCTTCTTGAAGTGCCTTAAGCAGGGCAAAAACAGCGGAGGGCAATGGGATTTCGCGCCGGGAAGATGCACTTTTAGGCGCAGTCTCCAGCAAAACCGTTTTTGTCATATGCCCTTCCACGTAAAGCCTTTGCACTGTCCGCCTGACTGCAATTAACTGGTTTTCCATATCGATATCTTCCCATTTTAATGCGCACAGCTCCCCTAGCCGTAATCCTGTATACAGGCATAAAAGAATGGCTGTTTTAAATACATCCCTTTCCTGGTAAAGCACGGCAAACAGTTCAGATTGTTCTTTTCTGGAAAATGTCTCCACAGTCCTTTTCGGCATATATGGTATTTGCCGTTTCAGCGGCATTAACCGTAAAGCGTATTTTTCCGATGCATATTTTAGAATCTGGTTCAGCACACAGTAAACACTCTTTCCAATGCTTTCCGATAAAGAAGCAGGGATTTTTTCCTGAACAGTTCGGTCAGTAACCAAAGAAATTTCCATATTTCGGAAATGCTTTTCTAAGTAGTTTTTATAAATCAGCCAATATTTTATGTAAGTTGAAGTTTTCCTGGCAAACCGAACCTTCGCCAGCCATTCCTCCGCCACTGCCCAAAAATATATTTCTATTGAGGCACACTTATTTTCTGGATTTTCCTTGCCGCTCCCGCCGTTGCTATTCCCTTCGCCCCCATGCTCTCGACCATCACGTTCCCTGTAATCACTTTCCCCGCAATAACTTCCTCTGCCATTTCCCTTTCCTTCATTGCCGTCTGTACCGCTAATCTCTGCTTTACTTTCCACACCACTCTTTTCCCGGACATCCTCCGCTGTCATCATTTCGATCCTCCCCGCAGCGGATTCCTTTAATGAATTTTTCCAAAAATGCAATTTCTCCCTAGCTTCTTCGTATGCTCTTCCATAGACCGAGCGATAAAGCCACTTCTCCTTTTCCTCGCTATAAGCCAAATAACGCCCTTCCCATCGTCCGTCCTTTCGCTTCCTTATGTTTTCCCCGTGTCTTGCCATCTTGTTATCCTCTCCTTTTCGTTGGATTTTGACCACAAATCTGACCCTAAATCCTGCCAGCGAACCCTGTTTTCTTCCAATTTCAGCCCATATTCCCATAACCTAACAGAAAAATCGAAAAAAATTAGTAGCAATTCCTTTTGATCTGTGGTAGAATTACGTCAGTGTAATCGTAATTAAAGCAAAACCCCTTCTTTTTATCGAGAAAGTCCGCAATTTTCCCTTTCGCAGATTGGAGGAATCCACGAAAAAACGCCTGGCGAACTTGCCAGACGCTTTATTTTTCCCCTTTTTAAATAGCGGTTTCTAATATTTGATTAGCCAACACTAACTTACACCCATAAAACAAATATGTGTTCATATTAAAAACCATGCCCAATATGCGCCTTACTCTTTCGCACCATAGCCATCGCTTCCATAACCCTTCAGAAGTTTAAGCGCGTCCCAGATACCAAGTCTGGCTCCAAATGCTGCTGCGAGGAGCTGTAAAACGCTAACTGTGCTGTTAAAAATGCCATAAATGTTACAGACACCAGTCCTATGCAACATCGCCAAGTGATTTCACTTGACAAACCCAATGAAATTAATTTTGCACACAATAGTTCAGCCAGCGGGAACCGCATGGCTGAAAATCATGCTCGCACGAATTTTCATCCATCGGCTTCCACTGGCTGAACTATTCTCATAAAAACAAAGGACTCTCAAACCTTTTCCATATAATATCCCACTAAAATTCCATATCTTTATCTCGCCGAAAGCTTGACCATCCGCCCCGCCTCAGATATAATCAAAAAAGCTCCTCACCGCTTTCCTGCGGCCGGGGAAGCTGCCATACATAATGAAACGAATTGCCGTTGACAGTGTTTATCTTAATAACCATTGGCGATGTTTGCCTTGATTGCTATTAGCAATGTTTACCTTAATGACCATTGGCAGTAATTATTTTCATTGCCATTAACGATACTTACCTTAATCGCCACTGGCGACAATTATCTCTTAGGAAAGGATATTAATATGTGGAAAGCGACAGGCTGGAACGATTATGAAGTCATTGACTGCTCAA
>VSOC01000298.1:2737-3001 GCA_009774615.1 Lachnospiraceae bacterium
ATTAAGCGGCCTGGGGTCAATTTTTTGTTTCGTAATGGTTTTAATATTTGGTTATGGGTATGCTTTAATGTTTAAGTAGTGATTGTCTTGTGCAATTGGGTAAATCGTGCCGGGTGGGGGGATTACCTGCTGATCCGCCCTGATCCTCAAGTAATCTGGGACACGGAGCGGACGCTAAAGGGCTGGAAAAAACCCAATGCCCATTACCACAGAAGCTCAAAAGGCGGCGGGGAATGGGAATTTTTCGACTTGCCTGCCCAATGG
>VSOC01000299.1 GCA_009774615.1 Lachnospiraceae bacterium
CTAGGGGAGCGAAACGCTGAGAGTGGATGTTTTTCGATAGAAAGCATCCTGACCCTCACTACTTGAACCGGTTAATGCCGGCGTAAGGAAGCTGAACGGTTATTGAACATCAACCGTCACCTGTCTTCAATTCTTCGTCCCCTCCTGTGCAAAAAGGAGGATTTTTTTATGTCAATGTTTCTTACCTATGATGCGGAAAATTACGAGTACATCCTGCAGCCTGCCGGTTACGGACTGCTCGCCCTTTTGCTGATTGGCCTGCTGCTTTCCATCCGGCTTTTCGGGAAAAATGAATCATCGGTGCCCATGAAGACCAAGCAGTTGGTCTTTTGTGCCGTATCCATCGCCCTGGCTACGGTCACATCCTTTATCAAGCTGGCTTCCCTGCCGTTTGGCGGCTCAATTACCTTATTCAGTATGTTTTTTGTTTCCCTGATTGGTTACTTTTACGGGACAAAAACAGGGTTGATTACCGGCGTGGCTTATGGGGTTCTTCAGCTCATTACCGGCCCTTATATCTATGCGCCCCTGCAGGTGATTTTTGACTATCCTTTAGCCTTTGGTGCCCTTGGATTAAGCGGGTTTTTCCGGCATAAAAAGCACGGTTTGGTCATCGGCTACATCGCGGGTGTAACGGGACGCTACCTCTGCCATGTGATTTCCGGCTATATCTTTTTTGCCGAATTTGCACCGGAGGGCATGAATCCTCTGGTCCACACCCTGAGCTATAACCTGACCTATATCCTGCCGGAAATGCTGGTCACGGTGCTGATTCTCTATATTCCTGCGGTTTATCAGGCAGTAGGACAGGTGAAGCGGCAGGCTTGTGCATAGCCTGCCTGTGCATAAAAAAACTATCGGAACATTTCCTTGTTCACTGTTTCAAAGAAATGTTCCGATCATTGTTTATTTCTCAGGTTTTCTCAAATTTTTCGGTTTACCATTTCCTGTTATTTCATGTTATTTCGCATTACAGGCACACCCAGTTCTAATGGCTAATGCTCATCATAACAAATCACACTCTCCGTATACTTTCTGTCCATCTCCGATATCGCAAAGATAGGAATTATTCATGCAGATATCCGCCTCTTTACATGGAACATGCAGCCCGCACTGTGCCATCATGCCCGAGCAAGTGGTCTTTCGGATAAAAACTGGCGTGAAGAGCATCTGATTCCTGTAAGCAATTTCTATTACCAGGTACGAAGATTACAAAAAATGGCTTGTGAAATATCCCCAAAGAAAGATTTTATAACAGAAAAGAAACCAGAAATTGTAGAGTTATTTTTTAATGATTCTAAAGTATACCCAATGAGAGCAGAACCGGAAACAAAACGAACAGCAAATAAACCAACAGCAAAAATCATCGCCTCAGGAATGCAGATTGAAGCAAGACATTCCTTGCAGGCTGTATTGCCAATGCGCTCATGGAGAAAAATATCCCTGTGTTGATGACAAGTTTCCCGAAACTGTTAAATGCACTATGTGATTGTCACACCGGGCGGAGGAAATCATAAACAGCGAACGGATTTATATTTGATTGGACATGGAAAAGCCAGCCGACACCCAGCCGGTCTTTCCTCACCATGTTGATACGTTTGCCTAATCCTTTTCCTTCCATAATGCCCACCCATTTCATAAGCTATTAGCATTTATTTTGTTCACTTTTAGACTACATCACGCATAGGGATTGCAATAAATTCTAAAAGGCTATATAATATCAGCTAATAGACTACAAACTATGAAAGTGGAACAACAGAATGGAACTGAACTATTTTAGGGACAGGCTTTTTGATTTACTGAAAGATAGCGAGGGGATGGGGATTGCGGTATAATGGAGCTATCGACAAATCGTTAAGGAAAGAATCGAAGGTGGTGCAAACGAAAAAGCAGCTTTGATTTTTTGATAACTGCCCTTTCGTTTGCATCAGTTTCGATTTTTCCTGGTTGAACAAAGGCGCGTCCGGGTAGCCGCTGTATATGGGCTTTCAATTTTGACACTCTTTGCAAAACAGTATGTTGGATACCTGTGCATATGGAGAGAAATTTTTTAGTTGAGGAATAGCATTTTACTGTCGATTTTCAATAAGGTAATATTTGAAAACGTATAAAATGTTATTCCTTATTTTTTACAATATTTATTAATAAGGCTTGCATATTTGCGTTCAAATAAGTATAATCAAATATAAACAAGATGAAATAGGCATAAATGCGAAAATGAGGTATTTATTATGTTTATGGAAGAACGACAGAAAGATATTATTCGAAAAGTAAACCAAACAGGGCGAATCTTAGTATCAGAAATTCAGGAATGTTATCAGATTTCGGCGGATTGTGCAAGGCGGGATCTAAGGATGTTGGAAAGGAAAGGATTGTTGCAGAGAACACATGGCGGTGCCATTGCGGTTCATCAAAAAGAAATCTATCCCACGCCGACATTAATAATAAAATATAACAGCTAATGTTTCCCTTAAAAATCATCAAATCACAATCGGAATTTGAGGAAAAGAAAGAATGGAAGATAAAAAGATATTACTTGATAATATTGACAAAATTCATACAACTGAAATGGGAGTTGATAGAATTAGAAGAAACCTAAAAATAGATACAGTAGATGTTGTTGAGTATTGCAAAAATAAGGTGTTGGATAAAAATTGCAATATATACAAACAGGGTAAAAATTGGTATTGCGAAGTTGAAAATATCAAAATTACTATCAATTCATATAGTTATACAATTATAACAGCACATATTGTTAAGTAACTTCCAGTTTATCAAGCCACGCTCCCAACTAAATACCACCAGCACAAAACCGCTGCTACATGGAAACGTACACAACCATGCAACAGCGGTTTTCTTATTTTCGTTTCTTCCTCTGGCTGACATAGCTTTTGAAGAATTTCGATTTTTCAAGGATATGTACAAGCTACCGGAACTCCACATCAGACAGCTTGTTATAATTGATACCCAGCTGCTTGCAGTAAAGCGCAGCCTG
>VSOC01000003.1:0-52029 GCA_009774615.1 Lachnospiraceae bacterium
TTTTTGAAAATGCTTATGGAGCTTGTATTAGCCTGATTTATGGAGGTTTGAGTTGATGTTCGAGAACGAGAAGATTTATATTGCAGGGCCGGAGCACTATGATGAGGATGCAAAAGCGGTATATGTCAGAATGAAGGAAAAGGTTCCTAATCTGGGTGTCGATCGGGAATACAGAGATATGACCGGAGCAAATGTAGAAGACTTTAATTATCCGGTGAATCTGATGTTCGCATGCTCCATGGATATTATGGAAGGCCGGTTTGAGGATGTGATAGCAAAAATTGCAGAGGTGCTTCATCAGAAAGAGGAAAGGTAAATGACAGAAACAGGAAGATTGGAGGGCTGCATTTTAGCAGCATCGGGAGCAAAAAAACCAAAGCTGGTGCTGAAAAATGCTCGAATTGTCAATGTATTTACAGAAACAGTAGAAGAGGGCGACATTGCCATTGAAAACGGAATGATCGTTGGAATTGGTGCATATGAGGGAAATGAGGAGAGAGATTTAAAGGGGATGTATGTATGTCCGGGATTCATTGATGGACATATTCATATGGAGAGTTCCATGGTTTCCCCAAAAGAGTTTGAACGCGCAGTTCTTCCTCATGGAACCACAGCTGTGATTACAGATCCGCATGAGATTGCTAATGTAGCAGGGGAATCTGGGATTCAATATATGATGAAGGCAACAAAAGATTTGAATCTGGACGTATTTTTCATGCTTCCCTCCTGTGTGCCGTCAACGGATTTGGATGAAGCAGGAGCTGTGCTTAAAAATGAGCATCTGAAGAGCTTTTACGAAAATGACCGGGTTCTTGGGCTGGCAGAAATGATGAATGGATTTGGTGTAATCCATAGTGACCGAGATTGCTTGGAAAAGCTTAAAGAAGCAGGCAGCAGACATAAGAAAATCGATGGTCATGCTCCTATGATGACGGGAAAGGAACTGAATGCCTATATCACAGCAGGAATTCGATCCGATCACGAGTGCTCCGATATGGCTGAAGCCAGAGAGAAGCTGGCAAGAGGACAGTGGATCATGGTGCGGCAGGGAACAGCGGCAAAAAACCTGAATGCTTTAATTGGAGTATTTGAGGCTCCTTTTTATCAGAGGGCAATGCTGGTGACCGATGATAAGCATCCGGGAGATCTGATTTCAGCGGGCCATATCGATGCGATTATACGCCAGGCAGTAAGGCTGGGAGCAGATCCCATTCATGCTGTTAAAATGGGAAGCTTTAATACAGCACAGTATTTTGGACTTGAAAATAAAGGGGCTGTGGCACCGGGATATGACGCAGACCTGGTTGTCCTAGATAGCCTTCAGTCGTTTCAGGCAGTACAGGTTTATAAAGCAGGAAAACTGGCAGCAGATCATGGCATTTTAAAGGTAGAAACCGAGGATGCTGTTGTTTGGCCGGATGAAATCATGCAGAGGGTATTTCATTCATTTCATATGAAGCCAGTTACCTGCGCTGACTTAAAACTGGAAATAAAAGGAAAGAAACAGAGAGTCATTGATCTGACAGCAGGTGAGCTGATTACCAGGGAGCGTATTGTGGAGTGGAAGGAGAATCCGGGATATGCTCCGGGAGTAGATACAGAGCGTGATATTGTAAAAATGGCTGTATTTGAACGCCACAAAAATACGGGTCATGTCGGTTTAGGCTTCCTTGGAAAGTACGGTCTGAAAAAAGGGGCTGTTGCTACCAGTATTGGCCATGATTCTCATAACCTGGTGGTCGTTGGTGTAAGAGAGGAAGATATGGTTCTTGCAGCAAATCAGGTTTTGAAAAATCAGGGGGGGCTGGCGATTGCCTTAGACGGCTCCATAGCAGCAGAACTGCCCCTTCCGATTGCAGGATTAATGACAGATCTTCCTGCAGAGATGGTGGAAGAAAAGCTGGCAGAGATGAAGGGACTTTTGAGGAAGCTTGGGATTTCAGAAGAGATAGATCCGTTCATGACGCTTGCTTTTGTAAGCCTTCCTGTGATTCCGGATATAAGACTGAACACCTATGGGATTATTGATGTACCAAATCATCAGATAGTTGAAGCTGTTTTTTAAAATATGAATGGTTGAGTTCAGGGAGTTTCTTATGGTTATCAGATATATGGAAACGGATAAGGGTCATATCCATTACATGATAGAAACAGAGCTAACGATGTCCGTTAGACAATGGGGCGTTCACCAAAATTCCAATAAACGCAATGGTGAATTTTCCTAGGAAAGATCCCTTAGTCCCCGGCATAAACATAGGTTAAGGCAGGAAATCTACCCATGCAGAACAGGTGCATGGGCGGGTGGAGGAGGGCAGTATGCGGATTAGTGAGTTGAGATGCCGGGAAGTGATTAATATTTGCGACTGCAAGCGTCTGGGCTATGTGGGAGATATTGATTTTGACTTTGACAAGGGCTGTATTGTAGCGATTATTGTCCCTGGCCCGCCGACGATCTGCGGTTTTTTAGGGAGAGAAAAGGAGTATATCATCCCCTTTTGCAGCATCCGTCAGGTAGGGCCGGATATTATTCTGGTGGAGTTGGAGGAGAAGGAAAGGCCGGATAAGGGAAAGAGTTAGAAAGATTTGAAAAAATTCGGAAAAACCGGAAAATCCAAAAAAATTAAGAATATTCCAAGCCGTTCTCTTATCCTTTAAAGGTGGTGAGGTAGTCCTTCATCTGTAAATATTCTTCGTGGGTAAAGCAGATTTTTCCTTTAACCAGAGAGAAATGCCCGTCCTTTTGCATGGAACGTATGGCGCGGTCTAAGGTTTTGATATTCATGCCCAGTTCCTCGCCCAGACGTTCCCTGGTTTTTTGCAGGGTAAAGGAGCAGGATGGGGCTTTGTCATGAGCGGGTGTGTTGGTAAAAGCCTGTTCATAGAGCCGGACAAGGTGGTCCGCCAGCAGAAATACAGGCGGATAGTAAAGCTTTAAGCCATTGTTATAGGAGGAGCGGTAAAGCTTAAATGCCGTGCGCTCAGCCATCCTGCGCAGGATATGAATATCCGTATTAATCCAATGCTCAGATTCTTTTCGGGGAAGGTAGATAACGGTATTTTCCGTGAGGGCTTCGATGGTCACGGAGGTCTTCGGCATATTGGCAAGAAGCGTAACTTCCCCGATAAAATCAATGGCTTTGTTTGTTTCAATCATATAAATTTTTCCGTTTTCAAACTCATTAATTACCCGGTTTTCTCCCTTGGCGACGATGCCTAAGTAGTTTAAGGCATAGTCCTTCTGATGGATTAAACTGCCCGGAGGATGGATTTTTACATGGGAAAGCCTTCGCAGTTCTTCCGGCATGGTTTTTGTATAATCAAGCAATTTTGGCACTTCTTTTTCCAATTCCTGTAAAGTCATCTTTGGTTTCCCCCTTTATTATATCCTTTTCTGTGAGCATGCATTTTCTATAATTTTCCTGATTTCTAAGCGTGAATTTTCTATAATTTTCCTGATTTCTAAGCGTGAATTTTCTAAAGATACAACTCCTTTTTCTATCAATGAATCCAGTATAACAGCCCTTTGCGTTTCCTGCAAGGAAAAAAAGAAAATGGATTTTCGGGTGGTTTTTTGTGATAATAAACGAAAAACACCTCATTTGTCCTTTTTTTATCGTGACTTTTTTGCTAAACTATACTCATACAGGCGCTCGTAAACGTAAATCCTTTCAGGATGGGCGGACTTCGTTTGATAAGCTATGAACAAGAGAACAGAAGAACAAAAAAGTAAAGAAGGAAAACAAAAAAGTAAAGAAAGAAAACAAAAAACTAAAGAAGGAAAATAAAAAACTAAAGAAAGAAAGCAAAAGAAGTAAAGAAAAAAGGAGGAAGGGGAAATGGCAGAAAAAAAGGGGAAACAAGCGGCGAATTATGCGTATGCATCGCTGAAACAAAGGGTGAAGCTGGAGTGGAAAATCTACCTGCTGGCGTTTATTTTTATCTTTATTGCCGATAGTATCGGGCAGATTCAGATTCCTGTAGGAAATGGGAAGATTATTTTATTTCCGATATTTTATGCGATTATCCTGGGAGTGCTCAGCGGGCCGCAGGTGGCTAAAATGGTTAATAATAAGCAGGTAAAGGCAGCTTCCAAGCTGGTGGTTGTCGGGATTGCCCCGTTTATTGCAAAACTTGGAATTACAGCAGGGGCAAATTTTGAAACGATTTTAAATGCAGGTCCGGCGGTGCTGCTGCACGGGTTTGGAAGTCTTTTCAGCATCGTTCTGGCACTGCCGGTAGCCATCCTTCTGGGGATGAAACGAGAGGCCGTGGGTGCCTGTTTTTCCATTAACCGAGAGAGCCATATGGCGTTGATTAACAATATTTACGGATCGGATTCCGCAGAGGCAAGAGGCAGTCTTTCGATTTATATTGTGGGAGGAATGGTTGGAACGATTTACTTTGGGCTTATGGCTTCTGCGGTTGCCATGACCGGGCTTTTCCATCCCCATGCACTGGGCCTGGCTTCCGGTGTGGGGGCAGGGATTATGATGGCAAGCTCTTCCGCATCGGTGTGCGCGATTTACCCGGAGTCGGCAGAAACGATTAAAGCTCTGGCAAGCGTGGGAGAAACCATGGCAGGGATTACCGGAATCTATATCAATATGTTCCTGGCTATCCCGCTCTGCGATAAGCTGTATATGATACTGGAGCCGAAGCTTGGACGGTTTGGGAAAGAAAAGAAACAAGTTTAAATAAAACAGGTTAATCAAAGAGAGAAGGAGCGAGAAAAATGAGGTATGTGGAGTGGTTATTTTTACTGATTCTTAGTGCGCTTGGAACAGGATTTGCGAATTTTATTGGCTATGATGTGGGATTTTTTGATTCACTTCCGGGGCTTTTTATTCTGGTTGTTATTTCTATGCTGGGGGTGGTTTGTACGAAGGTTATTCCGTTAAAGTTCCCGATTGTGGCTTACTGTGCCATTATCGGCCTGGTCTTTGCCTGTCCTTTATCGCCAATCCGCACCTTTGTGATTGACTCTGTGGCAAAGATTAATTTCACCGCACCGTTTACCATGGTTGGGGCGTATGCGGGTCTGGCGATTGGCGATCAGTTAAAGGCATTTATCAAACAGGGGCCGAAGATTATCGTTGTGGGACTTTTGGTTATGACCGGAACCTTTTTAGGGTCCTGTATCTGGGATTCTTTGATGTTAAAGCTGAGCGGTGCAATTTAAGGAATTGTAAAAAAAAGGGAGGAAATCCAGATGGAAAAATGCAGTTTATTAATAGAAAATACTATGGTAATGACGGATGCCCAAACCATACAAACGGGGATGGATATTGCCGTCTGCGGGGAAAAAATCGCGGCAGTGGTTAAGCATGGGGAGAGAAAGTTTCAGGCAGAAAAGCTGATCTGCGGGAAGGAAAAACTCATTATGCCCGGGTTAATCGACAGCCATATGCACACCGGACAGCAGCTTTTAAAGGGGCTGGTTCTGGACGCGAAGCCCATTATCTGGACAAGGGTTATGCTTCCTTTTGAAAGCACGCTTACCTCTGAAAAGATGCAGCTTTCCGCAAAGGCGGCAGCCCTGGAAATGATTAAATCCGGAACATCCGGCTTTGTGGATGCAGGAAGTTATTTTATGGAAGCAGCGGCAGAGGTTTATGTGCAGAGCGGCCTTAGGGGCTGTCTTTCCTTCTCGACCATGGATGAGGAAGGGCTTCCCGAAAGCATTGCCATGGACGCCGTGCAGGCAGTGAAGGAAACCGATATATTGTATGAACACTGGAACAATCAGGGGAATTTAAAGGTGTATTATTCCCTGCGTGCCCTAAATTCCTGTTCGGATAAGCTGACCGAGCTGGCGGCCGAACACGCAGGGGATCGCGGTGCCATGCTGCAGGCGCATATGAACGAGTATCAGGGAGAAATCGACGGTATTATCCGGCGCGAGGGAATGCGGCCTTACGAATATCTGGAAAAGATGGGCGTTTTGTCGCCGAAGTTTTTGGGTGCGCACAGCCTGCTTTTATCCGAGGAGGAAAAGGAAATTATTGGAAAATATCGGGTAAAACTTTGTCACTGCCCGTTCAGCAACTGCGGGAAGGCCGTGCCGGATACGCCGGATCTGGTGTCAAGGGGAATAATTCCCGGTTTTGGTTCGGACGGGGCGGCGCATGGCGGGTTAAGCCTGTGGAATGAGATGAGGATTTTCCGTTCAGTGATGAATATTTACCACGGTGTACCAAATAAAAATCCCAAGGTTATGCCGGCAGAGCTTTTGTTTCAGATGCTTTTGGAAGGCGGTGCGGCAGCGATTGACGAAGTGGGAGAGTGCGGGAAGATTGCCGAAGGCTATAAGGCGGATTTTATCAGCATTTACCTGGATGCGGGAAGGCTTATTCCCAGCGGAAACCTTCTCCACACCCTGTTTGAATGTGCCGAATCCGGGGATGTGCGCGATATGGTTGTGGGCGGAAAATGTCTGATGGAAGATAGGGAAGTCAAGACCCTGGATGAAGAGAAAATCCGCTTTGAAATCAGGAAATATATGGAAAAGGAAGGCATGGGATTATGCTAATCGGACTGATGACTGCAGCTGCAAATCTGGTCGTAGGCGTATTTGTAGGGCTGTGCGGGGTGGCCGGATTTCTGCTTCCGATGTTTTATACCACCGTTTTGGAAATGCGTGTTTCCCAGGGGCTGGCACTCAGCTTTTCGGCATTTATCGTGTCAGGCATCCTTGGATCGTGGAACTTTAAAAAGGCGGGAAACCTGGATGTGGGCTTTGGCTTTCGGTTAAGTATCGGAAGCCTTGCCGGGGCCGTTTTAGGCGTGTATTTAAACCGGATTATTCCTGAGGAGCGGGTGAAAGTGCTGCTGTATCTGGTGGTGCTGCTTTCGGGGATATCGATTTTATGCAGGAAGGATAAGAAGTCAGATGTACAGGGAAAGGATTCGGCGGTAAATGCAGAGTGCTTATCGGAAAAGCAGAGATCTATTTCAATCAGGAACAACCTTCCCCTGACCTTCCTTTTAGGCTTTGTGACCGGGGCCGTCTGTTCACTATCCGGCGCAGGCGGGCCTGTGCTGGTGATGCCGCTTTTGGTTTTGCTGGGAATCCCTGTTCATACGGCAGTGGGGGTGGCATTATTTAACTCGATATTTATCGGAATCCCGGCGGCGGCAGGCTATCTTTTACCGTGTGATTTCCTGGAGATTCTTCCGATTTTGGCGATTGCTTTAATCGGTCACGGCGTCGGGGTTTTCTACGGCAGCAAAAATGCAGCCCGGATTAACCAGGGGCTGCTGAAAAAGGGGATTGCAGTGTTTTCGATTGGGATTGCGGTGTGGAAGCTGGTGGGGTGATGGTGAAGCATAGGGGGGTAAAAATATAGGATTAATCGTCAAATATTAATTTCTTGAGTTTTTTGTCAAAGGTTGCGATTTCTATATTTTGCAATTTATGGTAAGCATACAATACACAATCTACGAAATCTAAATTTTTATTGCTAAAAGTTTCAAGGGCAAGAATAACAATATCATGCTCTTGACAGTTTACAAGTTCCATGAATTTCTTAATCGTATCTGTTACCATAGAGCGTTTTAAGGAATAAACGCCTTTTAACACATAAACGACCTCTGCAATAATTTCTGGTGTAACAGATACATTGCGGGTATTAAGATATTGTTCCGCTTTTTCAGCCATCTCTTTATTATCATCTAACAGATAGCGCAATATCATATTTGTATCAAACATTACCATATTTATTTACCACAGCACGTTCCCATGCTCCTTTTTCTTTTTCTGCCAATGAAGGATTAGCATAAGATGAGAGAATACCTCGTATTCCTCTGTTGGCAGGTATTGTTGTTGGTTCTATAAATTCATCCATAATGGTAATAATGACTTTTTGATTAGGCTTTGCAGTAATATTTTCCAGTGGTTGTATGGTTATGCCATCAAAATATCCCTGGACTGCTAACATAGATTTTCATCCTTTCTTTAATAAGAGTTATTTTTTGTGGTGGTTATCATCATGTTACCATAAATTTACTTATTTCACAATAGAAAAGTAATGAATAATCGTGAGTAACTATAAATGCAGAATTTCCGCCCCCAAAAGCCTTCCTTCTTCCTCCTGATGGCTGGAGAAGATGAAAAGCCTTCCCCGGCGGCGGGAGAGAATATAGCGGGCGGCTTCCTGTTTGGTATCTTCATCCAATCCTGTAAATGGTTCATCCATCAGAAGAATCGTCCCGGAAAAACATACAGCACGGACAAGGGCTGCCCTCCGTTTCATTCCCCCGCTTAACGTGGAAACCGGACGGTTTAAACATTCTGCGGGGAGGAGCAGAGAGAGTTCTTGTTCGGCTGTACGGCGGTTAAGTTCCGGTACAGCCAGCAAAAGATTATCCACGGGACTTAAGGCTTCACAGAGCCGGTTTTCCTGAAATACAGCCGAAATCCTGCGTTCTTTTAATGCATTTGCTGAAATCCCGTCTTTATCACAAGAAGCATCTGAAATTTCCATTTCCCCTTCCTCTGCCTTTTCCAGTCCAAGAAGAATACGAAACAGTGTCGTTTTTCCAAAACCGGAGGCTGCCATAATGCACCAGGGCTTCTCCGAAGAAAAGGAAAAATTCCGGCGGTTAAAAATCTCCAATGTTCCGAAATGCTTGCTTAGATGATGAATGGAAAGGGTAAATGGAGGGAAATTTTCTTTTGCCTGTGCCTGCAAAATGCCTTCTTTTCTCCCAAAAAACACAGGTTTTTTCTTCCCCACCCGGTTGAAAATAACAAGAAATAAGCGCTCAAACCCTGCGCTGACAAGGATAATAACCAGGGTCCAGGCAAAGAGTTCCGCGGTGTTGAGATAGATTTTGGAAAGATAAAGCTGTTCACCGATGGTTCCTTCTGGAACACCGATAACTTCGGCGGCTATGCCTGATTTCCAGCTCATGCCAAGAGCCGTTTTACAGCTGCTGTTCAGATAGGGAAGAAGGGCGGGCCAGTACAGGCAGCGTCCCTTTCTCCATCCCTTAATCGAAAATACCTGCGCCATTTCCAGCAGTTCTTTATCCGTACTTTTTAATCCGGCAATGGTATTGACATAAATTACCGGAAAAACCACAAGAAAGGTAATCAGCGAGGAAAGCCGCCCCGAACCCATCCAAATCAGGGCAAGGATGACAAAGGAAGCGACAGGAACGGACTTCATAAAGGAAATCACCGGTGCCAGAAATTCCCCGAAAACAGGATGCAAAAAAGCCAGCCATCCGATAAGGATTCCCCCAAAGAAGGCCAAAAGAAAGCCCGCGCTGATTTTTCCAAAGGAAACCATAATCGACAGCCAGAAAGATTTTTCCGGCATCAGGTGAAAAAACGCCTGGATAACCTCCCACGGCCCTGCCATAAGGATGGAATTATCAATCAGCAGGGCAGCAAACTGCCAGACGATCAGCCAGAAGAAAAAGATAGCTGTTTTCCGACCGTGCGGGGAGAGATATCGATACATAGGAGATGATCCTTTCTTTATTTTGGAGGTTTTTCATTTTATGCTTTATGATACAGCACGCGCTAGGGAAGATAATAAAATTCATCCCCGGGAAGTTCCCCGCCTACGGATTTCGGGTCCTGGTCATAGAGAACCTGAAGGTATCCGCTGAGTGCATCCTTCATCTGCGTTCCTGTGATACAGGTAATATTGCACTTGGGAAGGGCGAGTTCGGCGATGGGGGCTTTTTCAATAATTCCCGTCTTTACTACCAGTTCTGCTGCCTTTTGGGTCTGTTCTTTCGTGTAGGCGGCGGATTTTTCATGTTCACTTAAAAAGATCTTTACTGCTTCCGGTTCTTTTTCCAGAAAATCATTGCGGACAACGGTAACGCCGGTCACCATGCGGCTGGGTGAAGAGGAAGATTTCTGGGTTTTATCCCATTCTGCTGTTAAATCCAGAGGTGTTTTTAAGTCCTTGTTCTGTGCACAGGCCGCTGTGACAAAGGGCTGGGGAAGCACGCCCACAGCACCGTCTTCCTGCTGTAAAAGGGCGGCAACTTCGGTTGGTTCGGACTTATATTCTAAGGTAAGATCGCTGTCGGATAAGCCGTTTTCGCTTAACAGATAGCGGAAAACATAATCCGGTGTTGTGCCCTTTCCGGTCATGTAGACGGTACGTCCCTTTAAATCCGCTATGCTCCGGATACTGTCGTCGGCGGTTACTGCATAGAGAACCCCTAAAGTATTAATATCAATGACCGAAATCGCCCCGTCCATCCGGTTATAAAGCACACTTGCCACATTGGCGGGAAGAAGGGCCATATCCAGTTCGCCGCTGATTACCTTGGGAAGCAGTTCGTCCGCTGCGGTGACCATGGTAAATTCGTAGTCATTTGCGGTTTTTCCATTTTCTGACATTTCCATTAAAAAGACAAGTCCCATCGAAGTCGGGCCTTTCAGCGAGCCGATGCGGATTTGTGCACCATTCTGGTCAACGGCTTCGATTTCTATATCGTCTTCATTTTCATTGACATTCTCCTCACTATTTTCCGTATCCGAAACGGCAGCAGAGGTTTCCTCCCGGGAAGCATCCGTTTCCGGGGATGTGTTTTCTGATGAAGTATCTTCTTTGGAAGTCACATCATCGTTTGCCGCTTCCGACGCTGCTTCCACTGTGGCAGCGGAAGTATCCGAAGAAGCAGAAGTGCTGGTTTTGCATCCGGTTAAAACAGTAACCGATAATGCAGCCATTAAGGCATAAGACCATAGTTTTTTCATAAAATTTCCTTCTTTCTGTATACATAATTGTAATTGCTTATTTATTATAGCACAAGGTTAGGCTATTTAAAGCAAAATGGCTTTTTTTTATAATAACTTTTCACTTCCTTTCCTGGAATTTGCAAGGGGATAGATGTTGTATTCTCTTTCATCTTTTGCTTTATCTTTTGCCAATCCTGCCATCATAGAATAACATGGAACGGATAGAAATACAATATTTGGCTTTTCTTGATTTCATTAACTATAACCGGCTGTCTTCCCTGACAGACGAAACATCCGCCGATTTCTCCTCACACTGCCTAAAGATATTCGACAGAAAATAAGAAGAGAAATAAGCGCACATCCCCATGCCAAAGATAATGGCAGGGGTGAAAATTCGAATGATGACAAACAGCATGATAAAGTCAATGACAGCCATACAGACCGTGCAGAGCAAGAAGCGCATACCCAGCATCAGGGAATTTTTAAACATGGATGTTGTGCTGTTGGAAAAGCGGGACAGCAGAGGAAAGATGTACAGGCAGATAATGGCATAGGCTATGGCGACGATAACGAAAATAGCCGTGATTATCGTCCAGAAAATATGTTCAAACCGCAGATGATAAAGGACATATCCGTCAATGCCCAGGACAATTCCCGCAGCCAGAAGAATCAGCCAGATGATTGTTCCCTGTCTGAAATTTTCTTTAAAGGAATGGAAAAAGGCTCTTGTCAGACCGGATTCTTCGTCTTTTACCATTTTTAATGTAACATAATAAAGTGCTGTCGTGGACGCTCCCGCCGTGACGATGGGGATACAGCAGATAAACCATAAAAGATTTAAGTAGGCGGTACAGGCTAATTTGGTGATAAACTGCATTACGGGATTATCCGGGGTAAATAGGCGGTTCATGGTTTTTCCTCCATTTTGTGCAAGATTTACGGGTTATCGCTGATAAACAGGTTCAATCGCCGGTGGATTCGCGGTAAATCAGGTTGGTTTCCGTATACACGGTACGGTAATTTAAGGAAGGTTCTTTGATGCGGGAGAGCAAAAGCTGTACGGCGGTAATGCCCATGATCTGACTGTGGATATGGATCGTCGTCAGGGCAGGGCGGATAAGTTTGGAATCCGGGGAATCGTCAAATCCGCACAGGAAGGTATCTTTAGGAACATCATAGCCAAGGCTGTGCAGAGCCGTGAGAACATCCATAGCGATAAAATCATTGGCGCAGATAAAGACGTCCGGGAGATGTTTTAACGATTGAAGATGTTCGCACAGATAGTCCTGATAGTCCTGGGAGGAAGGTTTTTTGATGCCGGCTTTATTTTCCAGCAGAAAGTATTCCTCCATAAAGGGGAGTTTGTTCATGTACAGGGCGTTCCGGCAGGCCATAAAGCGTTCATAAAAAGACTGACAGTGCATGGATTCACCGATAAACCCGATATTTTTCTTTCCGCGGTCTGCCATTTCCCGGACAAAGGAAAAGATTTCGGTCTGGTTATCCATGTAAAGCCGGTCGGCTTTTAACGGGCTTCCCTGTCCGATAACCGGGGAATCGACAAAAAGAACAGGAATACCCAGGCTGCAGAGCATCTGGCCGTAGGGATAGTTAAACATCTCACAGCAGATGATTCCTATCGTTTTTTCCCGATCAAAGGACAGAGGAAGACTTAATGCGTCAATATCTTTTTCCAGAACCCTGTGCATGGAAAAGCCGTAGCCAAGCTGTGAGGTTTCTTTTTGAAACTTATCCAGCATAATCGAAGCAAAATGGGAATCCCCGATAAATCCTGTAATCAGCAGGGCAATTTCACCGCTGTTTTTGGAAAGGGGAAGGCGGGCTTCGATGCTGTTCTCAGAGATATTGAGATAAGAAAATTGCTTGTAACCCATTTCTGCTGCTTTTTTCAGTACCTTTTCTCTGGTGGAATCAGCCAAGACACCAGTGTTATTGATAGCCTTGGATACGGTATTCCTGGAAATGCCCAGGGCGTCTGCAATATCCTGTATGGTTACCCGGTTTGTGCTGCTGTTTGTATTATTCATTGTATTGTTATTTGTGTTAATGTTTGTATTGTTATTTGTATAATTTGTATTTTCCATAGGACTTCCTCACCATATTTTTTTCATTATTATAACAAATAAATCAAAATGTGTCAAATGTAAAATAAAAAATTTTGTGTAGATTATTACATATTATAAAGCAAAAAAAGACCTGCAAACCAACAAAATCACGGAGAACAATGGTGCGTTTGAAAAAATAATTGAGCAAATGTAGAAAAATAGTTGACAAAATCCAAGAAAAATGGTATAACTTAAGCATGAGCTGCAAGGGTTATTTTACAAATGCACAACCATGATGCCAAATGCACAAAAAGCTCGAAAAATACAGAAGAAAGCGATGTGTGTAAGAAGGCAGGGAATGGTCACAAAAAAAGAGAGGAGGAAGTTATGAGTACAAATTCTAACACAGTTTCAAGAAGAAAGGAAGCAGAAGGTGGAGGGCTGCACAATACGCTGGTTTATATCCGCCAGCACTGGCAGCTTTACCTGATCTTTTTGATGCCGGCGCTGCTGCTGACGCTGATTTTTAAATATGCGCCGATGAGCGGTATCCTGATTGCTTTCCAGGATTATAACCCCTTTAAAGGTGTTATGGGAAGCAAGTGGGTGGGGTTAAAGCATTTTACCAGATTTTTAACTTCGCCGGATTTTCTTGGTTACCTGGCAAATACCTTAAAGCTGAGCGTCTACAGTTTATTATGGGGATTTCCGGTTCCGATTATCCTGGCGCTTTTGC
Source organism: Lachnospiraceae bacterium (assembly GCA_009774615.1). GTDB lineage: Bacteria > Bacillota > Clostridia > Lachnospirales > Lachnospiraceae > Caccovicinus. The sequence continues at coordinate 13,511 of VSOC01000003.1, forward strand.
TTAACCGGATTCAGCGCGCAGGCATTAAGAAAAAGGTGCAGCTCATTCTTTACCTGCCAAACTTTGTTTCGGTTATTGTTCTCTGCGGTATCGTGCGGATCTTTCTTTCCGTAACCGGGCCGGTCAACCTTCTTCTGGGAACGGATTTGAATTTTATGACTATGCCGGGGGCGTTTCGGACGATATACATTGTCAGTGGAATATGGCAGACGGCGGGCTGGGCCTCCATTATGTACACGGCTTCTCTGGCAAACGCCAGCCAGGAGCTTCGGGAGGCGGCGATTATGGACGGAGCCAACATTCTCCAGCAGATCCGCACGGTGGAATGGCCCGCGATTAAGGATATGGTGGTTATCCAGTTTATTTTGCAGGCGGGAAATATTATGAGCATCGGATTTGAAAAAGCCTATGCCCTGCAGACGGACTTAAACCTGCCGGCATCGGAGATTATTGCCACCTATGTTTACCGGAAAGGTTTAATTGACGGCGATTACAGCTTTTCTACGGCAGTTGGTTTATTTAATACGGTGATTAATGTTATTCTTTTGATTGTGGTCAATAAGATTGTAGCCAAGATGAATGACGGACAGGGATTATAAAGGAGGCAGCCTGATGAAGAAAAAAAGTGTATGGACCAGATATTCCGCACAGGATAAGGTATTATTAAGCGCAGGGTATCTTCTGCTGGGATTATTTGCGGTTGCAATTATCGTACCGATGCTTTATATTGTTGTTGCATCCTTTATTGATCCGATTACCCTGCAGAATAAAGGAATCACCTTTGATTTCAGCAAGTGGACGACGACAGCTTATGAGCGTGTGATTAGCAACCGTCAGATTTGGATTGGCTTTAAAAATGCGATTGTCTATTCGGTCGTGTTTACCGTGGTTTCGGTCGTGGTTACGCTGCTGGCGGCTTATCCGCTCTCCCGAAGTGATTTCCGTGGAAAAGGCTTCTTTAATATATTGTTTATGATTACCATGTTTTTCGGCGGCGGATTGATTCCCACCTATTTGATTGTCAGCAACCTTGGACTGGTGGACAGCATGTGGGCGGTTATCCTTCCGGGAGCCTTCAGTGTGTGGAACATGACCATTGCGCGGACCTATTACCGGGGAATCCCCAGTGAACTGCGTGAGGCCGCCGATGTGGACGGGGCGAATGAACTGACCTTTTTCTTTAAAATTCTGCTTCCGGTGTGTACGCCGATTATCGCCGTGCTGGCGCTGTGGCAGTTTGTGGCTATGTGGAACAGCTATTTTGACGCTATGATTTACCTGAATGATTCCGCCAAGCAGCCCCTGCAGCTTGTGCTTCGCTCGATTTTAATTCAGAACCAGCCTGAATCCGGCATGATTGCGGATATGCAGAGTACGGCGGCACGCGCCCAGCTTGCAGAACTGTTAAAATATGCAACCATTATTATTTCCAGCCTTCCGCTTCTGGTGATGTATCCGTTTTTCCAGAAATACTTTGACAGCGGAATTATGACTGGTGCAGTAAAAGGCTAATAAGGGAAGAAGGAGAAGAGAATGAAACAGAAAACATGGAAACGGATAATGGCAGCAGGGCTTGTGCTTGGGATGAGTATTTCTTTAGCCGGATGTGCAGGCGGCAGGAAAAAGATTAATGACGGGACGTTCCGACCGGTGGATAAGGCGGAGCTTGCATTTCCCTTAAAAGAAAAAACGGTGCTCTCCGGTATGATCAGCTATCCGGCAAACACGGAATCCCAGCCGAATAACCGGACGATTTTTAAACGGCTTGAGGAACAGACGAATGTGGAAATTAAGTGGATGGCGATTCAGGCCGACCAGTGGAAGGATAAGATTTCCCTGAACATGTCCGACCCGAATAAGCTTACGGATTTTATCTTTTCGGCGGACTTTACCGACAGCAACCTCTTAAAATATGCGGAGTACGGTGCTATTATTCCCTTAGAGGAGTATATTGACGCCTACATGCCCAATCTCAGTGCGGTTTTTGAACAGTATCCTGAGTATCGGGTGATGTGTACCGATGTCAACGGCCATATCTGGTCGCTGCCCTGGATTGAGCAGCTTGGTTCGGGCAAAACGGCGATTCAGACCGTGGACAATATGAGTTTTATCAATAAGGCATGGCTGGATTTTCTGGGGCTTTCCGTTCCGGAAACGGTGGATGAATTTGAACAGGTTCTTATCGCATTCAGGGACAATGCCCAGAGCCTTCAGAAAGAATTTGGAATCGAGGGAAGCATTATCCCGATGTCCTGCATCGTCAATGACCCCGGTCAGGATCCGGCGATTTTAATTAACGGTTTTGGCGAAGGCTACGGAGATGCGGACAAGGAACGTCATATTGCGGTTACGGATGATCAGAAGGTGATCTGCAGTGCGGTGCAGGAAGGCTATAAGGATGGGATTTCGTGGCTGCATAAGCTGTACGAGGAAGGTTTGATTGACCCGGAAGCCTTTACCCAGGTGTGGTCAACCTACGTATCCAAGGGAAAGTCCGGGCGTTACGGTGTCTGCTTTTCCTGGGATGTGGGCAATGTTGCCAACCTAAAGGACTGGGTGCCCCTTCCGGTTCTGACCGCGGATACCCGAAACTTAACTCCGGTAAATGGTTCCTTTACCAGCGGATTTAACCGCGGGCGCTGTGTGGTGACTTCGGTGGCGGAAAATCCTGCCCTGGTCTGCGCATGGCTGGATCAGATGTATGCGCCGATGCAGTCCCCGCAGAATAACTGGGGAACCTACGGCGAGGATGATGATTTTGATATTTTCGAGATGGGGGAAAATGAACAGGGCGAGCCTATGCTAAAACATGCGCCCCTGGGCGACGCCTCTCCGGTGGAAGTAAGGGAAGCCGAGGCAGTGGGGGGCCCTCTGGCAGTTCTTGATGATTATTACGGCGTCTATGTGACCTGCCCGGATGACGCGCAGTACCGTCTGGACTGGATTAAAGAATATTATACCCCGGATATGCACACTGAAAATGTATACCCCAATATTTTTATGAGCCGCGAGGACACGGAAACCTTATCGAACCTCCAGGCAGATATTAAAAAGGCAATCAACGCCAAAAAAGCGGACTGGATTATGAACGGGTTTACGGATGCGGACTGGGATGAGTACTTAAAGAGCCTTGAAGCTTACGGACTGAGCGAATATCTGGAGCTGTTCCAGAATTATCTGGATGACTATAATGCAAGTACGGCAGCGAAGTAGGGGAGTATAATAAGACAGCAAAAATAAGGCAAAGGGGAACAAGGCAGCAGAACGATAAAAGAAGGCAGAAAGTTGATGAAAGGAAGAAATGAAGAAATGATAAGTCAGACCTTAAGAGAAGCCCGTAAATATGAAGAAGCTTCTGAAAAAATGATTAAAAAAGAAGAACGACCGGCTTTTCATTTATCTGTCCGTACCGGCTGGATGAATGATCCGAATGGATTTTCCTATTACCAGGGGCAGTATCATATGTTTTATCAGTATTATCCCTATGCCCCGCACTGGGATTCCATGCACTGGGGTCATGCGGTAAGCCGGGATCTGCTGCACTGGGAATACCTTCCCGCAGCCCTGGCACCGGATGAAATTTATGATAAGGACGGGTGTTTTTCCGGGAGCGCCATTGAACTTCCCGACGGACGGCAGATGCTGATGTATACCAGTGTTATGCGGGAGGAACAGTGGAACGGAACCTATTGTGACACCCAGAATCAGTGCCTTGCCATTGGCGACGGAGTTGATTATAGAAAACTGGAAAATAATCCGGTGATTAAGGGAGAGGATTTGCCGGAAGGGTTCAGCCGTCAGGATTTTCGTGACCCGAAACTGTGGAGAAAGGAGGATGGAACCTATGCCTGCGTAATCGGAAACCGTCCGGCTGACGGGAGCGGGCAGATTCTCCTGTTTTCCAGCGAGGACGGTTTTACCTGGAAGTATGAAAACGTTCTTGCCGAAAACCGCAACCGTTTTGGGAAAATGTGGGAATGCCCTGATTTTTTCTGGCTTGACGGACAGTGGGTGCTGCTTGTCAGCCCGCAGGATATGCTTCCCCAGGGCTTTGAATACCATAACGGAAACGGAACCCTCTGCCTGACTGGAGATTTTGATGAAGCGACCAATACGTTTACCGAACAGCACGATCAGTCTATTGATTACGGTATTGACTTTTATGCTCCGCAGACCGTTCTTGCACCGGACGGGCGGAGGATTATGATTGGCTGGATGCAGAACTGGGATACCTGTATGTCCCACACCCCTGACCGCAAGTGGATAGGACAGATGAGCCTGCCAAGGGAATTGTCGGTAAAAAACGGGCGGCTGTACCAGAAGCCGGTGCGGGAACTGGAAGAACTGCGCAGGGATAAGGTGGAGTATGCCGGTGTCGTGATTGAGAATGATACCATTCATTTGGACGGAATCCGGGGACGGAAGGTGGATATGGAATTCACTGTCCGCCCGGGGAATGCAGAGAAGATGTACCAGAAATTTGCCGTGCGCTTTGCGCAGAATGAACAATACCAGACCTCATTAAGCTTCCGTCCCTATGAGTCGGTGCTGAAAATAGACCGGAAGTTTTCAGGTTCGCGAAGAGCGGTTATTCATCAGAGAAGGTGTAAGGTAAACCACAGGCAGGGTGAACTGAAACTTCGGATGATCCTGGATCGTTTCAGCGTCGAGGTTTTTATCAATGACGGCGAGCAGGTGATGTCTGCTGTGCTCTACACCGACTTAGCAGCAGAGGGGATTTCCTTCTTTGCGGATGGGAAGGTGAAGATGGATGTGGTGAAATATGCTTTATTATAAAAAAGACAGGAAAAGTTAAGCAGAGTAAGAACCTTGAGAGATCATTCTTTTAAGGTTCTTTTCTTTTTTTCGTGCAGACTGCATTAGTTCGAAGGTATAATTTTATTTCGTGGAAATCACCAAACAAAATACCATAAAATGTAATAAAAAATATATTGATAATAAGATCACAATATGCGATAATAAATGCAAAGTGCCCGGATGGGCGAACAATTACATAAAGCGGAGGGATTATCCATGAAAGTTACGATTTGTATCGGAAGTGCGTGTCATTTAAAGGGTTCCAGAGAAATCATCCAGAAGATGCAGGAACTGGTGAAGGCGAACGGTGTCAGCGACAAGGTAGATTTAAACGGTGCGTTCTGCAGCGGCAACTGTGTCAACGGCGTGTGTGTTACCGTGGACGGGGAGCTGCATTCTCTGTCGCCGGAAACTACTGAAGAGTTCTTCAAAAAGGAGATTATGGGGAGGCTGTAAACCGTGAAAAAAATCATTGATTTCAAAGCCACAAAATGTAAGCACTGCTATAAGTGTGTGCGCAACTGTGATGTTAAAGCCATTATGATTAAGGACGGCAAGGCCGAGATTATTCCGGAACTGTGCGTGCTCTGCGGACACTGCCTCCAGGTCTGTCCGCAGTCGGCAAAGACCTTAATCAGCGATCTGGATATGGTAAAATATATGGTTTCCCGCGGTGAGAAGGTAATTGTTTCGATTGCGCCTTCCTACATGGGCCTGTTAAAGCACCATTCCATCGGTCAGATCAATACTGCCCTCAGAAAACTTGGATTTACGGACGTGCGGGAAACTTCTGAAGGTGCAGCCGTGGTGACGGCAGAGTACGACAGACTTCTGGCAGAAGGAAAGATGGAAAATATTATTACCACCTGCTGTCCCAGTGTTAATGATTTGGTTGAGATTTATTACCCTGAACTTGTGCCCATGCTGGCACCCGTGGTATCGCCGATGGTGGCGCACGGGATGATGCTGCGCAAGGAGTACGGCAGGGATGCCAAGATTGTTTTTCTCGGTCCCTGCATTGCCAAAAAGAAAGAGGCCGCAGACGAGAGGCATCCGGGCTTTATTAATGCCGTGCTGAATTTTAACGATATTAACCAGTGGCTCGAAGAGAAGGATATCGTGATTTCCGAGTGCGAGGATACGCCGTTTAAGCAGCTTGACCCGAAGGTAAACCGCCTCTATCCGATTACGAACGGCGTGGTCAGCTCGATTCTGGCAACACAGAAGAAGGCGGATGCCTATCATAAGTTCTATGTGCACGGCACGAAGAACTGTATGGATCTTTGTGAAAGTTTGGTTAAAGGCGAGATTAAGAACTGCTTTATTGAGATGAATATGTGTTCCGGCGGCTGTGTGAAAGGTCCTACGGTGGAGGATGATGCCTTTATTTCCCGCTTTAAGATTAAGCTGGACATGGAAGAAAGCATCCCGCAGGAGCCGGTTGATGAGCGGGGGCTTGCCCAGGCGATGGAAGGGCTTGATTTTGGAAAACGCTTTGAAAACCACGCGCCGCGTGATCCCATGCCTTCCGAGGAAAAGATTCGTGAAATATTGGCGGAAATTGGAAAAACCAAGCCGGAAGACGAGTTAAACTGCGGTGCCTGCGGTTATCCGACCTGCCGGGAAAAGGCCATTGCCGTATACCAGGGCAAGGCAGAACTGAATATGTGTATCCCGTACATGCACGATAAGGCAGAATCGCTGGCAAACCTTGTGATGGAAACTTCCCCCAATCTGGTGCTGATTGTGGATCAGGATTTAAAGATCCGGGAATATTCGGCTGTCGGTGAAAAGTTCTTTGGAAAGACCAGGCAGGAAGCTCTGCAGATGTATCTGTACGAATTTATCGATCCGGCAGATTTCCAGTGGGTGTTTGAAACCAAGAACAGTATCCACGGAAAGAAGGTTACATATTCGGATTATAACAATCTTTCGACCTTACAGAATATCGTCTACATAGAAAAGGAAGATGTGGTTCTGGCAACCCTGATTGATATTACCAGAGAGGAGGAGCAGGCCAGACAGGACTATGAAACCAAGCTGGAAACCATTGATCTTGCGCAGAAGGTTATTCATAAGCAGATGATGGTAGCCCAGGAAATCGCAGGGCTTTTGGGTGAAACCACCGCCGACACGAAGACAACGCTGACTAAGCTGTGTCATTCTCTGCTTGAAGACGGGAAGGAAAGCGAGGTCAAATAATGGGAGTTACAGTAGATGTTGCTTATAAAAGCTTAAATAAATTTACGGAAATCCTGTGCGGCGACAAGGTGGAAATTCTCCAGACCAAAGACTCCGATATTATGATTCTGGCAGACGGCATGGGAAGCGGCGTAAAAGCAAATATCCTGGCAACGCTGACCTCCAAGATCCTGGGAACGATGTTTTTAAACGGGGCGACGTTGGAGGAGTGCGTGGATACCATTGTCCAGACCCTTCCCGTCTGCCAGGTGCGCCAGGTGGCCTATGCAACCTTCAGTATTCTGCAGGTGTTTAATAACGGCGACGCTTATCTTGTGGAGTTTGACAACCCCGGCTGTATCTTTATCCGGGACGGAAAGCTGATGGAGATTCCCCAGAACATCCGTGAGGTTGAGGGAAAGAAGATTAATGAATACCGTTTTCAGGTAAAGCGGGGGGATGCCTTTATCCTGATGAGCGACGGAACGATTCACGCCGGCGTGGGCGATCTGCTGAATTTTGGCTGGCTGTGGGAGGATATTGCCGCCTACGCCGTAAAGCAGTATGCCTTAACGATTTCTTCCGTCCGCCTGGCAAATGCCTTATCCCAGGCGTGTGACGAGCTGTACGGCTTCCGCCCCGGTGACGATACGACTGTAGCGGTTATGCGGATTATTGACAGCAAGCCTGTGCATGTGATGACCGGACCGGCGAAAAACCCCGAGGACGATACGAGGATGGTTCACGATTTCCTCAGTAACCCGGCAGCAAAAACCGTGGTCTGCGGCGGCACGAGCGCAACCATTGTTTCCCGGGTATTAAACCGCAGGCTGGATGTTTCTTTAGACTACGTGGACCCGGAGATTCCGCCCATTGCCTATATGGACGGCATCGATCTGGTGACAGAGGGCGTGCTTACGTTAAACCGCGTGCTCCAGCTTCTTCGCCGCTATGTGAAGAACGAAACGGTTTCCGAGGACTTTTTTGAGGAACTCGATAAGCCAAACGGAGCTTCGATGGTGGCAAAGATGATTATCGAAGACTGTACGGAGGTTCATTTATATGTAGGAAAGGCCATTAACAGCGCCTACCAGAACCCCGGCATTCCCTTTGACCTGGGTATACGCCAGAATTTGGTGGAGCAGCTGAAAACAACCATTGCCGAGATGGGGAGGAAGGTAGACGTTATCTATTATTAATTGTTCAGGGGGTTATCCTGGTGCGGTTTACTGCAGAATGCTGTACCGGAGTTACCGGCTGCAGCGGATGTGTATGAACCGAAACATACCAGATAAAAACACGCAGGGATAGAGGAGGAAAAATCATGGTAACAAATGACGCAACAATTTTACGTTTAAAGCATGATGTATTATACGAGGTTGCCAAAAGGGCGTATGAAGGTACTTTAGAGGAAGAAAGAGATCAGCTTCCTTACGAGATGATTCCCGGCCCACAGGCGCAGTACCGCTGCTGTATTTATAAGGAAAGGGAGATTATCCGGCAGAGGGTGCGGCTGGCAGAAGGAAAGTGCCCTTCCGGCTATGACAGTATGAATGTTGTCCAGGTTATCGGCGCGGCCTGTGAGGAGTGTCCGATTGCTTCTTATATCGTTACCGACAACTGCCGTATGTGTATGGGAAAAGCCTGCCAAAATTCCTGTAATTTTGGTGCGATTTATATGGGCAATGAACACGCGCACATCGACCCGAACAAGTGTAAGGAGTGCGGCAAGTGTGCCCAGGCGTGTCCGTATAATGCCATTGCCCACTTAGAGCGCCCCTGTAAAAAGGTTTGCCCGGTGGATGCCATCACCTATAATGAATACGGGATCTGCGTGATTGACGAGGATAAGTGTATCCAGTGCGGTGCCTGCATCCATAGCTGTCCGTTCGGCGCGATTGGCACCAAGACCTTCTTAGTGGATATTATTCGGCTGATGAAGGCAGGCCAGAAGGTGGTAGCCATGGTTGCTCCGGCGACCGAGGGGCAGTTCGGGAATAATATTACCATGGGAAGCTGGAAAACGGCATTAAAGAAGATTGGCTTTGCGGATATGGTGGAAGTAGGTCTGGGCGGTGATATGACCGCAGCTTACGAGGCCGAGGAGTGGGCCGAGGCGTATAAGGAAGGCAAGAAGATGACAACTTCCTGCTGTCCGGCCTTTGTCAATATGATTAAAAAGCATTTCCCGATGCTGGAAGAGAATATGTCCACTACGGTTTCTCCGATGTGCGCCGTATCCCGTATGTTAAAATCGCAGGACCCGAACATTATCACCGTATTTATCGGGCCGTGTATTGCCAAAAAGAGCGAGGCTCTGGATTTGAATATTATCGACAATGCCGACTATGCCCTGACCTTTGGCGAGGTTCGGGCAATGATGCGGGCCAAGGGCGTGGAGCTTGAGCCGGAAGATAATGATTATCAGGAAAGCTCGGTATTCGGCAAGCGCTTCGGCAATGGCGGCGGCGTTACGAATGCCGTTTTGCAGTGCTTTAAGGAAATGGGTGAGGAGATCGAGCCGAAGGTTGCCCGCTGCAGCGGCGGCGCAGAGTGCAAGAAGGCTCTGCTTTTGATGAAGGTCGGAAAGCTTCCCGAGGACTTTATCGAAGGTATGGTCTGCGCAGGCGGCTGTGTGGGCGGCCCAAGCAAGCATAAAGCCGAGATGGAGGCAAAGAAAGACCGGGATGCCCTGATTAAGTCGGCGGACGACCGGAAGGTGCTGGAGAATCTGAAAAAGTATCCGATGGATCAGTTTTCTATGCATCGGCATTAGGTAAAGCAGATGTACAGACACTAATGGACAGGAGATTGCATGAAGAATTTAAGAATAAACAGCAGCAGGATGACGCAGAAGAATAGTTTGGCGCAGGCAGTAAAAGGGGTACTGTCTGCCCTGGTTCTGGGAACGGGGATTTCGCTTGGAAGCGGATTCTTTGGTGTGTATGTACAGGCTTTCGGCGCGGAACCGGTAAAAAACACCCAGGCAGGGAAGACGGTGGGAGAACAGAATGCGGCGCAGAGCGGCTGGGTTGTGGATAACGTGGTCGGTGCCTATCGGTATTACGGTGCCGACGGTCAGATGTGGACGAATGCCATCACCCCGGACGGCTACTATGTAGACCGAAACGGCGTAATGATTCATCCCCAGTACGAGATTGAGAAGCTGACTACGATTCCCGCAGATGCAAAGAGCCTTTTGGTGATTGAAGGTCATGGAAATGCAGGCCGGGCAACGTTTTATCTGAAGGAAGAAACGACGGTGGAAGCCGGGAGCCAGAAATCGACAAGTTCTGCCGCTTCCGTGGCAAAGCAGGCCCTTTCGCCAAAGCAGACGTCCGTAACCATCAATCAGAAAACAGTATCAAGACAGGCACCGGGAGAAGCGCAGGCGGAAACTCCGGGAAATACGGCGGCAGCAAAAAACACAACTTCGAATTTATCTGCACAGAGCACAGCCCCTGGCTTATCTGCATCAGCGGCTCCAAATCAGAATACGGCTGCACCGGAGAAAAAGGGTTCCTGGAAGATGCTGTTTAATACGAATTCTACGCTGGGACGAATGGGAATAGGAAAAGAGGCCGAAGGCGATGAAAAAACTCCCCGGGGATTTTACACCCTGGATACTGCCTTTGGCACAGAACCCGATCCCGGAAACTTTAAGGTTCCTTATCTGCAGGTTCATGACGGGCATTACTGGGTGGGGGACAGCGAGTCTTCCTATTATAATCAGTTAGTGGATATCCAGCAGACCGGAGAGGTTTTTGACAAGAACAAATCAGAGCATTTAAGTGACATAGCCGGAATAGGATATCATTACTGTATGTCTGTAGGCTATAACAAGGAGTGTACGCCCTACAAGGGATCGGCGATTTTCCTGCACTGTATCGAAGGCCCGGTAACTGCAGGCTGTATTGGCATTCCCAAGGAAGATATGGTAAAGCTTCTGGAAAATATTCAGCAGCCGGCGTATATTTTAATTGATGACGGGGAAAACCTGAAAAGTTATTGATAAGAAATGACGGGGAAAACCTGAAAAAATATTGATAAGTAAATGTATAAAAACCCTGCGGATTTTCAGCCTTCCAAAATGGATGAAATAAGGAAAATCCGTAAGGTTTTTTGTTTTGCCTGTGGGTGCGTGAAGGTTTAGTTTGCATTGCAATTGCCGATGAGTGGCGGTTGCTGGTATAATTTACGTTCTACCTGCTGACGTTTTTTGTTGATTAATTTTAATGTTTCCTGGGCATTTTCTTTTTTGGCGACCTCCTCGATTTCTTCTAAGAGAGATAACTGATCAAAAAGAATGCCATTGTACTCTTTTTCATTTATCGGCATATTTTTCCCTCCTTTCTTTATGGGAGTAAGTATATCCATGGAAAGATGAACAGTGACGATGTATAACTGTAGTTTTAGTTTATCAGAAAATAGAATTAACGTAAAGACTGTTTTTCCAGGGAAATAATGTTTGGAATATTCTGAAAAATTATATAAAACTAAGAAAAAACAAGGAATAAATTGTATAAAAATCAAAACAATTAGAAAAAATATGCACAAATTAACTATGCACAAAAAAATAAGAAATTTTTTAAAAAAAGTGTTGACAAATAGGAGGAGATTAGCTATAATAAAGACATCAAAAAGAGAGAAAACAAAAAAGGGAAGAAAGGAAGTTCCCGAATGAAAGAGAGAAAGAAAAGAAAAATCTAAGTAAAGGAGGTACGGACCACCAAACACATAAGACTCGCTCCGTTATAGTCAAAGTATTATAATTGGGGCAATAGGACAAACCATTATTGAATAAGGATGCTCGAAAGTAAAAAAGATTTTGCCCGCTGTGTAGGAAAACATAGAAGCATCGGTTTAGTGATATGACGAGAAAGTATTATTAGAACGAAAGCAGTTTTGCACAGCAAAGAAGAAAAAGAAAAATCATCCGTTGAGCAGAAGATTCAAAATGGTCATACAACTTCATATAGAAGATTTCATTACCGAAGAAAGATATGGATGAAATCAAAAGAATGAATGCACAGTTTTAATCTCCGAAATTCTTGAAACATGGTTATGATGAACAAGAAACAGAAGAAAAACTGAATAAAGAGAATGAGAGGTTTCAGGTCCAATGGATGAAATAGCTTAAAGGCGGGTATCTAAGAAGAAAAATAGATACCCGCTTTTATTTTTTGTGTTCTTTTTTGTGCAAAATAGCAATTGTCAAAACGGAGTTTTTCCTATAGAATCTCACCACAAGGATTTCCTTAGTTAAACCGGATGCCATACAGGGAGTTTCCTTTAGGATTTCCCTGATTAAACCGAAAGGCATACAGGGTTTCTTTGAAATCATGACAAGAAATTATGACAGAGAAAGGAACTGGTGAGAATTTATGGGCAGAACAGGAGTAAAGGCTGCACCAATGAAAAATATGACGGAGGGAACCCCGGCAAAATTAATTATGGGGTTTGCCGTGCCCATGCTTTTAGGCATGCTGTTTCAGCAGTTTTACAGCATGGTGGATTCGGTAATTGTAGGAAAATGTCTGGGCGTGGATGCCCTGGCTGCCGTGGGCTCGACGGGGGCCATTAATTTTATGGTTAATGGTTTTGTTATCGGTCTGTGTTCCGGTTTTGCCATTCCGGTAGCACAGCGTTTTGGCGCGGGGGATTACAAGGATATGCGCCGCTTTGCGGCAAATGCAGGCTGGCTTTCCATTATCTTTGCCGTGGTAATGACTGCGGTAATCAGCGGTTTTACCCGGGATATCCTTGTGCTTATGCACACACCGCAGAATATCCTTCAGGGTGCCTACAACTATATTTTCTTTATTTTTTTAGGGATTCCGGCGACGTTTCTCTATAACCTGCTGGCAGGGATTATCCGTTCCCTGGGAGATTCAAGGACACCGGTTGTATTTTTAATTATTTCCAGTATTTTAAATGTTATTCTGGACTTTTTCTTTATTGTTTTTGTCGGCTGCGGGGCAGAAGGTGCTGCCTATGCAACCGTAATTTCCCAGGCGGTTTCCGGTCTGCTCTGCCTGGTGTACATGCGCAGGAAGTTTGTGATTTTAAGGATGGAGCCGGACGAACTTCCCCTGAACAAAATCCATGTGAAGATTTTATGTGCTATGGGAATTCCCATGGGACTTCAGTATTCAATTACGGCGATTGGATCGGTAGTTATTCAGACCGCGATTAATGGACTTGGTTCGACAGCCGTAGCTTCCGTAGCGGCAGCGCAGAAGGTGAGTATGCTGTTCTGTTGTCCTTTCGATGCTCTTGGCGGTACGATGGCTACCTATGCGGGGCAGAATATCGGGGCAAGGAAGCTGGAACGGGTTACCCGCGGTGTTCATGCAGCAAATGCAATAGGGATTATCTATTCCCTGGGAGCTTTTGCGGTAACTTTTTTCTTTGGCGAACAGATCCCGCGGCTGTTTGTGGATGCCGCAGAGGCCGAGGTTATCCATCAGGCTTACCAGTACATGTTAGCCAATGCCCTGTTCTTTATTGCCCTGGTGTTTGTTAATGTTTATCGTTTTACGATTCAGGGTCTGGGATTCAGCGGCTTTGCTGTATTTGCCGGTGTTTTTGAGATGGTAGCCAGGGCATTTATGGGTTTTGCCATGGTGCCCGTCTTTGGTTATCCTGCGGTATGTCTTGCTTCGCCTCTGGCCTGGATATTTGCGGATATTTTCCTGATTCCGGCCTTTGGTCACTGCATGAAAAAGCTGTATAAACAGTTTGGCGAGGAAGAAAGACTGGAAGTGCTCCGGGCGAAGGTCAGTCACTAACGGGAATGCGTTTGCTCACTGCCAAAGATAATCAGTAAATTTGCACTTAAAGTTTAAAGCCCTTCAAGGGTGGAAAAAGGCGGCGTATATTCTTCTCTTGCGCTGCTTTTTTCCTGCATAAAACCGTCCGTCAGCCCAAGACGCAGGGCTTCATCGATTACTTTCTGATACTCATAGGTGGTAATCCGGCGGTTGATTTCGGGGTGGTTTTTGGCCTGGTAAAAGGGGGTGTACTGGCTCATTAAGCTGATTAAAAATCCCTTTTCAGGCAGGTGGTTTTTTATCCAGTGCAAAAGCTTTATGGAGTCCTCTCTTGCACCGGGAAGAACCATGTGGCGAAGCAGAACTCCCCGTTTAAGCAGCCCGGTCTGCGGATCGAAAAGGGGTGGTCCGGTCTGTTCAATCATACGAAGAACTGCCCGGGAAGCAACCGAAAAATAATTTTCTGCCTGAGAATAGCGCTTGGACAAAACAGGGCTGAAATATTTCAGATCAGGCATGTAAATCTGCACCTTATCTTTTAATGCGTCAATGATTTCTGTCCGTTCATAACCGCCGCAGTTGTAGATCACAGGAATTGTAAGTTCCGGGCGGCTGATCTCCAAGGCACGGACAATGTGGGGAAGAAACTGTGTGGGCGTTACCAGGTTGATATTGTAAGCTCCCTGCTGCTGGAGGGATAAAAAAACAGCAGACAGTTTTTTGGCAGTGATAACCTTTCCCCGGTGCTCGTGACTGATTGGAAAATTTTGGCAGAAGCAGCAGCGAAGGGTACATCCGGTAAAAAATACGGTTCCGCTGCCGCCGTTTATGCCGTCGTCTTTTGCAGTTTTGTTTTTTGTGCCGCTGATGCAGGGTTCTTCCCAGGGATGGAGAGCAGCCCGGGCAGCCGTAAGTTCGTGGGTGCAGCCGCACAAGCCGGTCTGTGCTTTTCGGTTTACCCGGCAAAGCCGCGGACAGAGGATACATTCTTCATAGAGGGAAAAATCTATGGTCATATCTATGGACATTCTTATTTTTTCTCCTGTTTTTTATTGCATTGTTTACCGTCTTTTGCTTTTAGCTTGAGTATAACACAGTCTTATTCGCAGTTAAAGTTTTTTCGGCATGAAAGATTTTGGCGAACCCTATGTGCTGCTGTTTATAGGTTTACGGCAGCGGTAAAAATCCATGAAAATTACCTTATCTACCCGGAAATTCGGGAATTGACCGAAGGTGATGGGGGTTAAAAAGGTTATAAATCTTGTTCTTTTCCGTATAACCTTATAACAGGCATTTGCCGTAACACAACAAAGGCTAAAGTCTATAGACAAAAAACGGAGGGAGTAAATGAGAATTGCGCTGTTTTGTACCAGCAGGGAGTGGCACCAGTATTTTAAGACAGGATTTGCGCTGAGTCAGGAGAGGATAGGGCCGATACAGGTGGATTATTTTATGTCGGAAAGCTGTTTTTGGCGGGCTGTCCAGGAAACAAGGTATGAATTAATGATTATCTGCAGTCCTTTGCGTTATCGGGCAAACTGGGGGCGTTTTCTTACTTCCATGGCACGTCTGTGGCTGGAGATGGGGAAAAACAGTGCCTGCCAGGTCTGGGATTTCGACGGAAAAATCATTGCTCTTAAAGAAGAGGAAATCTATTATTTATTCTCTGTACAAAAGGAAGTGAGTGTTTATGACAAAGATCAAAGCTACAGGATTGGAACGAATATGAAACAGGAGGAAGAGCGTCTTCCTTCTGCTTCTTTTTTTCGTATACACAGAAACTGCCTGGTCAACCTTACCCATGTCAAGCAGATGCAGGAGAATTCCTTAATTTTACGCAACGGGGTAACGCTTTCGGTCAGCAGCCGCAGAAAGAAACAGGTGAAGGAACGCCTTCTTTTGTTTTGGGGAAGTGAACGTGCGGAAAAAATTTCCAAAAAGGGAAAAGAAAAGGAAGGAAAATAAAAAAATAAGAGAAAATAGAAAAATCAGGAAAATAGGAAAACAAAAAGGAAAATACAGGAAATCGACAAAAAATCGACAGGAATTATGGAAAAATTTAGAAAAAAGGTAAGCGTTACATAAAAATATCTGGCGAAAAGGAGAAAAAATAAGACGAAAGGGAATCGAAACTTGCAGAAAATAGTCTTTTTTGCTAAGGTGTGCGGGTCGGGCAGCCTTTCCGCCTGTCCCATGAAATCCCGGTGCAGGTATGGGTGCCGGGAATTCTTTCATGGTTTTTTCTGATTTTTTGCTGATTTTTTGCCGAATTTACCGTTGACAAGGCCATTGCCCTATGCTATAGTTATACGGTGTGAGTCAACGCCACAGCTCAGTTGCGGGCTTCTCCAGCCCCGGCTTGGTTATGGCAGTTTGTTAAGGCAGAAGGCATAAAACAGAGCTTATCTGCTGAAAGAAGAATTTTAAGGAGGAAATCATTATGATTTCAAAGGAAAAGAAAGCGGCAATTATTGCTGAGTATGGCAGAAAGCCAGGCGACACAGGTTCCCCAGAGGTTCAGATTGCGATTTTAACCGCAAGGATTGCAGAATTAACCGAGCATTTAAAGAAGAATGATAAGGATCATCATTCCCGCCGGGGTCTGCTGATGATGGTAGGTCAAAGACGTGGTCTGCTGAACTATTTAAAGAAAACGGATCTTGAAGGCTACCGTGCATTGATTGAGCGTTTAGGCATCAGAAAGTAATTTACCGGAAGGGTGGAGGTTTCCTCCACCCTATTGTGATGTTTTCAAGGAGAAAAAGAATGGCAAAAGAGTATAAAACTTATTCTATGGAACTGGCCGGGAGAACCCTTCGCGTGGATATCGGCCGGGTAGCTGCCCAGGCAAACGGGGCAGTGTTGATGCATTATGGGGAAACCGTGCTTCTGGCTACGGCTACTGCCTCGGAAAAGCCAAGGGACGGTATTGATTTCTTCCCCTTATCGGTTGAATATGAAGAAAAGATGTATGCTGTGGGAAAGATTCCGGGTGGTTTTAATAAGCGTGAAGGAAAGGCGGCGGAGAATGCCGTGCTGACCTGCCGCGTTATCGACCGTCCGATGCGTCCCTTATTCCCAAAAGATTACCGCAACGATGTTTTGCTGGACAACCTGGTTCTGTGCGTGGATCAGGATGCGTCACCGGAACTTTTAGCGATGTTGGGATCTTCCCTTGCAACATCCATTTCCGATATTCCGTTTGACGGGCCGTGTGCGGCAACCCAGATGGGATTCATTGACGGAAAGCTGATGGTCAATCCGACCAATGCGCAGAAGCAGGCGTCCGATCTTGCCCTCACGGTAGCTTCCACCCGTGAAAAGGTGATTATGATTGAAGCCGGGGCAAATGAGGTTGCCGAGGATGTGATGATTGAAGCGATTTACCAGGCGCATGAGGTAAATCAGACCATCATTGCTTTCTTTGATAAGATTATTGCCGAGTGCGGTAAGGAAAAGCACGAGTATGAATCTTATGCGGTTCCGGAGGAGTTATTTGCCCGGATTAAAGAACTGGTTCCGCCGGAAGAGATGGAAGAAGCGGTGTTTACCGATGAAAAGCAGAAGAGGGAAGAGAATATTTCCCGGATTACCGAGAAGTTAGAAGAAGCCTTTGCCGAGGACGAGGAAGCTCTTTTAATGCTTGGCGACGCGATTTACCAGTATGAAAAGAAAACCGTGCGCAAGATGATTTTAAAAGACCACAAGCGTCCGGACGGCCGTCAGATTACCGAGATCCGCCCATTGGCAGCAGAGGTTGATATCCTGCCCCGGGTTCACGGCTCCGGCATGTTTACCCGCGGACAGACCCAGATCTTAAATATCTGTACGCTGGCGCCGATGTCCGAAGTGCAGAAGATTGACGGGCTGAATGAATATGTTACCGAAAAGCGCTATATGCACCACTACAACTTCCCGGGCTATTCCGTAGGCGAAGCAAGGGCAAGCCGGGGACCGGGACGACGGGAAATCGGTCATGGTGCATTGGCTGAGAGAGCACTTCTTCCGGTGCTTCCTTCGATTGAGGACTTCCCGTATGCGATCCGCACCGTTTCGGAAACCATGGAGTCAAACGGTTCGACCTCCCAGGCTTCGGTTTGCGCCTCCTCGCTGTCTTTGATGGCGGCAGGTGTTCCGATTAAAGATATGGTTGCGGGAATTTCCTGCGGTCTGGTTACAGGAGAAACCGACGACGATTATCTGGTGCTCACCGATATCCAGGGACTGGAAGACTTCTTTGGCGATATGGACTTTAAGGTGGCCGGAACACACAAGGGTATTACGGCTATTCAGATGGATATTAAGATTCACGGGCTTACCCGTCCTATCGTAGAAGAGGCCATTGCCCGGACGAGGGAAGCCAGAATGTATATTATGGATCAGATTATGGCTCCTGCAATCGCCGAGCCGAGAAAAGAACTGAGCAAATATGCGCCGAAGATTGAAACCATTACCATTGATCCGATGAAAATCGGCGATGTTGTGGGCAAGCAGGGCAAGGTGATCAATAAGATTATCGAAGAAACCGGCGTGAAGATTGATATCAGCGATGACGGTATCGTATCCGTCTGCGGTACGGATGCCGGGATGATTAAGAAGGCGATTAAGATTATCGAGAGCATTGTAACGGAGATTGAAGCCGGGATGATTCTTACCGGTACGGTTGTGCGCCTGATGAATTTCGGGGCTTTTGTACAGCTTGCACCGAACAAGGACGGAATGATTCATATTTCCAAACTTTCCGATAAGCGGGTAGCTAAGGTTGAGGATGTTGTTAATATCGGCGACGAAGTTACGGTAAAGGTTATTGAAGTAGATAAGATGGGCAGGATTAATTTAAGCATGAAGCCCGGAGATCTGCAGGGGGCAGGGAAATAGGCGGTGTTGCTGTTTTGCAGAAGGCAGGACAGACAGAAACACAGTCATAGGATGATAATGATAAAGCTTCGCTGGTTTTGCTGGCGGAGCTTTTTTCGGGAAAGATGAATAATGCCGTGCCGGGATGACCATGGATGAACACACAAAAACCGTAATGAATGTTAATAGGGCTGCTGAATGTTGTAAGAAAGTTGTAAAAGCTGTACAGAAAGAAGTGTGCTATAATTTTAGGATATCAGGGTCAAGACGTGCAAAGCAATTAGACAGCAAAACGCACGGAAATCAGTGATGCAGGAGGACGAAGATGAGAGAATATTATCGATGGACTGCGCTTCTTGGAGCAGCAGTATTGACATTATCAAACCCGGTACAGGCTTTGGCAGACGAAATATCCCAGGGGGGTTCAACGATAGAAACAGCAGTTACGGTTCCCACATTGCCGATAGGGGAAGAGGTACAGACGGTGGTTGTTCCCGGAGGGCAGACCGGCAGCGGTCTTAACGGAACGGGTACAGTGGTTGTCGCTCCCCAGACCCAGCCGCAGCTTCCCGGGAATGCCGACTTATCCGAAGCCGGAAATACGGCTGCTGCAGGAACGGGAACGGTGAATCCGGGAGCAGCTTCAGAAGGGACCGGAACGGCTGCAGTTAATCCGGGGACTGCTGCGGGAAATCCCGGCACAACCGGAAATACAGCAGCAGTCGTAACTCCAGGGATAACCGGAAATACAGCAGCAGTCGTAAATCCAGGGACAACCGGAAATACAGGTACGACAGGAAACACAGGTACAACCGGAAATACAGCCACAACAACCAGCAAGGATTATTCCCGCGGGCCAGGGTATGTCGTGGAAGAGGAGCCGGTACAGGAGCCGATACAGGAGCCTGCAGCGTCGGAAAATGCCGGGGCTGATGTTCTTCCGATTCCTAATCCGGTGCAGGTTCTGCCCTCACAGCCCATCCGCGGGATTATGGCGCAGGACGGTTCGGTTGCGCTGGCGGATGTGATCAACTCGATTGTACAGGTGACGGACAAATACGGTTATGATCAGATGGTCTTGGATATGAGCCTGTTAAAGGTTCGCTACGGAGATAAGATACATATTCGGGAGATGGGAGAATCTCTGGATAACCGCAAGATTTATGACTGCATTATCGGCAATGTGAACGCGCCTAAGCATCTCTTAATCCAAGCCGGGATTCATGCAAGGGAATATATCAATCCCTTAATGCTGATGCAGCAGATGGAACTGATTCTGGCCAATTATGATACGGGAACTTTTCATAACATGCCGTTAAGTGAGATGTTTAATTATGTTGCCGTGCATTTTGTGCCGATGACGAACCCGGACGGAATTTCCATCAGCCAGTTTGGTCCGGATGCCATCCGCTCGCAGCAGCTTCGGGATCAGATTAATCAGTGTTATTTTTCGGATTTAGCCAGGGGGAAGGCGGGGTTGAATACCGCTTCGTATTACAGCCGCTGGAAAGCCAATGCCCGGGGTGTGGACCTGAACTTAAATTTTGACGCCCTCTGGGAAGAGATCGGGGCGGGTATGCCTTCTTCTGACGGATTCAGGGGAGAAATGCCGGCATCTGAGCCGGAAACCCAGGCTATGGTTAATTTATACAATAATCCGGATTATCCATGGGCGGCTGTCCTTCATTATCATTCTATGGGTAATGTTATTTACTGGGATATTCGGGGAAACAAGGTGCAGGCTGAGTCTAGGGAGCTTGCACAGCTTATGTCGAATGTGACCGGCGGTTATCGGGTACTTCCCTCGACCGGGGGCGGCGGCTATAAAGACTGGATTCAGTTAAGCGAACGTCCTGTTCCCAGTGTTACCTTGGAAACCGGAAGCGTGTCCTGTCCGATTCCTGTGACCTACTACAACGGAATCTGGACACAGAACTGCCTGACCTGGGCCTGGGCGATGGAATGGATTGCCATGCACTGAAAAGCCATACACAGAAAAAGAACACTGTATTGACAAAGTGGTTAAAAATGGATAAGATGGAATTAGCAAAAACAGCGGTGAGGTATGCAGAGGTCGTTACTGCTGTGCGAACATTTTTGTGTTGACAAATTGTAAAGGTGGAGTGGGGAGTATTCATGAATGATGGTATAAGAGAAAAGATCCTGGTCGTGGATGACGCGGAAATTAACCGTGCGATTTTGGATGAATTGTTTTGCCGTGAGTATGATATTCTGGAAGCAGAAAACGGGCTGGAGGCAATTAAGCAGATTGAGGCTGTAAATGGTGAACTGGCGGCGCTTCTCCTGGATATTGTTATGCCGGAGATGGATGGTTTTGGCGTGCTTAAGTATCTGTCGGAAAAGCAGCTGATACAGCAGATTCCGGTGTTCTTAATTACTGCGGAAACTTCTTCGGAGATTGCCATGCAGGGTTATGAGGGCGGTGTGGTCGATGTTATTACCAAACCGATTGTTTCGCCGGCCCTGGTAAGAAAAAGGGTAAATAATGCCATTGAATTGTACCGCAGCAGACGAAACCTCTCTGCCCTGGTGGAAAAACATGTTAAGACGATAAGAGAACAGTCGGAGCAGCTCAAGCGGACGAACGTTTCCATTATCGATATGCTCAGTTCCGTTATCGAATTCCGCAGCGGCGAGTCCGGGCAGCATGTGCGCCGAATCCGTCATGCCACACAGATTCTTCTGACCAGGATGCAGAAAACCGTGCCCCAGTACCGGATTACGGATGATGAGATTGATTTTATTTCTAATGCGGCAGCCATGCATGATATCGGAAAGATTTCCGTTCCCGACTATATTTTAAATAAGCCCGGGCGGCTGACGAAAGAAGAATTTGAACAGATGAAAAAGCACACCGTCTATGGCTGCGGCATTCTGGAGATGATTCCCTTCTTTAAGGGGGAAAAGATTTTCAGCTACAGCTATGATATCTGCCGGCACCATCATGAGCGCTGGGACGGGCGGGGTTATCCCGACGGGCTTAAAGGCGACGAGATCTCTATCGGTGCCCAGGTGGTTTCCATTGCCGATGTTTACGATGCACTGGTCAGTGAGCGTGTCTATAAAAAGGCATTTCCCCGGGAAAAAGCAAGGGATATGATTGCCGGCGGCGAGTGCGGCTGCTTTAATCCTTTGCTGGTTCAGGAGTTTTTAAAGATTGAACCTGAACTTTACGAAACCATGTATAAGGAAAATGAAGCGGTAAAGGATAACGATGAGCGCATAGCGTGGATGAGGAAGGCACCGATAGAAGAGAATGAAACCAAGCTTTCCGAGAGGACGATCCAGCTTCTGGAGATGGAGCGCAAAAAGTATCAGATCCTTTCCGAACTGAGCGGCGAACTGCTGTTTGACTTCCGCAGGCAGACGGATGCCGTGGACTTAAATGAACGCTTTGTTAAATTGTTTGGCGGAAGCTGCCAGGTACTTCATGCAGCGGATTATTTCCGGCACTGTGATTTAATGAAAGAAGAAGATAAAAAGCTTCTGCTTGAGGATTTATCGAAGATGACCAGGGAAAATTCACGCTATGAAGGTGAATTTTTAATGAAGACCAAGAGCGGCAGATGGGAATGGTTCAGTCTGATTTTCCATGGACTATGGGGAACCGCGGAGGATGAATGTGCAGGTTATATCGGAAAGATGACCAGCATCCACGATTTAAAGGAAGAGGCAAACCAGTGGAAGAAGCGGGCCATGCATGACTATCTGACCGGGCTGTTTAACCGACAGGCATTAGAAGCCAGGGTTCACGAGATGCTGACCCTGCCGGAAACCGAGAGTTTTACCCTGTTTTTTATCGATGTAGATAATTTTAAGCTGGTGAATGACCTAAAAGGCCATCTGATGGGCGATCTGCTGCTGAAGGATATTTCCGTACAGCTTCAGAAGATGCTTCGAAGTACGGATATGGTTGCCCGTTTAGGCGGCGATGAGTTTGCGATTCTTTTACAGGGAATGGAGGACGTGGAATCCATCAAGCGCAAGGCGCAGGATATCTGTCAGTATTTTATCAGTGAAAAATTAAAGAAATACGGAGATAATATCTCCTGCAGTATCGGTATTTCCTGTTATCCGCAGAACGGAGAGGATTATAAGCTGCTTTTGGATAAGGCAGACAAGGCTCTCTATATGGCAAAGAACCAGGGAAAGAGCCAGTATGTCTTTTATAATGAAAGCCAGATGGAAAATATTTCGTATTCAACCGTGCTGTCCCAGGTAGAATCGGACACCAACGATAAGGAACAGCCTGAATAGAGAAAGCGAAGAAAATAATGAGGAGAAGAAGCGATGAAGGTTAGAACCAGATATGCCCCCAGTCCGACAGGAAGGATGCATGTGGGAAATTTGCGGACGGCATTGTATGCTTATTTAATTGCCAAGCACGAGGGAGGGGATTTCCTCCTGCGCATTGAAGATACGGATCAGGAGCGTTTTGTGGAAGGGGCAACCGAGATTATCTATCACACCCTTCAGGAAACCGGACTCATCCACGATGAAGGCCCGGACAAGGATAAGGGCTGCGGCCCTTACGTACAGAGCGAGCGCCATAAAGCCGGTCTTTACCTGGAATATGCAAAAAAGCTGATTGAAAAAGGGGAAGCTTATTACTGCTTCTGTACCCAGGAACGGCTGGAATCCTTAAAACGCGAGGTGAACGGCGAGATGATTATGACTTACGATAAACACTGCCTTCACCTGACCAAAGAAGAGATTGAAGCCAACCTTGCTGCGGGAATTCCCTATGTTATCCGCCAGAATAACCCGGCAGAAGGGAAAACCACCTTCCATGACGAGATTTACGGGGATATTTCCGTGGATAATGCCGAACTTGACGATATGGTGCTGATTAAGTCCGACGGCTATCCGACCTATAACTTTGCCAATGTCGTGGATGATCATCTGATGGGAATTACCCATGTGGTGCGTGGGAATGAGTATTTATCTTCTTCACCGAAATATAACCGGCTTTACGAAGCCTTTGGCTGGGAAGTTCCGATTTATGTGCACTGCCCGCTGATTACCAATGAAGAGCACCAGAAATTAAGCAAGAGAAGCGGCCATTCTTCCTATGAAGATTTAATTGCCCAGGGCTTTCTGACGGAAGCCGTGGTCAACTATGTGGCCCTCCTGGGCTGGTCGCCGGAGGGGACGCAGGAGATCTTTTCTTTAGAGGAGATGATTCAGGCATTTGATTTCCGTCGGATGAGCAAGTCCCCGGCTGTCTTTGATATGACGAAGTTAAAATGGATGAACGGGGAATATATGAAGGCGATGGACGAGGATAAGTTTTATTCCATGGCCCTGCCCTACATGAAGGAAGCGATTCATAAGGATTTGGATTTTCATAAGATTGCGGCGATGGTAAAGACCAGGATTGAGATTTTCCCGGATATTGCCGGACAGATTGATTTCTTTGAAAGCCTGCCGGAGTATGATTTGGAAATGTATGTACACAAGAAGATGAAGACCACAAAGGAAACCTCCCTTGCCGTGTTAAAAGGTACTCTGCCGATCCTTGAGAAACAGGAGGATTACAGCAATGACGCCCTGTACCAGGCGCTGACGGGCTATATCAGCCAGGAAGGCGTAAAGACAGGCTATGTGATGTGGCCGCTTCGCGTGGCTGTGTCCGGAAAGCAGATGACACCGGCAGGAGCGACCGAGATTATGGAGGTTTTGGGCAAAGAAGAAACCTTAACCCGCATTCGGGCAGGAATTGAAAAGCTGGAAAAAGAAATTGGATAACGAAATCGGATAATGAAATCGGATAACGAAACTTGTTAAATCGAAAAATAACTGCGAAGATACCGCAGAATAAAAGGAGCAGGAATGCCGTTTAATGAAGCACAGACCATGGCTGTACAGCACGGGAAGGGGCCGATGATGGTTTTAGCCGGGCCGGGTTCAGGCAAAACAACCGTGATTGTAGGTCGGGTAAGAAACCTGGTGGAAAACTTAAAGGTATCGCCTTCTTCGATTCTGGTGATTACCTTTACCAGAGCGGCGGCCAGGGAGATGGAAGAGAGGTATCTTGCTTTAGAACAGGAAAACAGCAGTGGAAGGGTCAGTTTTGGCACCTTCCACTCTGTATTTTTCCGGATTTTAAAGCTTGCCTACCGCTACAGCGGAGAAAATATCGTCCGGGAAGAACAGCAGACGGAATTTCTGCGCAGGGAGATTGCCCGTCTTTCCTTAGAGGTCGAGGATGAGGGCGAGTTTATCCGCACGGTACTTGGAGAAATCAGCGAAGTCAAAGGCGAGATGATTTCCTTAGAGCACTATTATGCCAAAAGCTGTTCGGGGGAGATTTTTAAACAGCTCTATGAAGCCTATGAGCGGTCGCTTCGCCAGCTTAACCTTCTGGATTTTGATGATATGCTGACGATGTGTTATGAATTGTTTCGGGAGAGGAAGGATATTTTATCGGCATGGCAGAGAAAATATCCCTATATTTTAATCGATGAATTTCAGGATATTAACCGGATTCAGTACGAGGTGGTAAAACTGATGGCTCTTCCGGGCAATAATTTATTTATCGTGGGCGATGACGACCAGTCGATTTACCGCTTCCGCGGAGCAAGGCCCGAAATAATGCTGGGATTTTTTAAAGACTATCCTCAGGCAAAGCAGGTTTTTTTGGATATCAACTACCGCTCCACACCGCAGATTGTAGAATCGGCCAGGCGTCTAATTGAAAACAATAAGACCCGTTTTCCCAAGAAGATCCGGGCGAATAAAAAAAGCGGCCGTCCGGTAATTACCCGGGTCTTTACGGACGGGCGGGACGAAGTGGAAACTATCTGCCGGGAGATTCGGGATTATCGGCATGTGGGGGATGCCTGGGAGGATATTGCCGTGCTTTTTCGGACGAACCAGGGGGCAAGACTTCTGGTGGAAAAGCTGATGGAGTACAATATTCCTTTTCAAATCCGGGACATCCTACCCAATATTTACGAGCACTGGATTGCCAGAAATCTTCTGGACTATATTTTGTTAGCCAGAGGACATATGGAGCGGAGCCGGGTTCTGGCGGTGATTAACCGGCCAAAGCGCTATATCGGGCGGGACTCCCTGGAAGGGGAGATGATAAACTGGGAACAGGTAAAGTCCTTTTATCAGGATAAGGAATGGATGGTGGATCGGATTGAAGAGCTGGAAGCCCATCTTCGCATGATCCGAAAACTTGCCCCCACGGCCGCCATTAATTATATCCGCAAGGCCGTGGGCTATGATGGATTTTTAACCGCCTATGCCGCCGAGAAAAAGATTAAGCCGGAGGAATATTTAGAGATTGCCGACCAGATTCAGGAGAGCGCCGCCGGGTATAAGACCTGTGAGGAATGGTTTAAACACATCCTGGAGTACAAGGAGCAGCTTGCCGAACAGGCAAGGCAGAGGAAACAGAAGAAGGAAGGGGTATGCCTGATGACGATGCACAGCGCCAAGGGACTGGAGTTTCGCATCGTCTATATCTTAGATGCCAATGAAGGGGTCAGTCCGCACCACAAGGCGTTTTTAGACGTGGATATGGAAGAAGAGCGAAGGATGTTTTATGTGGCCATGACCAGGGCAAAGGAGAGGCTGCACGTCTATTTCGTTAAAGAGCGGTACCATAAGCCGCAGGAGGTTTCCCGGTTTGTGCGGGAGTATCTGCGCGGATAAATCGGAAGAAAGGTAAAGTTTAGTGAAAGGAAAACAGGTGATGGAAGAGCGGAAGGGGCTTGTGCATATTTACTGCGGGGACGGGAAGGGGAAGACGACGGCGGCTCTTGGACTGGCTCTTCGGGCGGCGGGGCGGGGAATGAAGGTGGTGATTGCCCGTTTCTTAAAAACCGAAGATTCCGGAGAGGTGAAGATGCTTTATCAGCTTCCGGGGATAGTTTTGCTTCCCTGCAAGAAAAACTTTGGCTTTACATTTTCGATGGGGGAGGAAGAAAAAAAAGAGGCTTCCCGGTACTGTCAGGAAGTTTTTACCCATGCAGTAAACCTTGGACAGGAAGCGGATATGCTGATATTTGATGAGGTTCTGGCAGCCTGCAATGCAGGGCTTCTGACCAAAAAGTGTCTGGAAGCTTTCCTTGACAGCCGTCCGCAGGGGCTGGAGGTTGTGCTTACCGGAAGGAATCCGTGGGAGAGCCTTCTTTCTGCGGCGGATTATGTTACCGAAATGCAGGCGGTAAAGCATCCCTATCAAAAGGGAATTTATGCCAGGCGCGGAATTGAATACTGACGGATTAGGGCATTAAAACCTCTAAAGTGGGAGATTGAACCCATAAAGATTCATTTTGTACCAGAAATATAGAGAAAAAGTGGGAAAAAACTTGCTTTTTTTGCAAAATTTTGATAAAGTGAAGGGGAAAAGCAGTTACTGTGAACGCAGGTGAACCGTAACAAAAAAGGCGGCTGCGCATAAACGTAAGCGGCAGCAAAAAATGTTCTTAGGAGGAACAACGAGATGAAAGATGACGAGAGGTTTAATGTCAATCTGGGAGAAGGTAAAGAAGAAACGGATGAGATGACCGTTACGCTGACCCTGGATGATGACACGACGCTGGAATGTGTGGTAATTAATATTTTTAAGGCCGGCGATCGGGAATATATCGCCCTGCTCCCCATGGAGGGACCTGCCGCAGAAGAAGGAGAGGTTTATCTCTACCGCTACAGCGAGGATGAGAACGGAGAGCCTGATTTGGAGAATATTGAAGATGACGATGAATTCGAACTGGTATCCGATGCGTTCGACGAGATGCTGGACTCCGCGGAGTATGATGAACTGATTGGTGAAGATGAACTGGATGATTAGTCCGAAATGCATCTATTAATGAAGCTTTCCTTCCGGTCAGAGAAAAAGTAATGACGGAAAATAAAAAATAAGATAAAAAAGAAGAAAAACAGCAAAAAACAGCCCCCGGACAGAACGTTTCGGGGGCTGCGTGATGGTTTAGGCGGATTTAAGGATTAAACGTCCGATAAGAAAACCGATGAAAGAAACTATACATTGAAGCGGAACAGAATAACATCCCCGTCTTTTACCACATAATCTTTTCCTTCCAGGCGGACCAGACCCTTTTCCTTGGCGGCAGTGTAGGTTCTGCAGTCGAGGAGATCCTGGTAGTTGACCACCTCGGCCCGAATAAAGCCGCGTTCAAAATCCGAGTGGATCTTTCCGGCTGCCTGCGGGGCCTTGGTTCCGGCCTTAATCGTCCAGGCACGGGTTTCGGTAACACCGGCGGTAAGATAGCTTAAAAGGCCAAGGAGGCGGTAGCTTGCGGCAATCAGCTTGTCAAGCCCTGATTCCGTAAGCCCCAGATCTTCCAGAAACATTGCCTTTTCATCATCGTCAAGTTCGGCAATCTCCTGCTCAATCTGGGCACAGATGACAAAAACTTCCGAAGCGTTTTCTGCGGCAAAATGGCGGACGCTCTGGACGTGGGTATTATTTTTTCCGTCGTCGGCCAGGTCGTCTTCTCCTACATTGGCTGCGAAGATCACCGGTTTCCAGGTCAGAAGGTTTAAACTGCTCATCAGGGCCTCTTCGTCCTCATCGGCAAGTTCCATCTTCCGTGCAAGGTTTCCGTCTTCCAGGAAGGCTTTCACCCGTTTTAGGAAATCCACTTCTTTTGCCAGTTCTTTATTGTTAAAGGCAGCCTTTCCGTTCTTGGCAATGCGGCGTTCCAGAATTTCGATATCCGAAAAAATCAGTTCCAGGTTAATGGTTTCAATATCCCGCAGAGGATCTACGCTTCCGTCAACATGGATAACATTCCCGTCTTCAAAACAGCGGACAACATGGACGATGGCATCAACCTCCCGGATATTGGAGAGGAACTGGTTGCCAAGACCTTCACCTTTAGAAGCACCTTTCACCAGTCCGGCGATATCGACAAATTCTATCACGGCCGGAGTGATTTTCTGTGAGTCGTAAAGATCGGCCAGAAGCTTTAAGCGGGGATCCGGTACAGGAACAACGCCGATATTCGGGTCGATGGTGCAAAAAGGATAGTTGGCGGATTCTGCGCCTGCTTTGGTTAATGAATTAAAAAGGGTGCTTTTTCCTACATTGGGCAGCCCTACAATCCCTAATTTCATAAAAAAACCTCCATTTCTCTGCAAAGCACTTTGTCTGTACGTGTGCTAACCGATCAAAGCATAGCATAAAAACAGGGATTTGTACACTGTTTCTCCGGGACTGTATCTGAAAATTTACCGGGAATTTTTTGGGATTTGGGGGAAGCTTCCAGTTTTTTCGACAAAATATGTCGAATCTTCCCGTTTCCTGTCAATCGAATTTCGTTGCATTTTCCCGACAATTGGATTAAAATGTAATAAGCCTGTAGCAGGAAAATATGTAAACTGCTATACGAGCGTTAGATTGAGGAGGAACTTTACAGATGATGAATGATGGAGCAGATATTTGCTTTGTCCATTTGGGGATTGCCATTGACCATCTCCAAAAAAGCATTACGGTTTTTGGCTTTCCCATTGCCTTCTATGGCATGATTATCGGATGCGGGATGCTGGCTGGGCTTTTTCTGGCGCAGTCCGATGCAAAACGAAGGGGACAGGATCCGGAACTGTATCTAGATTTTGCACTGTATGCGATAATTTTTGCGATTATTGGGGCGCGGACGTATTATGTTCTGTTTGAATGGGATGCCTACAAAGATAATCTCCTTCAGATATTGAATCTGCGGGCCGGAGGGCTGGCGATTTACGGCGGAGTTATTGCAGCAGTGCTGACGCTGATTATTTTCACCAGAGTAAGGAAACAGTCATTTTTTTCGATGGCAGATACGGGCGTATTGGGGCTTGTTTTGGGGCAGATAATCGGACGTTGGGGAAACTTTTTTAATTGTGAGGCTTTTGGCGGATATACGGATAGTCTTCTGGCTATGCGCATTAAGCGGGCGCTGGTAAATCCGTCGATGATTTCACAGGAACTTTTGGATCATTTGATTGTAGAGAATGGAATCGAATACATACAGGTGCATCCGACCTTCCTTTATGAATCACTTTGGAATCTTGGCTTGCTTTTGCTGATGCTGTGGTATCGAAAAAGGAAGAAATTTGATGGAGAGATGTTTTTTATTTACTTATTGGGGTATGGTCTGGGAAGAAGCTGGATTGAGGGCCTGCGCACGGATCAGCTGAAACTGTTCGGAAGCGAAATTGCCGTTTCCCAGTGCCTGTCGCTGATTCTGGCGATAACGGCGCTTAGCGTCCTGGTTTGGAAACATCGAACAATCGAAAAAGATAAAAAAAGGAGAGCATAAGATGAGTGAGGTAAAGCAGGAACTGATGGAAAAAATAGAAGAAGCAAGGCAGGAACTGGATAACAGTATTGACCAGGGCCTGGCCTATGACTTAATTTATGAGCACAGTGTAGCTTTGGATCGGTGGATTGAAAAATATATTGCTGCAGGCTTTTAAAGGTTTTTGGGATAGGGTTTCCTGTACATTGAAAAAGAGTACATACGAATATTCAGGTATGTGCTCTTTTTTTCCCTTTTTTTGCTTTTCATGAAAATTTTCTTGCTATTTTCCTGGGGATGTAATAAAATAAATGTACAAGTGGCGGAAAGTGGAGGAAAGTGGGACAAAGGGGTAGCGTGGTGCGGATGTCAGGTGATTATTATGTTCATGGGTGAGTACAATCATACCGTTGATGCGAAAGGACGGTTGATCGTCCCTTCAAAATTCAGAGAACAGCTGGGCGATGAATTCGTGATAACGAAAGGATTAGATGGCTGTTTATTTGTGTATGAAAATACAGAGTGGAAAGCTCTGGAAGAAAAACTCCACGCCCTGCCCCTGACGAATGCGAACGCCCGAAAGTTTTCCCGCTTTTTTCTTGCCGGAGCCACGGCCTGCGAGGTTGACAAGCAGGGAAGAATCCTTCTGCCGCTGATTTTACGCGAGTTTGCGGGGATTGAGAAGGATGCCGTCTTAGTCGGCGTGGGAAGCCGGATTGAAATCTGGTCAAAAGAACGCTGGCTGGAGGCGAATTCCTATGATGATATGGAAGAGATTGCACAAAACATGGAAGGACTGGGAATTTAATGAACTTTGAACATAAATCGGTGCTGCTTTACCCTACGGTTGACAGCCTGAAGGTGAAACCAGACGGAATTTATGTGGACGGCACCCTGGGAAAAGGAGGTCATGCCCGGGAGGTTCTGCGGCGTCTGGGAGAAAACGGACGTCTGATTGGCATAGACCAGGACGGGGATGCCATCGCTGCCGCGTCGGAAAATTTACAGGAATTTTTTCCCCGGGTAACGATAGTAAGGCGCAATTACGAACAGCTTTCCACGGTTTTGGATGAACTGGGGATTTCCAAGGTGGATGGGATTTATCTGGATTTAGGTGTATCTTCTTTTCAGCTGGATAGCAAGGAACGCGGGTTTACCTACCGTGAGGACGCACCGCTGGATATGCGGATGGATCAGCGCCAGACCCTGACAGCGGCGGATATTGTCAATACGTACAGCGAGATGGAACTTTACCGCCTGATACGGGATTACGGGGAAGAGAAGTTTGCCAAAAACATTGCCAAGCACATTGCAAGGAAAAGGCAGGAAAAACCGATAGAAACCACGGGAGAACTGACGGAAGTTATTAAGGCGGCGATCCCGGCGAAGGTACGGGCAGGTGGAGGACATCCGGCCAAGCAGACCTTCCAGGCCATACGCATAGCGTTAAACCGGGAACTGGAGGTACTGGAAAATACTATAGATACAGCAATTGAACGGTTAAAGCCGGGAGGGCGGTTTGCCGTGATTACCTTTCATTCCTTAGAGGATCGAATGGTAAAAACAAAGTTTAGGGAGAATGAGCATCCGTGCACATGTCCGCCGGATTTTCCGGTTTGTGTCTGCGGGAGGAAAAGCCTGGGAAGGGTGATTACAAAAAAACCCATTCTGCCCACAGCGGAGGAGGAAGAAGAAAACAGGAGAGCAAAGAGTGCGAAGCTTCGGGTTTTTGAACGCACATAGCCGTGCAGGGTATCGGATGTCTGCGGCTGCAGTGACAGGTAAACTTTAACCGGCTGCGGCAGGAACCCGGAATAATCGTGAATTAAGGAAGGAGTAATGCAAAGATGGCAGAGAGAATTCGTTCATATTCTACAAAAGCGTATATTGACGGGAATACTGTGCGGAAACTGCGTCCTGCCAGAGCCCCTGAAAAAGGGGAGCGGCAGAAACCGAAAAAGAAAGTCAGCTACCGGGTAAGGAGAAACCAGGAGAAGGCATTGCAGGTGAATCTCCCCTACGTGCTGATGTTTACGGTTGCTCTGATCTGCACATTGTATTTATGCATTAACTACCTGCAGGTGCAGTCTACCATGACCACCAGAATTCACAATATCGAAACGATAGAAAAAGAACTGGAGTTTTTAAAATCGGAGAATGACGCATTGGAAACCCGGATTAATACGTCCCTGGATTTGGACTATGTATATCGGGTGGCTACCGAAGAACTGGGTATGGTGTATCCGAACAAAAACCAGGTCATTTTATATAACAAGACAGAAAGCGAGTATGTAAGACAGTATGAGGACATCCCAAAACACTAAAGGGCCGGGAAAGAAAAATAAGAAGAACAGCCCCCGGCTATTTGTGACATACATGCAGGAAAAGCTGGCGGTTACTGTAATGGTAATTACGCTGGCTTTGTTTGCATTAATTGTTGTGCTTTATCAACTGATTAAAAATAATCAGGAGGATTACTCAAAAATCGTTCTCTCCCAGCAGTCCTACGACAGCCGGGTGATTCCCTACCGGCGAGGGGATATCGTGGATCGGAACGGTACTTATCTGGCGACCAGCGAAAAGGTCTATAATCTTATTATCGACCCGATGCAGATTAACAGTGCACCGGAACACTACTTAGAGCCGACGGTGCAGGCGCTTTCGGAGGTTTTCGGCTATGATGCGGCAGAACTCCGCAGTATTATCGCGGAGCGGGCAGAATCGGCCTACGTCCGCTATGAGCGCCGTCTTCCCCATGAACAGAAAAAAGCCTTCGAGGAACTGAAGGAAAAGCGCAATACCGCCTATAAGCAGGCAAACTCCAAAGAACGGGTTTGGGGTGTCTGGTTTGAGGACGAATACCAGAGAGTTTATCCGTTAAACAGCCTGGCCTGCGATGTCGTCGGTTTTTCCACCGCTGACGGTTCCGGAGGCATGGGGGGAATCGAGCAGTTTTATAATGAGGAATTAATCGGTGTCAACGGCAGGGAATACGGCTATTTAAACGAGGAAACAAACCTAGAGCGTGTAATTAAACCCGCGGCAAACGGAAATACCGTAGTTTCGACACTGGATGTTAATATCCAGCAGATTGCGGAAAAATACATTGCGGAGTGGGAGAACACCACGGGAAGCAATATGAGTGCCGCCCTGGTGATGAACCCGCAGAACGGGGAAATCCTGGCGATGACGGATAAGGTTCGGTTTGACTTAAATAATCCCCGGGATTTGGAGGGGTACTATACAGACGCCGAGATTCGTCAGCTTGGAATAACCGCGGCGATTGACGATTATCACAATAAACATAAGGAAGAACCTAAGCTCACCGAAGCCCAGGTAAGAAACCACTACAGCGATGAAGAGATTGAAACTTTGGGAATGCTGGCGGCCTGGAACCAGATCTGGAGGAATTTCTGCGTCAGCGACACCTATGAGCCGGGTTCTCCGCAAAAGATTTTTACCGTTGCCGCTGCCCTGGAAGAAGGGGTGCTTCAAGGCGATGAAAGCTTTATGTGCGACGGCTATCAGCATGTGGGCGGGTATGATATTCACTGTGTAAACCGCAACGGTCACGGTTCCCTGACGGTGGAAGAATCCCTGATGCAGTCCTGCAATGACGCACTGATGCAGATGGCTTTTATGATTGGAAAAGAGCGGTTTGTCAAGTACCAGAATCTCTTTGGCTTTGGCCGAAAGACGGGCATCGACCTTCCCGGAGAAGCCGATGCCGCCACCCTGATGTACAATGTGGACAATATGGACCCTTCTTCTCTTGCAACCAATTCCTTCGGTCAGAACTATAACTGCACGATGGTGCAGATGGCGGCTGCCTATGCTTCGGTGATTAACGGCGGTTCGTACTATGAACCCCACGTTGTCCGGCAGATTTTAAATGAACAGGGTTCTCTGGTTAAAAAGATTGAGCCGAACCTGGTGCGGGAAACGGTATCAGAGTCTACTTCGGCCTTTATCCGCAAAGCATTGTTCCGCACGGTAGATGAAGCAACCGGAAGGGCTGCAAAGGTGGAAGGCTACGAGGTGGGCGGAAAGACCGGAACCGCGCAGAAGCATCCCCGGGAAGACCGGGATTATCTGGTATCTTTTGTCGGGTTTGCCCCGGTAAACGATCCGCAGGTTCTGGTCTATGTGATTGTGGACGTTCCCCATGTGGAAAAGGCGCAGCAGCCCCACAGTTCCTATGCCGCCAATATTGTCCAGAAGATATTAAAGGATTCTCTTCCCTATCTGAACGTATTTCCGGCGACGGAACTGGAGGTATCGGAGGAGATTGAAGAACAGCTTCCCCAGGATGAGGGCATATCCGGAGGCGGCAGCCTGCTTCCCGAGGAGAGCACAGAGGAAACCGTGCCGGAAACCAAGGTTTATGATTCGGAAGAATATGTAAGTCCGGAAGATGAAGGCATGGAGGCGTCAGAAGCACAGGAAGGGGAAGAAGAGGAATCTTCGGCAGAAAACAGCACAGAGGAGGAAACCAGAAGCGGCGGGGGGAATTCTTCCCGGAATCCACAGAGAGGATCTTCAACCTCCGGGGGAGCGCTCAGCGGATTTAGCCAGCCGACGGTTTCCAATCCGATTCCGGTTTTTCCGACACAGCCGCCGACACAAAGCACAGTAACGGGCACCGTTTCAGCGAATGACCCGCATATACAGCAGGGACAGGGAACGGTTTCGCCAGGCATCCCGCAGACAGCCCCCGTGGTTTTGGGAAATCCTGAACCGTCGGAAGGCGGTGTGAGCGGAAGCAGCGCCGTGCCTCCGACCGGGGAATAAAACTGTTGCTGTTCATGATAACATAAAAGTCAGGCTCTTTCATATAATGAACAAAACGTGTAGCAGCAGGAACCGGTATGAATGTAAATCAGACCTTTCACCGGTCAAAAACAGCCATTCTCTTTTTCTTTCTTGCACTGATGATGATTGGGTTGTCCGGGCGGCTGTTTTATCTGATGATTTACCGCTCGCAGTACTATACGGCAAAGGCCGAGGATCTTCATCTTCGGGAGCGGACGATTAAAGCGGCCAGAGGGCGGATTCTTGACCGAAACGGTGAGGTTCTGGCCGACAACCGCACGGTGTGCACCATTTCGGTCATCCATAACCAGGTAAAAGAGCCGGAAAAAGCCATCGCTGTGCTTTCGAGGGAGCTGGAGCTTTCCGAAGAAACCGTGCGCAAAAAGGTGGAAAAGCGCAGTTCCCGGGAGGTTATTGCCGCAAATGTGGAAAAAGCCTTAGGCGATAAAATCCGCAGCTATCAGCTTTCTGGGGTCAAGGTGGATGAAGACTATAAGCGCTACTATCCCTATGACAGCCTGGCTTCCAAGGTACTTGGCTTTACCGGCGGCGACAACCAGGGGGTTATCGGCCTGGAAGTAAAGTATGAAGAATATTTAAGGGGAACCAACGGAACTATTCTTACCCTGGCAGATGCTGCAGGAGTAGAACTAAAGGACGGAAGAGAAGAGAGGATTGAACCCGTGGCAGGGAAGGATTTGTGCACCAGCCTGGATGTGAATATCCAGCAGTATGCCCAGCAGCTTGCCTATGAAACCATGGAAAAAAAGAATGCCAAGGGTGTTTCCATCCTGGTGATGAACCCGCAGAACGGGGAAATCCTTGCCTTGGTCAATGTGCCGGAGTTTAACTTAAATGATCCTTTCACCCTCGATCAGAACCTGGTCAGCGAGAGCGCCCGGTTAAAAGCCGCCGAGGAAGCTGCCCTGGGAACGGATGCCCAGGAGAGGCGAAACCGGATGTGGCGAAACAGCTGTGTCAGCGATACGTATGAACCCGGTTCGACCTTTAAGATTATTACGGCTGCAGCAGGTCTTGAGGCAGGGGCTGTAACCTTAGAAGACCGTTTTTCCTGTCCGGGGTTTCGTATCGTGGAGGATCGGAAGATCCGCTGCCATAAGGTGGGCGGACACGGGGCCGAAAACTTCCTCCAGGGAATGATGAATTCCTGCAATCCTGTGCTGATTGACGTAGGGCAGCGCCTGGGCACAGACGCCTATTACCGGTATTTTGAACAGTTCGGTCTGAAAGGGAAAACCGGCATCGATATTCCCGGAGAGGCTTCTACCATTATGCATAAAAAAGAAAATATGGGTCCGGTAGAACTGGCTACGGTTTCTTTTGGCCAGTCCTTCCAGATAACACCCGTACAGCTGATTGCCACGGTTTCTTCCATTATTAACGGAGGCCGCAGGGTGACACCGCATTTTGCCGTTGAGGCCAGATCCGCCGATAATACCTGGGTGCATCGGTTTACCTATCCTCTGGGAAAGGAGATTCTCTCTGCCCAGACCAGTGAAACCATGCGCTATATCCTGGAACATGTGGTTTCTGAGGGCAGCGGAAAAAAAGCCGCTATCGAAGGCTACCGTATCGGCGGAAAGACAGCAACTTCGGAAAAACTTCCGCGCAGCCGGAAAAAATACATTTCTTCGTTTATCGGCTTTGCCCCTGCAGACGAGCCTTCGGTCATTGCCCTGATTACCATTGATGAGCCGGAGGGGATTTATTACGGTGGAACCATCGCTGCACCGGTGATTGCCGATTTGTTTCGGAACATCCTTCCGGCTATGGGAATTTAGGGTTACTGTTCACATAGGTCTGCGCACTAGCTGCGCTGACCGTAGGTTAAACTGGGCCAGTGAGCAAAAATCCCATCGACGAAGGCGATTTTCATGGATTTTTGCCTGTTGCTGTGAACGTGTGAACAGTAACAATTCAGGCGGAAGAAAATTCGGGAAACGCCGGTTGATTATTTGCTGAAAAAGACGTATACTACCATTTGGCGGGTTTTATGCTGATAATCCATTACCATGTAAGTTTTTGACGGATTTTTGATGTTTTCCTTCTGTTTTTCTACATAAGAATACTTTAC
This sequence comes from Lachnospiraceae bacterium, assembly GCA_009774615.1. GTDB lineage: Bacteria > Bacillota > Clostridia > Lachnospirales > Lachnospiraceae > Caccovicinus. The sequence continues at coordinate 50,323 of VSOC01000003.1, forward strand.
GAGAATTTTGAGGTGTCCTATGATTAATGAAACGATTTTAGCCATTATTATCGCCTTTGCCATCAGCGCCGTGCTGTGCCCGATCGTTATTCCTTTTCTTCATAAGTTAAAATTTGGCCAGCAGGTGCGCGAGGACGGCCCCCAGGCACATTTAAAAAAGCAGGGAACGCCGACGATGGGCGGTCTTATGATTTTGACCAGCATTATTATTACCTCGCTTTTTTACCTTCCGCGCTATCCGAAGATTATTCCTGTGCTTTTTGTAACCGCAGGTTTTGGTATTATTGGATTTTTGGATGACTATATTAAGATTGTGATGAAGCGATCCGAGGGCCTTAAGCCCATGCAGAAGATTATCGGCCAGCTTTTAATTACCGGAATCTTCGCCTGGTATCTTGTAACCAGCAATGAGGTGGGAACGGGGATGCTTATTCCCTTTACCGGAGGGTTTGCCCATGGAATCAAGCTGGATTTGGGGATATTATTCGTCCCTGCTGTCTTTTTTATCGTTCTTGGGACGGATAACGGCGTGAATTTTACGGACGGTCTGGACGGTCTGTGTACCAGCGTGACGATCCTGGTTGCGACTTTTTTAACCATTGTATCTATCGGTGAGGACAGCGGCATAAGTCCCATTACCGGGGCTGTTGTGGGAAGTCTTTTAGGCTTTCTTCTGTTTAATGTCTATCCGGCAAAGGTTTTTATGGGCGATACGGGTTCACTGGCTCTGGGCGGCTTTGTGGCTTCGAGTGCTTTTATGATGGAGATACCGCTGTTTATTGTGCTTATCGGATTTATTTATTTAATTGAAGTGCTTTCCGTGATTATTCAGGTGACGTACTTTAAAAAGACCGGAGGAAAGCGGTTTTTCAGGATGGCACCGATTCATCATCACTTTGAACTGGGCGGATGGTCAGAAACCAGGGTGGTTGCGGTATTTGCCATCGTTACAGCAGTTTTATGTATGCTGGCATATTTAGGATTATAGGAGGAGAACAAAGTTGGGCAGTCAAAAGGTTATCGTAGCGGGAACCGGCGTGAGCGGTATTGCCGCAGCAAAACTTTTATTGGCTTTAGGCGGCAAGGTGCTGCTTTATGACGGCAATGATAAACTTTCAGCAAAGGAAATCCGGGCAAAGTTTACCAAGGATGCACCAGTAAGCGTGCTTCTTGGTGAACTTAGGCGTTCCGATCTGGCAGATGTGGAACTTTGCATTATCAGCCCGGGGATACCCCTGGAATCAAAAATCGTTTCCATGATGGATGAGTTAAAGATCCCGGTATGGGGAGAAATTCAGCTTGCCTATCACTGTGCAAAGGGCCGTGTGGCTGCGATTACGGGAACGAACGGAAAGACGACAACCACCGCACTGACCGGACAGATCGTAAAGGATTATCTGGGTCAGGCTTTTGTCGTGGGAAACATCGGAATTCCCTATACGCAGATTGCTCTGGAAACGGAAGATGATTCGGTGACGGTGGCAGAGATTTCCAGCTTTCAATTAGAAACCATTATGAATTTTCATCCCCAGGTCGGCGCTATCTTAAATATTACTCCGGACCATCTCGACCGTCACAGAACGATGGAGCGCTATATTGAGGTAAAAAAATGTATAACCGTAAACCAGGAGCCGGACGATGTGCTTGTATTAAACTATGAGGACCCGGTGCTGCGTGAATTCGGGCTGAAAAGGGAAAAAGCCAAGC
>VSOC01000003.1:52129-90310 GCA_009774615.1 Lachnospiraceae bacterium
GCCAAAAAAGCAGATCCGGAAATGACAGAAGAAGAAAAGACGGTTTCCCTGGAAGAAACGGTGAAGGCGGCGCAAAAGCCCGAAGAAACAAAGGAGGCAGCCTACCCGGAGATTATCGTAAAGGCGAAGGTGATTTTTTTCAGCAGCCGGCATTCTCTTGAAGAGGGGATTTATCTGGATGGAGATGAGATTATCTGGAGCCACGACGGGAAGAAGGAAAAAGTGATAAAAACCGGTGAACTTCTGCTTCTGGGGCGTCATAATTACGAAAACGTTATGGCGGCAGCGGCGATTGGGCTGTCCCTTGATATCCCGCTTTCTTCGATTCAGAAAACGCTCAGGGAATTTAAGGCCGTGGAACACAGGATTGAGTTTGTTGCCGAAAAGGGCGGTGTAAAGTATTACAATGATTCTAAGGGGACGAATCCGGATGCAGCTATCCAGGCTATCCGCGCCATGCCCGGGCCGACGGTTTTAATTGCCGGGGGGTATGATAAGCAGAGCACTTACGATGAATGGATTGAAGCATTTGACGGAAAGGTAAAAAATCTGGTGCTTATCGGCCAGACCAGGGATAAAATCGCCCGGTGTGCAAGAGAGCATGATTTTCATGATATTATCTATGCAGAGGATATGCAGGAAGCGGTAAGCGTCTGTGCTTCCTATGCCAACCGGGGAGAGAATGTGCTTCTCAGCCCTGCCTGTGCAAGCTGGGGAATGTTTAAAAATTATGAGGAGAGAGGACGCATCTTTAAGGAATGTGTGCTCAGCCTTTAGCTTAGGGAGGATTCTGCATGGCAAAACAGCAAGGGCCGGGAAATGGCAGTCTGAATAAAGATCGCCGTGTGCAGGCCGAAAAACATCCGCCGAATAAAGGAAGGCAGATGAACCAGGGCCGTTTGCAGCCAAACCGTCCGATAACCGGCAGCCGCCAGGCAGCCGCGGCACGTCCGGCAAATGCAAAACGCACGGCTTCTTCGGTACGCCCGCAGACGGCACGGGAGAGGTATCCGGTAAGGCGCAGTCCGGCGGTGCAAAACGACAGGGATGAAAGGGAAAGTACCGAGAAGAGAAAGGGCGGGAAGGTTCAGCGGTTTTATGACTACAGCTTGCTGCTTACCATTATTTTTCTGACGATATTTGGTCTGGTTATGATTTACAGTTCCAGTTCGTATTCGGCGCAGATTCGCTTTCATGATGCCGGGCATTTTATGAAGCGTCAGGGCTATATTGCTCTGGGCAGTTTTGTGGTCATGCTGATTGTTTCCAAGATGGATTATCATTTTTATGCGAAGTTTGCCTATCTCGCCTACGGGCTTTCCTATGTGCTTTTAGCGCTGGTTATGTGGTCGCCGCTGGGGGTAATTGCAAATGGAAAGAAGAGATGGCTGGGAATTGGGCCGGTGCAGTTTCAGCCCACGGAGCTGGTAAAGATTGCCCTGATTTTACTGATTGCCGTGATTATTACGCAGATGGGAACAAAGATTAATGAACTTTCTTCCCTGTTTAAGATTGCTGCCCTGGCACTGCCGCTGGCGGTGATGGTGGCGATGAACAATTTAAGTTCGGGAATTATTATCCTGGGAATTACCTTTGTGATGTGCTTTGTGGCCTGCAAGCTTCGGTGGCCTTTCGTGGCATGTACGGCAGCCGCAGGGGTGGTTTTTGCCTTTGCCGGGCCCATTGCCACGGCTTTAGAAAGCATCGGCATCCTGCAGAGTTATCAGCTCAGCCGGATTCATGTATGGCTTGATCCGGAAGCCTATCCCCAGGACGGCGGCTATCAGGTGCTTCAGGGGCTTTACGCCATCGGTTCCGGAGGTCTGGTGGGGAAGGGACTGGGAGAGAGCATCCAGAAGCTTGGCTTTGTTCCCGAGGCCCAAAACGATATGGTATTTTCCATTATCTGTGAAGAACTGGGGATTTTCGGGGCGGTTTCGGTGATTTTGATTTTTCTGTTTATGATTTACCGTTTTATGCTGATTGCCAGCAATGCGCCGGATCTTTTTGGAGCAATGCTTGTGGTCGGGGTTATGGGGCACATTGCCATCCAGGTGATCCTAAATATTGCGGTAGTGACCAACACTATTCCCAATACGGGAATTACGCTTCCCTTTATCAGCTACGGGGGAACCTCGGTGTTTTTCCTGATGATGGAGATGGGGATGGTGTTAAGCGTATCAAATCAAATTAAATTGCAGAAGTAGGACAAATTTCTTTTTCCTGATTTCCTTCATATAGTATTCTATAGGGGAAATTATGGTTGGAGGGAAAGTCCTTGTCAGAAATATGTGTTCAGGGCTGTCGGCCTTTAACAGGTGAGATAAATATTCAGGGTTCAAAGAACGGGGTTCTGCCCATGCTGGCGGCATCCGTTCTTCAGCGGGAAACGCTGAAATTTACCAATGTCCCCATCATACAAGATGTGCTCTGTATGGTGGGTATTTTAGAATCTGTGGGCTGTTGCTGCCGGTGGGACGGACACAGTCTGTCCATCGACGCTTCCGGGGAGATTTACGGTGAAATTCCCCGAAAAGATGTGGGAAAGATGCGATCGTCCATCCTGCTGATGGGAGCTTTGCTTGGAAGGACGGGCAGGGCAGTGACCTGGCAGCCCGGGGGATGTTCGATTGGAAGCCGTCCCGTAGATCTTCACCTTCTTGCCTTTTCACGCCTGGGGGCCGTGGTAAGCGAGGATGAAGAGGGAAAGATAGAGGCTTCGGCCAAAGAATTAACCGGCAGCATGGTTTATTTTCCGTTTCCCAGTGTGGGGGCGACGGAAAATGCGCTTCTTGCCGCAGTCCTGGCCCGGGGAAAGACGGTGATTGAGGGGGCAGCCAGAGAGCCGGAGATTATAAGCCTTTGCCAGCTTCTGCGCAGGATGGGTGCCGATATCTGCGGAGAGGGGAGCAGCAGGATTGAGGTCTGCGGGGTAGAACGGCTTTTTGGGACGGTTTTTGATGTTCCCGGCGATCGGATTGCCGCGGGGACTTATCTGGCGGCTGTGGCTGGGGCAGGGGGGCATGTGCGTATTTTAAAAGGTCCGTGGGAATTTATGCAGGAAGAAATACGGGTGTTTCGGCAGATTGGCGCAGAAGTAGAGCCGATTTCCAGCAAAACGGGGGAGGTTTGCGGCATTGAACTCTGGATGGAGAAGCGTCCCAAAGCGATTTCTTTATCGACGGGTCCTTATCCGGGATTTCCCACGGATCTGCAGTCGCCCATGCTGGCTGTGCTCTCCCGGGCCGAGGGTATCAGCCAGGTGAGGGAAGCGGTTTTTGAAGCCCGCTTTAAGACTGCAGGCCAGCTGCAGAAGATGGGGGCGCAGATTGAGGTTTCGGGAAATTGTGCCAGGATTTTCGGCCAGGAAAGGCTTTTGGGAGCCAGGGTGCAGGCCATGGATCTGCGCGGCGGAGCGGCACTGGCGGCTGCGGCATTAGCTGCCTGCGGGGAAACGATGATTACCGACTGCATTCATATTGAACGGGGCTATGAAGATATCTGCAGGGATATTCGTCTGCTTCACGGAGAAATTTGCTGGGTGCAGAAAAAGTAAACCACCCGGACATTTAACGGAAACGAGGATAAAGAATGAAAAGAAGGAAAAGAAAGCACCGGAAACTGTGGACGGCATTGTTTTTGCTTCTGCTCTGTCTGGTGCTGGCTGCTTCGATAAACATCAGACAGATAAGCATAACCGGAAATAAAAAATATTCTCCGGAGCAGATTGAAGCCTTATTGTTTGACGGCAAGTGGAGCAAAAACAGTTTGTACAGCTATTATCAAAGCCGGTTTCAGCCGCACAAACAGATTCCGTTTATCGAAGGCTATGATATCCTGTTCCAAAATCCGGTAAGTGTGGAAATTATTGTTTACGAAAAAAGTGTTGTAGGCTATGTTTCGTATATGAGCAGCTATATGTACTTTGATAAAGACGGGATTATCGTAGAAAGTTCAAACAGCAAGCTGGAAGGCGTACCGTTAGTTACCGGGCTGGAGTTTGGACAGATCGTGCTCAACCGCCCCCTTCCGGTAAAGAATCAGCAGATCTTTGAGCGGGTGATGAATTTAACGCAGATTCTGTCCGTTTTTGAACTCCAAACGGACAGGATTCACTATGATGAACATGGCAATGTAACCTTAAGCATCGATGAAATTGAGGTATATCTGGGGGACAACCTGGAGATGAACGGCAAAATATCCTGCCTTGCCGATATGCTGCCGGAGCTTTCGGGGATGGCCGGAACCCTGTATTTAGATTCTTACGATGAAAATAATGCAGATAAATGGTATTCGTTTATCCCGGCATCAGACAGGCAGGTTCCGTAAACTTTGCAGGATACAAGTATTCTCAGCGATATTTCATAAAAAACCAGGCGGAAATTTCCAAAAATATATAAAAAAAATGGTTGCTATTTTTGCGAAAATCAAATATGATATTACTATATACTCAGGATCGCCCATTGGGCGTTTTATTAAGATGAAAATTTTTATCAGTTTCTCCGTGAAATCAAGAGGGGATAAAAAATAGACTAATTATTTGGGAGAATAAGGAGGAAACGGTCGTGTTAGAAATTAAAATAAACGAATCGGAGAGTGCAGCCCGTATTATTGTGGTAGGCGTAGGCGGAGCAGGGAATAATGCTGTAAACCGTATGGTTGAAGAAGATATCATCGGTGTGGAGTTTATCGGTATAAATACGGACAAGCAGGTACTCTCTACCTGTCAGGCCCCAACCACCATGCAGATCGGCGAGAAGCTGACCGGAGGAAAGGGTGCCGGGGCAAGACCGGATGTCGGCGAAAAAGCTGCTGAAGAAAGCTCCGAAGAAATCTCCCAGGCGATCCGCGGCGCGGATATGGTCTTTGTTACCTGCGGTATGGGCGGCGGAACAGGCACCGGTGCAGCCCCGGTTGTGGCGAAGATTGCCAAGGATATGGGAATCTTAACTGTGGGCGTAGTGACAAAGCCCTTTAAGTTTGAAGGAAAAACCCGTATGGATAATGCGCTCCAGGGCATTGAACGGCTGAAAGAAAGCGTAGACACACTGATCGTTATCCCCAATGATAAGCTTTTAGAGATTGTAGACCGCAGGACAACCATGCCCGAATCCCTGAAAAAAGCCGATGAAGTACTGCAGCAGGCCGTACAGGGAATTACGGATTTAATTAATGTTCCCGGTCTGATTAACCTTGATTTTGCCGATGTGCAGACCGTAATGACGGATAAAGGCATTGCTCATATCGGTATCGGCAGCGCCAAGGGCGATGATAAGGCGATCGAAGCCGTGAAACAGGCCGTATCCAGCCCGCTGTTAGAAACCACTATCGAGGGTGCAACCCATGTAATTATCAATATCTCCGGCGATATCAGCCTGGTAGAGGCAAACGAGGCCGCCAGCTATGTTCAGGAACTTACCGGAGATGATGCAAATATTATTTTTGGTGCGATGTATGACGAGAGCGTGCAGGACGAAGTATCCATTACCGTGATTGCTACCGGACTGGACACACAGGGCGCAAGTTCTTCCGTGGCAAAGGCGATGACCGGATTTAAGGCGGCATCCCAGCAGCCCGCAGGCTACGGTGTGTCCAAGGCCGCTGCCCCTGCCGCAGAAAACGTAACGCCTATGCCTTCCTACACGCCGCCGTCCTATACCCCGCCGACCCCGGCTCCTGCACCCGCTCCGGCCCCGGCACCCACGCCCTATCGTCCGAGAAATCCAGAGGTGCAGATTAATATTCCGGACTTTTTGCGGAATAAGCGGTAAAAAGTCGCGGAAGTACTTTTGTGTTTTAAGCGGCATCCAGTAATGGATGTCATATCTTGACGATAAAAAATTGGAAATGTATTCCTTCGATTGACAAACTTCGGAGTCCTCTTTGGCTATAATTGGGTTTATAGACAGGGAGGGCTTTTTTCTATGGAAATAACTTATTATGCGGATATTCTGTTTATCATCAATTTTTTCATGGATTTTTCCCTTCTTTGCCTCTTAAGAATGATTCTCAAGTTAAAGGGAAACTGGCGGCGTCTGGCAGGAGGAAGCGCGGTCGGTTCTGTGCTGGCCGTGCTTTTTTCATGGGTTTGGCTGAGAATTATTTTTTCCGGCAGAGCAAATCACATCCTTCTTTTTTTGTTCTGGCTTTGCGGTGCTGTGGGTATTGGCAGCATAATGCTCATCCTGGCCTTTTCTTTTCAGACGGCACAGGAATTTCTAAAAGCGGAAGCAGGACTTTTCTTCGGTGCGGCCTTAGCCGAGGGCCTGATGCAGGCAGGAGTCACGGCAGCAGGATTTACCTGGGGTTATCTGTTATTTCCGTTATCCTGCCTGATTGCCGCTTTTTTGTGGAAGGCAGTAGATAAAACGGCCTGGAATCAGACGTTTTACTACCAGGTAACTCTTTTTTATCAGGGAAGGCAGGTTCAGACCAAGGGATTTTTAGATACGGGAAATCATCTTGAAGATCCTTTATCCAAAAAGCCTGTACATATCGCCGATCGCAATCTCCTGGAAATACTCTGTCCCAAAGTGGAAAAAGTTCGTATGATTCCCTACCGGACGATTGAAGGAGGCGGAATGATGATGCCGGCAGTTTTCCTGGATCGCATCGAAGCCGTCCAGGAGAAAAGACGCATTGTCTACGAACAGCCCTTAGTTGCCGCCAGTCCTCAAAAGCTGCAGATCAAAGGAGGATGTGGGATACTGCTGCATGAGTAATTAGAAAAACATGAGTAAACAGAAAAATCAGAGAATAAGAATTGCCGGAAATATTCAAAAATGATTAAATGAGGAGGAATTTCATGATAGTAAAGGTTTCTGTTCCAAGCCGGTTTCAGTGGAAAACCCGGCAGACATTCCGAACCATGCTGATGAAGAGGGAAGGGGAAATTCATTACATAGGAGGAGCGGATATCCTGCCGGCTCCTTTAGACAGCGAAACCGAACAGGAGATGATTGAAAAGCTGGTCGGACCGGAGGAAAAGGAGGCACGGTCGAAGCTGATTGAGCACAATCTCCGCCTGGTGGTGTATATTGCCAAGAAATTTGATAATACGGCAGTTGGTGTGGAAGATTTGATTTCCATAGGGACGATTGGGCTGATTAAGGCAATTAATACCTTTAATCCGGGAAAGAACATTAAGCTGGCGACCTATGCTTCGCGGTGTATTGAGAATGAGATTTTAATGTATCTGCGGCGGACAAATAAGACGAAGATGGAAGTTTCCATCGATGAACCGCTGAATGTGGACTGGGATGGGAATGAACTGCTTCTGTCGGATATTCTGGGAACGGATGAAGATGTGATTTATAAGGACTTGGAGATGGAAACGGAAAAAGGACTTTTAAATGCAGCAATAAATCGCTTAAATCCCAGGGAGAGAAAGATTGTGGAACTGAGGTTTGGGCTGAATAATGAGGAAGGGGATGAGATGACGCAGAAGGAAGTTGCGGATTTGCTGGGGATTTCGCAGTCGTATATTTCGCGGTTGGAGAAGAAGATTATGAAGAGGCTGAAGAAGGAGATTGTGAGGTTTGAGTAGGGGGCCGGGTGGGGCCTCCTTTTTTTGCAGGTAATGATTTGGCATTTTACCATAACCTCAATTTATATTACCAATTCCAATCTTGTATATTTCCGGGCAAAAAAATCGCCTGGAATTGTTGAAATTCTGCGGTAAATGATTTATTATGGTAAGAACAATGCTGCCTAAGGGTTATAGAGGGAAGTTATGGCTTTATAGCCGTATGGGTTGTTAAGAAAGCAGAGGAGCAAAGTTACACTACATAAAAGGAGAATGAAGCGATGAATTATCATATAGCGGTGATTCCCGGCGATGGTATCGGACCGGAGATTGTCAGGGAGGCTTGTAAGGTTTTAGATAAGGTCGGGGAGGTGTTCGGGCATCAGTTTTCCTACGAGGAGGTTTTGATGGGGGGATGTTCGATTGATGCCCATGGGGTTCCTCTGACGGATGAGGCTTTGGAAACAGCGAAAAAGAGTGACTCGGTGCTTTTGGGAGCTGTGGGGGGCGATGTGGGAAATTCCCGCTGGTATGACGTTGCACCGAATCTTCGTCCGGAGGCAGGGCTTTTGGCGATCCGCAAGGGGCTGCATTTATTTGCCAATATTCGTCCGGCGTATCTGTACCGGGAGCTTGCCGATGCCTGTCCTCTCAAGAAGGAGATTATCGGCGACGGCTTTGATATGGTGATTATGCGGGAACTGACCGGGGGACTGTATTTCGGCGAGAGGCATACCGAGATTGTGGATGGGCTTAGGACGGCAGTGGATACGCTTACCTATAATGAGGAGGAGATCCGCAGGATTGCGGTGAAGGCGTTTGACATTGCCATGAAAAGAAGAAAAAGTGTGATCAGCGTAGATAAGGCGAATGTTTTGGATTCCTCACGGCTCTGGAGAAAGGTTGTGGAGGAAGTGGCGAAGGATTATCCTGAGGTGGAGTTAAGGCATATGCTGGTGGATAACTGCGCGATGCAGCTTGTGATGAACCCGGGACAGTTTGATGTGATTTTAACCGAAAATATGTTCGGCGATATTTTGTCGGACGAGGCGAGCATGATTACGGGATCGATTGGGATGCTCTCCTCGGCGAGTATGAATGAGAGCAAGTTCGGGCTTTACGAGCCAAGTCACGGTTCGGCACCGGATATTGCGGGAAAGGACATTGCCAATCCGATTGCCACGATTCTTTCGGCGGCGATGATGCTGCGCTATTCTTTTGATTTGGATCGGGAGGCAGATGCTGTGGAAAAAGCAGTGCAGCAGGTGCTGACGGAGGGCTTCAGGACAAACGATATTTACTCCGAAGGCTGCACGAGGGTTGGCTGCGCGGCGATGGGGGACTGCATTGCGGAGAGGATCTGCGGATAAGTGTTTGAGGACGGCCGGGCTTTGAGGGGCGTTTGGACAGGAGGATAAGATGAAAAGTGATAATGTAAAAAGCGGGATGCAGCAGGCACCGCACCGTTCGCTGTTTAATGCACTGGGAATGACACAGGAGGAAATGAAAAAACCGATGGTGGGCATTGTCAGCTCGTATAATGAGATTGTGCCGGGGCATATGAACCTGGATAAGATTGTGGAGGCGGTTAAGCTTGGCGTGGCGATGGCAGGCGGGACGCCGGTGGTCTTTCCGGCGATTGCGGTCTGTGACGGAATTGCCATGGGCCATATCGGGATGAAGTATTCGCTGGTGACAAGGGATTTAATTGCCGATTCTACGGAGTGTATGGCTCTGGCGCACCAGTTTGACGCGCTGGTGATGGTTCCCAACTGCGACAAGAATGTTCCGGGGCTTTTGATGGCAGCGGCGCGGGTGAATATTCCCACGGTCTTTGTCAGCGGCGGTCCCATGCTTGCAGGGCATGTGAAGGGGAAGAAAACAAGCCTTTCGAGCATGTTTGAGGCAGTGGGCGCTTATGCGGCAGGGACGATGACCGAGGAGGATGTGCAGGATTTCGAGGATCATGCCTGCCCGACCTGCGGATCGTGTTCGGGAATGTATACGGCAAACAGTATGAATTGTCTGACCGAGGTTCTTGGCATGGGGCTTCGGGGCAACGGGACGATTCCGGCAGTGTATTCGGAGCGGATTAAGCTGGCGAAGCACGCAGGGATGGCAGTGATGGAGATGTACCGCAAAAATATCCGGCCGCGGGATATTATGACGGAAGCAGCGTTTCGCAATGCGCTTACGATGGATATGGCGCTTGGGTGTTCGACGAACAGTATGCTGCATCTTCCGGCGATTGCGCATGAGGCAGGTGTGGATTTGAACCTGGATATTGCCAATGAAATCAGTGCCAGGACACCGAATTTATGCCATCTGGCACCAGCCGGACCAACCTATATGGAGGATTTGAACGAGGCCGGCGGGATCTATGCGGTGATGAAGGAAATCAGCAAGAAGGGGTTATTGAACCTGGATTGTATTACGGTTACGGGAAAAACCGTTGGGGAGAATATTGCCGATGCGGTGAATAAAAATCCTGAGGTTATCCGACCGGTGGAAAATCCCTACAGTGAAACGGGCGGCATTGCAATATTACGGGGGAATTTAGCGCCGGGCAGCGCAGTAGTGAAGCGGTCGGCGGTTGTGCCTGAGATGTTAAAGCATGAAGGACCGGCAAGGGTGTTTGACTGCGAGGAGGATGCTATTGCCGCGATTAAAGGGAATAAGATTGTTGCCGGCGATGTGGTGGTTATCCGCTATGAAGGGCCTAAGGGCGGACCGGGAATGCGGGAGATGTTAAATCCGACATCGGCGATTGCGGGAATGGGGCTTGGCTCCTCGGTGGCGCTGATTACGGACGGACGGTTTTCCGGAGCCTCCCGCGGGGCGTCGATTGGGCACTGTTCACCGGAAGCAGCGGTCGGCGGGCCGATTGCTCTGGTGGAAGAAGGCGACAGGATTTTGATTGATATTGATCAGCATAAGCTGGAACTGATGGTTTCGGACGAGGTTTTGGCTGAGAGAAAGGCGAAGTGGCAGCCCAGGGAGCCCAAGGTGAAAACCGGGTATCTGGCAAGGTATGCTTCTCTGGTGACGTCGGCGGATAAAGGGGCAGTTTTAAGGGTGCCGGTGTAGACAGGCGGAGTAAAAGAATTACGATGGATACAGAGAAAGAGGAGTTTGATTGATGAGCAGATTGACAGGATCAGAGATTGTGATTGAATGTTTAAAGGAACAGGGTGTAGATACGGTTTTCGGCTATCCGGGAGGTTCGATTTTAAATATTTATGATGCATTGTATAAGCACCAGGATGAGATCCGGCATATTTTGACCTCGCATGAGCAGGGGGCTTCCCATGCGGCGGACGGGTATGCCCGGGCTACGGGGAAGGTAGGCGTGTGTCTGGCGACCTCGGGGCCGGGGGCGACGAATCTGGTTACGGGGATTGCGACAGCCTATATGGATTCGGTTCCGATGGTTGCAATTACCTGTAATGTGGGTACAAGCCTTTTGGGGAAGGACAGCTTCCAGGAGATTGATATTACCGGCGTGACCATGCCGATTACGAAGTATAATTTTATTGTTAAGGACGTGGCGAAGCTGGCGCAGGTGATCCGCAGGGCCTTTGCCATTGCCCAGACAGGGCGTCCGGGGCCGGTGCTGGTGGATATTACGAAGGATGTGACGGCAGCGGAGTATGAGTATAGCTATGAGGCTCCTGCGCCGGTGGAGAGGCTTACGGATAAGATTACCGAGGAGGCGATGGATCGGGCAGTGGAGATTATCCGCAAGGCCCAAAAGCCGTTTATCTTTGTAGGCGGCGGCGCAGTGATTGCCAATGCTTCGGATGAGCTGCGGGCATTTGCCAAAAAGATCCAGGCTCCCGTTGCGGACAGTTTGATGGGCAAGGGGGCTTATGACGGAACCGATGAGCTTTATACCGGCATGGTGGGAATGCATGGGACAAAGACCTCGAATTTTGGGATTACCGAATGTGATCTCTTAATTGTCGTCGGTGCGCGGTTCAGTGACCGGGTGACGGGAAATGCGTCCAAATTTGCAAAAAATGCCAAAATTTTACAGTTCGATGTCGATCCGGCGGAAATTAATAAAAATATCCGGGTGGATGCCAGTGTGATCGGCGATGTGAAGGTGATTTTAAGGAAGTTAAATGCCCGTCTTGACCCGATGCACCATGACGAGTGGGTGGCGCATATTGAGCGGATGAAGGATATGTATCCTCTGCGGTATGATAAGAATTTACTGACCGGGCCGTTTGTCATTGAGCAGATTTATGAGGCGACGAAGGGTGAAGCGGTGATTGTTACCGAGGTTGGGCAGCATCAGATGTGGGCAGCGCAGTATTATAAGTATAAGAATCCGAGAACCCTTCTGACCTCCGGCGGTCTGGGGACAATGGGCTACGGTCTTGGGGCATCGATTGGGGCAAAGCTTGGCTGCCCGGATAAGGTGGTTATCAATGTGGCAGGCGACGGGTGCTTCCGGATGAATATGAATGAGATTGCGACGGCGGCGCGGTATAATATTCCGATTATCCAGGTGGTGATTAATAACCATGTGCTGGGGATGGTGCGCCAGTGGCAGACCCTGTTTTACGGGAAGCGGTATTCGCAGACGGTGTTAAATGATGCGGTGGATTTTGTCAAGCTTTCCGAGGCGATGGGCGCGAAGGCGTTTCGGGTGACGAAGAAGGAGGAATTTTTGCCCAGACTTCAGGAAGCGATGGCGATGAACGGGCCCTGCGTGATTGACTGCCAGATCAACTGTGATGATAAGGTATTCCCGATGGTTCCGGCAGGGGCACCGATTGAGGATGCGTTTGATGATACGGATTTGAAGATTCAGTAGAGAAAACGATGAAATTTTTTGGTAATTCTGTGGAAATTTAGTAGTGCTATTTTCATAAAAAAGTGATAGACTTATAAAAATAATCCGCTTTAGGGCGGCAGTGAGGCGGGCTTAAAGCAGATATGTACAAGGAGGAACACATGAGCAGAGTATATAATTTCTCGGCAGGTCCGGCAGTATTGCCGGAGGAGGTACTTAAGGAAGCAGCAGCGGAGATGATGGATTATCAGGGAACAGGGATGTCGGTGATGGAGATGAGTCATCGTTCCAAGGCGTTCCAGGGGATTATTGACGAGGCAGAGAAGGATCTTAGGGAACTGATGAATATTCCTGATAATTATAAGGTGCTGTTTTTACAGGGTGGTGCTTCGCAGCAGTTTGCCATGATTCCGATGAATTTATTTAAGAATAAGGTGGGCGACTACATTATTACCGGACAGTGGGCGAAGAAGGCATGGCAGGAGGCAAAGCTTTACGGTACGGCAAATGCGATTGCTTCCAGTGCGGATAAGACGTTCAGCTACATCCCGGACTGCTCGGATCTTCCGATTGATGATAATGCGGACTATGTTTATATCTGCCAGAATAATACGATTTACGGAACGGTTTATCATGAACTTCCCAATACTAAGGGGAAAACTCTGGTTGCGGATATTTCTTCCTGTTTCTTATCGGAACCGATTGATGTGACGAAGTACGGGGTGATTTACGGCGGCGTACAGAAGAATGTAGGGCCTGCCGGAACGGTTATTGTGATTATTCGTGAGGATTTAATTACAGAGGATGTACTTCCGGGAACGCCGACCATGTTAAAGTATAAGACACATGCGGATGCAGGTTCACTGTACAATACACCGCCCTGCTACGGGATTTATATGTGCGGAAAGGTGTTTAAGTGGTTAAAGGCTAAGGGCGGTCTGGCTGCGATGAAGGAATTGAACGAGAAGAAGGCAAAGATTTTATACGACTTCCTGGATTCCAGCAAGCTGTTTAAGGGAACCGTGGAGAAGAAGGATCGCTCGCTGATGAATGTTCCGTTTGTGACCGGGAATGAGGAGTTGGATGCTTTGTTTGTGAAGGAAGCGAAGGCAGCAGGGCTGGAGAATCTTAAGGGACACAGAACCGTGGGCGGAATGCGTGCCAGCATTTATAATGCTATGCCGATTGAAGGTGTAGAGAAGCTGGTTGCCTTTATGAAGGATTTTGAAGAAAAGCACAGCTAAGCCAATGCCGCTTTCGATCATGTGTGAATCAGGAGGAATGAAAGGTATGAAATTACATTGCTTAAATCCGATTTCCAAGTTTGGATTGGATTTACTTACGGATCAGTATGAAATTACCGATAACGGGCAGGAGGCAGAGGGCTATTTAGTCCGCAGCGCTTCGATGCATGAGATGGAACTTCCCGAGAAGCTTCTGGCGGTAGCCAGAGCCGGGGCGGGCGTGAATAATATTCCCCTGGATAAGTGTGCCCAGGAGGGTATCGTGGTATTTAATACGCCGGGGGCAAATGCGAACGGTGTTAAGGAACTGGTGATTGCCGGGATGCTGTTGGCGGCCAGAGATGTGGTCGGCGGCATCGAGTGGTGCAAGGCTAACCAGGACGACGAGAATATTTCCAAGTCGGTGGAGAAGAGCAAGAAGGCATTTGCCGGCTATGAGATTAAGGGAAAGAAGCTGGGGGTTATCGGCCTGGGTGCAATCGGTGCGCAGGTGGCGAATGCGGCTTCGGCTCTGGGGATGGAAGTGTACGGCTATGACCCGTTTATCTCGGTGAATGCTGCCTGGATGCTTTCCCGTGCGGTTAAGCACATTACTTCGGTAGATACCATTTATCAGGAATGTGACTATATTTCCGTGCATGTGCCGCTGATGGATGCGACGAAGAAGATGATTAACAAAGATGTCCTGGCTTCGATGAAGGATGGGGTAGTTGTGCTGAATTTTGCAAGGGATCTGCTGGTGGATGACGAGGCGATGGCCGAGGCTTTAGAATCCGGCAAGGTTCGCCGCTATGTGACCGACTTCCCGAACCCAAATTCCGTGAAGATGAAGAATGTGATTGCCATTCCGCACCTTGGCGCTTCGACCGAGGAATCTGAGGATAACTGTGCAGTGATGGCTGTGCAGGAGATGATGGATTATCTGGAAAACGGCAATATTAAAAATTCCGTGAATTATCCGACCTGCGATATGGGCGTTTGCCGCATGGCCAGCCGGGTTGCGGTTATGCATGACAATGTTCCGAATATGATTGGTCAGGTAACAGGGACATTTGCGGCGCAGGGCATTAATATTTCCGATATGACCAATAAGAGCCGCGATAAGGTTGCCTATACATTACTTGACCTGGAAACTGCTCCAACCCGGGAAACGATCGAGAAGCTTCGTGCGATCAAGGGTGTGCTTCGGGTTAGAGTTGTGAAGTAAAAAAGGTATATTTGAAGGATTGAAAAAGGTAAGAAGAACGATAAAAATATAGACGGGATATCTGAAAAGCAAAAAGAAGAAACAGCACTTCCCTGTGCTTCCTGTGAACATGAGCAGGAGATGGGGAGTGCTGTTTTTATTTTTCGCCTGCTCTTCCTATCTTTGTCAAGAAAGGCAAGCAACGCCACAAATAACAGAGATTCGCGGAATTGGCAACCAGACTTTACGAAGCCCGAAAAGAATCCCCCCTATTCTCGCCTCCTAAGGAAGATAATTTTTGTTTTTTCTTTTGGTTGCTTTTGATAAATAAATTTCCCTGTTCAATGTACAGTTCTTTTTGCTCTTCCGTGAGGGTGTGGAAAATCTGTAAAAGTTTCTGGTCGCGGTAGTCTGGGTGTTTGTTGTCCATGGAATAAGATAGTAAAAAATCAATGGAAACATGAAAATACCCGGCAATTTTTTTCAGCGTTTCAAAATCCGGTTCACGGTTATTGCGCACATAGTTTCCTACGGCACTGGCAGAGATGTTTAAATCTTCTGCCATTTTTTTTTGACTTAAATTACTGTTTTCTAATAATTCTCTTAGCACATCTCCAAAATTCAAGATATCACCTCCGATTTTATGATACAGAACGAAAAGAATCGGCATTAGAAAAACAACAAAATGAATTTGACAAACAACAAAATGAATGATATTATTTTGTATAGAAAACAGGATGGTTATTCCTGGACAGGTGGAGATTTGCTGCATGTGCAGAATATTCATGAGATTAAAGCTCTGAAGAGAGTTAAAGAGGCAATAAATGCAGAAAAAAGCAATAAGGGGGAAAAAACGTGGTTTTTTCGGGAAGTGAGTGGTTATTCTGGGGCGGTATAGGAATTATGGCGCTGTCAGCGTTAAGCGGAGTATTCTGTCTGGTTTTGTTCCTGATTACCGGGAGAATACTGAAAAAAAAGCTTGAAGAGGATTATGGGAAACTACAGCGTTAGAGCGTGTACGGACGTGATTTTTGACCATGCGCTAAGGCAGATATACGGGGGATGAGATGATGTCACAAGTCATTGCGGGTATCTATGAGATACAGAACCAGGTGGGGTCCGGAGGCGGAGGAATCGTCTATCTGGGGCAGCATTTGCGGCTGAAAAAAAAGATTGTTATTAAGGAAGACAAGCGTACCTTAAATACCCGGGCGGATTTGCTGCGCCGGGAAGTGGATATGTTAAAGGATCTGAGTCATACCTATATTCCTCAGGTCTATGATTTTGTGCAGGAAAATAACGCGGTGTACACGGTGATGGATTTTATCGAGGGTGAGAGCCTGGATAAATTCTTAGAAAGAGGGGAGATTGCCCCGCAGCCGCAGGTGATTGCTTGGGCCTGCCAGCTTTTAGAGGCGCTGCACTACCTGCACAGCCAGCCGCCCTACGGCATCCTGCACGGGGATATCAAGCCGGCGAATATTATGCTGCGTCCGAACGGGAATATCTGTCTGATTGACTATAATATCGCCCTTGCTTTAGGGGAAGACGGAGCGGTGAAGGTGGGATTCAGCCAGGGCTATGCTTCTCCGGAGCATTACGGGATCGAGTACTGCAGCGACAGAAACCGAAGACGCAGAAGACTGGAGAAACCTATTGAAAAACCTGTTAAAAACCAGGCAGAAAGCCATACATCAGGAAAGCGGGTAACCAGGCTGGTGAATCCTTCCGGCGGTTCGCCTATATCGCCTTTATCAACGGGAAGCAGCGGGCAGCACCTGGTTACGTTGGATGTGCGCTCGGATATCTACAGCCTGGGCGCTACATTATACCATTTGATTTCCGGAAGGCATCCGGCGGATGATGCAGAGGAGGTTATCCCTTTAGGGAGCGATGTCTGCCGCCCGGAGGTTTCTAAAATTATTCAAAAGGCCATGCAGCCCGATCCGGATATGCGCTACCAGTCTGCTGCCGAGATGCTGCGTGCATTTCGAAATCTGTATGCGGGGGATCGGAGAAATATTCGCCATAAACGGCGTATAGCCCTGAGTTCGGTAGTGCTTTCCCTTTTGTTTCTCGTGGGGGGAGCCTGTACGTTTACCGGGTTAAAACAGATGGAAAGTTCAAAAGAAGCTCTGGCGTTGGCCGAATATTCCTCGAATTATCTTGCGGAGGGGAATGTATCCGAGGCCGTGAAATTAGCTCTGCAGGCCATTCCGGATAAAAAAGATATTTTTAAAGCCCCCTCTGCACCGCAGGCACAGAAGGCACTGACAGATGCTCTTGGAGTTTACGATTTGTTGGATGGCTTTAAGTCTTTAGATAGCCTGAGCATTCCTTCGGCTCCTTTCGGGATAGAAACATCCCCAAAAGGCCATTGTTTTGCCGTGCTTTGTCAGGATGAAGCCATCGTTTTTTCGATGGAAAGCCAGCAGGAGATTGTCCGCCTGCCCCTTTTGCATTCGGCGCTGGCAGAACTTGTTTTTGCGGATGAATATACCATCATTTACGCAGGCGATCAGGGTATAACCGCCTATGATGTAAACGAAGGAAGAGTACGGTGGGTCGGCGAAGAGGCTACGGCTCTGGCGGTATCCGGGGACGGTACGGTGGCAGCGGCAGTAAACCGCGATGAAGACCGCGCCGTAATCTACCGGGTAACGGATGGCAGCCGGATAAAAGAGTGTTCGTTTTACGGGCAGAGGATGCCGGTTCCGGCGAACGATATTTTTACCAATCCGCAGTCCTCGGTTTTTTCGCTCAACCGTGACGGAACAATGCTTGCCGTCAGCTTTTCGGAGGGCGGGCTGCAGATTTTTGATTTGACAAAGCCGGACAATGATTTAATTATCTTTGACCGCTCGGATTACCGTTTTTTTTCCGGAGGATTTTGCGGAAAGTATTTTGCGTTTGCCGCAAATGAGAGCGCAGAGTCCCTGTTTGGACTTGTCGATACAGAAGCGGCGGAGTATATCGGCGGGCACAGTTCGCCCGATCCTTTTCTTCTTACTGCCGAGGAAGCAGGAATTTATCTGGCCAATGGAAACTTACTGGTAAGCTTTGATCCGGCGACACTAAAGGAAACCGAGCTTGCTTATGCAGAGGATGCAAAGATTACCGGTTTTTCGGTCGGAAAGGACTATGTCCTGCTTGGCACGGACGGACCTGGTTTTTCCTTTTATGACCGCGGGGCAAACCGGATGTCATCCGAAGCCTGTAAGGAAAACTGTGATTTTCTTCGTATTTCCGGAAAATATGCCCTCCTGGGAAACCGGAACGAGCCTTCTGTGCGGATGATGAAGCTGGAAAACCATGAGGAAGCCCTGCTTTTATCCTATGATGCACGCTACAGTCATGACGAGGCACGTATCAGCCGGGATGGGCAGACGGTGATGCTTTTTGATTACCGGCAGTTTCGCCTTTATGATCGGGCAGGAAATATTTTAGCCGAGGTAAAGCTTCCGGATGCAGAACAGATTTACGATCAGCAGTTTCGTAGAAGCGATAAGGATTCCTGGCTGGAGGTTATCTGGTATGACGGAACCGTCCGCTGCTACAGTGCCAAAGACGGCTCCCTGCTGTCGGAGGTGACAGGAATGCCGCCGGAAAAAAATCTGGATGAGGAGTTTTTCACCGACCAGTACAGGATTAGCTCTTCGCTTCACAAGGCACCGGAGGTCTATGACCGGGAAACCGGGCGAAAGATAGCGGTGCTGGAGGAAGACTCTTACCTGACCTACGTTACCCAGGCCGGAGAGTACATTCTTACCGAATATATCCGTGCAGCGGGAGAGCGCTACGGGCTTTTGCTGGATAAAAACCTCCAGACGTTAGCGTATTTGCCGGGACTTTGCGATTATGCCGACGGGATGCTGATCTTTGACTATACCTCCGGAAACCTGCGCCAGTGTCCGCTGTATTCCTTAGAGGAACTGGTAGAGATGGGAAGGGCTTATCAGGCACAGCCCCGTGAACAGTAACAGCAGCCGGGTTGATGTGAACGGGCAAGCGGCAACGCAGCCGGCTGATGGGGATGAGCAAGCAGCAGCACATCCGTCAAAAGGATAACGAAAGGTGCACAGTATGGGAAAGATGATGACAATTCTGCTGGGAACAGGAATCGTTCTTGGAATCGTGCTGTTTGTCTGGTTTCGGGGACGGCGAAAAAAAATCCGGGAAGAAAAATTCCAGGCGAATAAAAAGGTCAGGGAAGATGTATTAAAACAGGCGCTCGCCAACCAGTTAGAGCCGGCCGCCGATATCGATTCGGTTCCTCACCGGCCCTATAGGGTGAATTATACAACCGGAGAAAAGCAAGAGAATAAAGAAAAACTTCCGCTGCTGCAGATCAGCGAAAAAAATAAGCTTTCCGAAAAAAAATATATCTTCCGTGCCGGCGAAACCGTTATTTTAGGGGAACAGTTCGGTACTGCGGGGATATTAAACGGCCCGGAAGGCGCAAATGCCTGGTGCGAAATCTTTTTCCAGAAGGACAGCTATTGTGTGCGCTCCTTAGGAAGCCATGAGGTTTCGGTTCGGCGAGGTAAAAAGACAGCCATTGTTGACGGATGCGGGATTCGGTTAAAGTCAAAGGACAGCATTAAAATTCAGGAAACGATTTTTCAGGTTTTTTATCTCAAGGGATAGAGGAGGATTGGAAAATCGAAAGATTACGGGGGATAAGGAGAAAGCGGTATGAGTGTTATTCTTTCTGTATACAGCAAAAATGCATTTAAGGAATTCGTTCTTCCGGCAGAAAACGATACGGAAGTTACTTTGCTTTTAGAGCATTCTATGTTTCAGATCCGTAAAGATATCGCGCTGAAGCTGGAAGTTCTGGACGGAAAATGGTATTTCCAGGAGATGGATGAACGGATACATATGGGCGACGTCGATTACGACAAAAAAGCACTGGAGGATCAGGACAGCTACACCCTGGTTTCGGCTTATAAGGAAGTGCTGGCCATTATGGTGCGCATGGTGGAAAGCCCCTTCGATGTCTATGATAAGTACAGCCTGCATGATATCAGCAAAGTGACCATAGGCACAGCCGCCGGAAATGCAGTGACGTATTCGGCGTTCTACGGCGGCGCACAGATTATCTCCGGGAGCCATGCAGAACTGAACAAGCAGCAGGAGCGCTGGATCTTAAATGACCGCAGTGCCAATGGCGTCTTTGTCAATGATATCCGCGTGCACGGAAGCCGTGTGCTGGAATTTGGCGATCATATCAATATCTGGGGGCTTCATATGGTCTATCTGGGAAAGATGCTGGCCGTTCACCAGTGTCCGAACCTTAAGCTGGATTTCTCGGTTCTCAAAAACTTTGATTTTCGGACAATCGAGCCAAAGATCGATCCGGCAGAGCCCCTGCACAGCGAAAAAGTATTTTACCATCGTTCTCCGCGGAATATGGAGTCTTTAGATACCGATACGATAGAGATCGAAGCACCGCCGGCTCCGGGGGAAGAGGAGGAGATGCCGTTAATCATGCTTATCGGCCCTTCGCTTACGATGATGCTTCCCATGATGATGGGGAGCGGCATGGCGATTATCAGCAGCAGGATGGGCGGAGCCTCCAGCGGCGTTTACATGTACACCGGATTAATTACCGCGCTGTTTTCCGGGATTTTCGGCGCTTATTGGGCGGTTTCCAATATGAAATATGCCCGGAAAAAGGCCAGGCAGAATGAAACCCGGCGCTTTGATGCCTACAGCGAATATCTTCTGACCTGTTCGGAGCAGGTGAAGAAAAAGTACATGGAAAGCATACAAATCCTTAAAGAGCGCTATCCGTCCGTGGATCAGGTGATTGGAAACGGGAGCAGGATATCCGATGAATTATGGGGAAGAAACCGTTCCCATGAAGACTTTCTGTACCATCGGCTGGGTGTGGGCGATCGCCCGTTCCAGATTGCCATCGAAGTTCCCAAGGAAAAGTTTCAGCTCATCAATGATTCCCTGGCGGATAAGCCTAAGTTTATTAAAGAAAGCTATAAAACCCTGCACGATGTCCCGGTGGGGATTGATTTGGAAGAAAATACGTTAATAGGCATCGTCGGAGGAGAAAAAAAGGCAGGGGCCTATCCGGTGGTCTACACGCTTGCAGCACAGCTTGCCACACAGAACTGCTATACCGATGTCAAGATGGCGTTTATTACACGGGATGAAAAGTTTAACGGACAGGATGCGTGGAGCTTTGCCCTGTGGCT
This sequence comes from Lachnospiraceae bacterium, assembly GCA_009774615.1. Lineage (GTDB taxonomy): Bacteria > Bacillota > Clostridia > Lachnospirales > Lachnospiraceae > Caccovicinus. The sequence continues at coordinate 73,098 of VSOC01000003.1, forward strand.
TCCTCATGTATGGTCGCAGAATAAAAAGAACCGCTATGTTTCCTTAGACCCTTCGCAGGCTAGTGATGTCTGCTATGACTTAACGCAGATTCTGCGCCAGAGAGGTGAAGAGATGTCGCTTCCCGGCGGAGAACGGATGAAATTTAACCCGCACTATGTGCTTTTTGTGGAAGATGAATCCCTTTTAAAAGGAGAGCTGATTAACAAATACATCTATGACAAGGAAAAAAATCTGGGAATTACCACGATTTTAATGGCGGAAAAATACGCGGATCTGCCCAATAATTGTGAATGCATTATTCAAAATGACACCGAATACCAGGGGATTTTTAATGTGAAAAGCGGACGAAATAATGGTATTCCGGTGAAATTTGACACGATGAACATCAAGGCTCTCTGCAAAATCGCCAAGATGCTTTCTCATTTAGAGGTCAATGAAGTAGAGGTCGGCGGCGAAATTCCGGGTGCAGTGACTTTTTTTGAGATGTACGGCGTTACCTCGCTGAAGGAGTTCAATGTTTTGGAGCGCTGGAAAAAGAACCGTACCTATGACAGCATGAAATCCTTGATCGGCATTAAATCCGGCGGGCAGTACTGCTATCTGGATCTGCATGAGCGTTATCACGGGCCGCACGGTCTGGTTGCGGGTACTACAGGTTCCGGTAAATCGGAAACCTTACAGACCTATATGCTTTCGCTGGCTTTAAATTTCAGCCCGGATGATATCGGTTTCTTTATTATCGACTATAAGGGCGGGGGTATGGGGAATCTGTTTTCCGGGCTTCCCCATATCTTGGGGCAGATTTCCAACCTTTCCGGAAATCAGGTGCACCGTGCCATGGTTTCGATAAAAAGTGAAAATCTCCGCCGTCAGAGGGTCTTTAATGAGAATGGGGTCAATAACATTAATGCCTATACGCGCCTTTATAAAAACGGGGAGACCAGGCAGCCCGTGCCGCATCTTTTCATTATTATCGACGAGTTTGCGGAACTTAAGCGGGAAGAACCGGATTTTATGCGGGAACTGATCAGTGTGGCCCAGGTCGGACGAAGCCTTGGCGTACACCTGATTCTGGCGACGCAGAAGCCCAGCGGAACCGTGGATGATAATATATGGAGCAACTCCAAGTTTAAACTCTGTCTGCGGGTGCAGGATCGCCAGGACAGTATGGATATGCTGCATAAGCCGGATGCCGCCTATCTGACCCAGGCCGGAAGAGGCTATCTTCAGGTGGGCAATGACGAGCTTTATGAACAGTTCCAGTCCGGCTGGAGCGGGGCCATTTACGACGGGGAAGGCGGCAGCGCAAAACAGGTGATTGCACAGCTTTTAACCAGCACAGGAAGGGCAGGGCTTGTCGGAAACTATACCAAGAGCAAGAGAAAGGCAGCAGCAAAGTTAAACTGGATTGCCTCGTTATATGAGGTTGCCGTACAGACCGAAGGAAAAGATCTCTCGGTGTACTATAAGTTTCTGGAAGAAGCCGGTATTGAGTATCCTGAAAATGAATACAACTCCCGCCTTCTGCATAATTTCATGGATTTGTACGACGAAGCCTGTGCGGTCTATGCCGCGAAGCAAAAAGCGGAGGAGATCTGCCGCTATATTTTGGATGCCTCGGAAAGCCGCAAGCTGAAGCTGCCGGAGATGAAAGAAAAATCACAGTTGGACGCTGTGGTAGAACATTTAAGGCAGACCGCGGTTTCGTCAGGTTATCAGCAGCAGCAGCCTCTGTGGCTTCCCGTACTGCCGTGTCAGCTTGCTCTGTGTGCACTCGACGGATATGAAGAGCAGGCATTTGCAGACGGGCAGTGGCCCGCACAGGAAGCTCGCTGGGAATTAAAAGCTATGGTGGGACTTTGCGACGACCCAGCAAACCAGTTCCAGATGCCCCTGGTACTTAACTTTGCCCAGGACGGAAACCATGCCGTGTGCGGAACCGGTATGAGCGGAAAGAGCACCTTTTTGCAGACCGTGATTTATTCCTTAATGCAAAGCTATTCTCCGGAATATGTGAATTTTTATATTCTGGATTTCAGCAGCCGGATGATGGAAGCCTTTGCCCGGGATGCCCATGTCGGCGGGATTTTATATGAAAATGATTTGGATGCCGTAGGAAACTTTTTCCATATGCTGCAGTCCATGCTGCAGGAGCGAAAAGCATTGTTCAGCGGCGGAAATTATTATCAGTATGTGAATAAGAATGGAATGGTATGTCCGGCGGTTGTGGTTGTTATCGATAATATCGCCAATTTCCGTGAGAAAACGGATGAAGTCTACGATGATCTCCTCTTGCAGATTTCAAGGGACTGTACGGCAAACGGAATTTATCTGCTGATCTCCGGGGCCGGCTTTAATAGCACGGAAATAAACAGCAAGCTAAGCGAAAATATCCGCCGCGCCGTATCCTTGGAGATGCAGGATAAGTTTGCCTACAGCGATATCCTTCGCTCAATGCAGATTTCGACTCTTCCCGAAGCCGGGATAGCCGGAAGAGGATTAGTGGATGTTGACGGTGTGATTCTGGAATTCCAGACCTGTATTGCTTTGGAGGCTGCGGACGATTATCAGCGTATTGAGCGTATCGCTGAGCGCTGCCATGCGATGACGGCATCCTGGACAGGAAAATCTGCAAAGCCCATTCCGCAGATTCCGGAAAAACCGGTTTGGTCTGTATTTTACGCACAGGAAGAAGTGCAGAAACAGATTGAAACTCCCGGCCTTCTGCCCGTGGGCTATAACCTGGCGACTGCGGCGATTACAGGGGTGGATTTAAAACAGACTTACTGCTATATGATTACCGGAAAGAAAGGAAGCGGAAAGACCAACCTTCTTCGGATTATGATAAGGGCGGCATCCAAAAAGCGCGGAAAGGTTGCGGTGGTCGAATTTAACAGTACAGAACTAAGCAGCGAGGCAGAAGCTCTCGGCGCAGAATATATCCAGGACGAAACCGAGTACCTTCGTCTGGTTGAGGAGCTGATTCCTCAGTTTCAGGAGAGAAATGCCGTGCGGCAGAGTTATAAGAAACAGGCCATGGAGGATGATGAAATCTTTGCGGCCATGGATAAGAATTATGAACCTTATTTTATTTTTCTTGCGGATCTTGTGGATTACACGGAAGTTCTTCACCGGAACGAACATCAGTACGGTATCGACGGCGCAATGACCAACTTCCAGGAAAAGGGTGCGATGCTGAATATCTATTTCTTTGCCGCATTAAATTCGGATAAGACAGGGAATGTCGTTGGCGAGAGTGTCTTTGAATCCTTTACCTATTATAAGACAGGAATTCATCTGGGCGGATTTGCCGATTCCCTTACCCTTATGGAATTTCCGGGCCTGGGCTATAAAGAGCTTTCTTCCGGGGATAAACCGGGCTGCGGGCTGATGCCGCTGGGAAATACTTCCAGAACCGCACACATCGTAACGCCCTTTGCCAGAGGTGAGCGATGATTACCCATCTGGCGCTGTTAAAAAAGAAAGCCGAATATGAACAGCTTTTAAAGGTTATCCAAAAGTATGCGGCAATTTATACCGACGAGATGTGGTCTTATCTTTATGCCCAGAGTGTTTCCGGGGCAGAAGCGCTGCTGGCTGCGGAGCCGGTGCTGGACTTCATCAGTTGGGATGTAACGGTGAAAGATGCATTAACGGCCCTGGAAAAAATGCGCAGTTTCCACCGCGATGCGTTTTTAATGGTGGTTGCCGATATTTCCGTATCGCCCATGGCTTATTTAAAGCCGGGGATTTTTCCGGGGGCGCTCCTGATGAAGCCGGTGAACCGCCAGGACTTAGAGCAGGTGATGAAGGACTTATTTGAAGTGCTGACAAAAAGATTTGACTGCGGGCAGGCGGATACCTTCCTGGTGGAAACGCGGGAGGGAAAACAGTACATTCCGCTGGGGCAGATTGACTATTTCGAGGCAAAGGAAAAAAAGATCTTTGTCCGCACAAAAAGCTGTGAATACGGGTTTTATGATGCCTTAGAGGCTCTGGAAGACCGTCTTCCCGCAGGTTTTGTGCGCTGTCATCGAAGCTATATCGTCAATATGAAACGGGCAAGGAACTTAAATCTGTCCGAGCATGTGATTGTAATGGCGGACGATGTGGAAGTTCCCTTTTCAAGAAGCTACAGAAAAGCCCTTAAGGAGTATTTAAAGGATGAGTGAACGTGCTGTATTTTTATCGCGGCTGGAATTTTCAATAATGCTGATTGCCGGAGGGATCGAAGAAATTGCCTGTTTTCCCCTGCCAGGGGCGAAAGAGGTGGATGAACGGCAGATGATCAAAGCCGTCTACGGTCTAGTGCAGGAAGGCTTGCTTACGGTGGAAGCGGATGGAATAAAGCTGTCCAAAGAAATGGAGGAAAGCATTGCGTCAATGAAAGCCTCTTCGGGTTATCTGCTTATGGAATCCGGCGATGAAGGGCAGCCGCAGAGGATGATTTATCCCGGGAACGTGGCGGTTATTTTGGAAAATACAGCAGGAACAGGGAAGGATTTTCGCCTGTCTGCCAAAGCGCAGAACGAGTTTTGGGCGTGGATGGAAGAGATCATGGAAATCCCGGCAGCTGAAGCCGTGTCTGAAAATGAGGCGGCGGAGCTGATCGAGATCAATGCACTGGCAATTCATGAACGAGAACTTCTGCAGGAGTGCACTTATCCGGGAGCAGGTTTGGGCATACGCTTATGGATAGAAAAAATTAAGGACAGGCTGGGGGATGTTCCCTGCACGGGAATCCGCTTTATACAAAACAGCAGCGGGCGTTTGTGCCGTGATTTAATCCTGTGCCGGGGCTGTGCCAACCTGTGGTTTTTATGGTGCGATCCGGATAAGGATCTTTTGTCCGGGAAAGAAAACCCCGTGCAGATTATGCCCGATGCCGTTGAAACAAGAAAGGAACTACAGACGTTTTTCTGGAGGGAAGTAAGTTAAAATGATTATTGTGGATATTGAAGTACCTTCCATGGAGAGGAAGTATCAGTTTAATGTTGAGGAACAGGTTCCTGTAGAAACATTAATTGCAGAACTGGCGGAGGTTATCGCGCAGAAAGAGCAGTGTGCGCTTCAGGGCAATGTGGCGGAACTCAGTCTTTGCTCGGAAGAGAGCAGGCGTATTTTATCCTACCGGGAAAGTCTTGCGGAGCAGGGAATCTGCAATGCCGACAGGCTTTTGCTGGTGTAATCGGTTATTCGTCAGCAAAAAATGACGCTTTGTCAGGATTTACCGATATGGAAAAGCGGCTGTGCTATAGTTAGGGCAGTCAAGGAGAACAACAAGATGCAGGTGAATATAAAGACAATACCCATGAAGCAGATACCGGAGGATATGGCGCAGATACGAAGAAAAATCAATACCTGTGAAATGGAATTGGCACAAATCCGAAAGGAACTTGCAGAATTAGAGTTATCGAATGTAGAAGAACCGCTTGGGCGGATTCTTCAGTGCGAAAAAAAGCTTGCACATTTTGCGCGGTACTGCATCCTGTTTGGGACGGCAGCCGCACAGATATGCTGCCAGTATGAAAACACGGAGGCCCGGATTATCGATTACAGCGAAAATGTAAAGAAAAAGGCATTGCGGGAATCGGTGAGCAGGAGAAATTTAAGCGATCTGCGCGGTTTATTAGAGAAAATGATGTGGTAGAGGGAGGCGGTCAGATTGGCAGTCAGGGAGATTGCAGTGAATACGGCAACACTTGCCAGGGATACGGCGCAGCTTACGACGCTGCTTGCAAGACTGGAAAAAGACAAGGCAAAGATGGTTCAGGAAATCCAGGAATTAAACCGGATGTGGCAGGGCCCTTCCAATCAGGCGTTCAATGACCAGTTTAAGACGGATTGTACATCGTTGGATAATCTTTGCAGGACGATTCGTGAGATGATTGGGGCGATGGAAAATGCCAAAAGAGAATATGACCAGTGTGATAACCGGGTGAATGCCCTGGTCAGCGCACTGAAAATATAGTTTGGGAGGGATGAAGATGGCAGTGTGGACTCCGCAGGCGATAGCATCGGTGAGGGCCAGGTTTTCCGGTTCATCGATTTTGGTGGATACCAATACCATGGTTGCAAAAGCCAATGTCGTATCGTCCGTAATCTCTGACCTGGAGCGGACATTTGACGAACTGCAGAGAGTGGTTGGCCGGACGTCTTCTTACTGGGTGGGAGAAGCCGGGAACCATCACCGGAGGATGTTTGAAGACGAGAGGGAAGATATTTCCTACATTCTTGTACGGCTGAAAGAGCATCCGGAGGATTTAAAGCTGATGGCGAATAATTTTGAAACCACGGAGCGCGGGCTTACCGAGGTAAACCGTTCGCTTCGCACGGACTATATTTAGGAGGCTGCAGGATGAAAAGCAAATCACGGATTAAGATGAACTTTGCAAAGGCAAGGAATGATGCGGCGGGTATCGATCAGGTGGCGGCAAACCTGCGCTCCCTTTCCCGAAATCAGCTGAATTCCTCCATAAATAACCTGTCGTCAGCGTGGACAGGGGCAAATGCAAGGCTGTTTTTAAGAAAAGAGGGACAGCTCCAGAACGATATCGAGCAGACCGCCCGGGCGTTAAATGAGATTGCAGACGATATCCGCAGAATTGCGCAGCGTGTCTACGACGCAGAGATGCGGGCCTATGCGATTGCCGCACGCAGGAGAAATTAAGAAGCAGAGGCGTTTTCGAAGCGTTTTTTAAAACCTCAGGGCGATGCCCGGGGCAGAACAACTATATTCGGTAAATTGCCTGAATATCAGGTAGTTGCAATAGATAAAAAATCAGGAGGATGAATCATGGCGAAAATCAGAGTAACACCGCAGACACTTAGACAGAGAGCAGACGAGCTTGAAACCCTGAACAATAAGTTTAAGAATGAGGTAGAGAAGTTAAGAACCTTAAACGGAACGTTAGGGCAGCAGTGGAGAGGAGATGCCCGCACGGCATTTGACCGGGAATTTCAGAAAGATGTTCAGAAATTTGAACAGTTTATTAAGGGTATCATGGATTTTATCCGTGTGCTTCGTCAGAATGCGGATGAGTATGATCGGGTAGAAAATACCAATACCAGCATTGCCCGCGTAAGAAAATCTTAATGCGAAACTACGGTAAAGAGTAAAGACGACAAACAAAAAAAAGAAAAGGAGATTCTACTATGCAAGGTGAATTATTAGTAACCCCTCAGGTGTTGAAAACAACATCAACTTCTTTCGGACAGAGCAACCGTACCGTAAATTCCACAATGTCTACGATGATGCAGAAGGTAACTTCTCTGCGGAGCGCTTTTGAAGGCGATGCGGCTTCGGCTTATATCCAGCAGTTCTCCCGTCTTCAGGAAGATATGAACCAAGTAAATAAAAAGATTGCTGAACATGTACAGGATTTGCAGGAGATGGCAACCAATTACGAGAAGTCAGAAAGCAAGAATGTTCAGGCAAACCGCTCATTGAAGACCGATTATATTTAAAGATGAATCTGAAAAAGAAAGGCTTTGTCCCGGGAATCCGGGGTAAAGCCTTGAGAGGATTGGAAGAACCGATGAAGAATATATGGGGAAAAACGTTGTTGACAGGGCTGCTGGCTGCGGCTTTCTGTGTGCAGATTGTATTTGCCGCCTACACCGGGGGGATTTACAGTTTTGCCGTAAAGGATAAAGAGATTATTTTATATGTTCAAAATCCCGGGGATGGCTGTGAAATGCAGTGTCAGATTGGGACGAGTGAAGCCGAAAGGATTGAAAGCCATCCCATTGCCGAGGAAGAAATTCCGATAGAAACCATAATTTTACTGGATAATTCCCTTTCGGTTACGGAAAAATACCGTCCGCTGATCCGCACGATTATGTCGGAACTGGCGGCAAACCGGATGGAGAGGGAGCAGTTTACCATCGCGGTATTTTCAGATGAGATACAGTATCTGGTCCAGAAATGCGGGGATTATGCGCAGGTAAAGCAGGCGATTGACCAGATTACCTATCAGGATCAGGAAACCTATCTTACCGATGTGCTCTATGCGATGTTAGAAGAAATCAATAAAGAAAACTCTGCAGCACTGAAACGTATCATTATTATTTCAGATGGTGTTGATAATAAATCCATTGGTTATACCAAAGAAGAATTATATGCTGCCCTGGAAAAAACACCTTATCCGATTTTTACCCTGGGCTGCACCTATAAAAAGAATAATGAGCAGTTAAAAAATATGTTCGCCCTGTCGAGAACGACCGGCGGGGAATCGTGGATGCTCGACGAAGTGTCCGATCCGATGGAGGTTATCCAGAAAATCGCCGAGTTAAATCGGGCACTTAAAGTTACCGTAACGCCAAAGGATAAGGAATGTGACGGAACAAAAAAAGGAGTTAATCTGGTAATCACGTCCGGAGAACAGAGCATTTCGGATTCGGTTGAAGTGATGATGCCGTTTCACACAATTGAAGAAACCACAACGGAAGAGGTAAAGCCGGTGCCGGAAACAACCGTTCCTGTACCGACGACGGAAGCAGAACCGGAGCTGCCGGAACCTGAAGAAAAAAAGAATTTTCTTCCGCTGATCCTTATCGGGGTGGGGATGATGCTTGTGGGTCTGCTTGCGGCAGTTGTGATTGTCCTTGCCCAGAGGCAGAAAAAGAAAAACCAGTTTGTTTCCGCCAAACCCAGACGGGAAGATGATGTGCCGGGGGCGGATACGGATGTGGTAAAGCGGACGACCAAAATGGCCGGTGTCGAGGAAGCCCCCAGGCGCTCGACGATGTTTGTGTGGGGAGAAGAGGCCGTACATACCCTGATTCTTGAAGATGTTAATAATCCTATCCGGCGCTTTGAAGTATCCTTAGATTCTTCCGTGCTGGTGGGCTATAACGATGAGTGCCAGATTCGGTTAAATTATGAGGAAACCGTGTCGGGAAGGCATTGCCGGATTTACGGGGAAAACGGGAAGGTTTATGTGGAGAATTTAAGTCGTTCCAACGGCACCTATATGGACGGAAAGCAGGTTGTGGGGGGAGCAGAGATTTATACGGGATGCGTATTAAAACTGGGCAATTTGATGATGAGGGTTGAAATTCGATAATGAGTATCCGTTATACGGCGTTGAGTGAGATTGGGCTGAAGATGAATGAAAACCAGGATGGTTTGTTTTGTGCCGCAGATGGGGAAAGCGGGATTTTCCTTGTGGCTGACGGTATGGGCGGCCATCAGGACGGAGCGTGGGCCAGTGCGGCGATTGTGAAAAAAACCTCCGTTTGGTGGGATGGCTACAGGGCTTCCTTATCCCGTCCGGGATTCTTTGGCGGAGTGGAGGAACTGAAAAAAATTTTTTCTGAAGTCAACCAGGAAATTTATTCCGGTACGAAAAAGGGGGAACTTTGCGGGTCTACGCTGGTTGCCCTGTGGGTGGATCACGGCGCATGGGCTGTGTTTTCCTGCGGGGACAGCCGCTGCTACCAGGGAAAGGGGCGGTGGTTAAAGCGGGAATTCTGCCAGCTTACCAGCGATGATGTCTGGGAAAACCAACAGCAGATGATTGCGGGACTGAGCGAAGATGAGATTAAGAGGAATAAAAATTATGGACGCCTGGTGCGGGCCGTGGGTGTACAGCCGAAGTTCCAGTGCTCTGTACAGAGTGACTCCTGCAAAGAGGAAACGCTGTTTATGCTGTGCAGTGACGGGATTTATAAGTACTGCCCGGAAGAATATTTAAGGAAACAGGCAATGGAAGCGCTGCAGGGCAGGGATCTGGATCAGGCAGCAGCAAATATCCGAGAGCAGGTGCTTAATAACGGGGCGGGGGATAATCTGTCGCTGATGCTGGTACTAACAGGGGATGACACAGGAGAAGCAAGGCGCGGGAGTAACCGAAGAATAAAGAGAAAGGTGTGGTCGTGGTATGAGTGAATTTAAGATAAAGTCGCAGAACGTGCGGTCTTTGGCACAGGATTTAAACAATATCGCCCGGCAGATGCAGGGGCTGGAAGATCAGATACGAAGAATTCAAAACGGGCTGAGTTTTGAAATTGCACAGAAAGAAAGAATCCGACAGCGCCTGCGGACGGCACAGAATAATACAGCGTCCCACAGCAGAAAAATCTACAATTCCACATCAACCCTGCAGAATGTGGTTAATACCTGCGAAACGACCGAACTGCGGCTTGCCGGAAAACGGGTGCCCATGGCAGAAATCGTGAAGACGACGGCAATGTCAGCAGCCAGCGGGGTTATGACCATCGGGCCGGGCAGTTTGAATCCTGGGCAAATCGATCCGTTTTCACTGCCGGGGACTCCCGGGGGCCTGCTCCCGAAATTAATGGATGCCTCTTCGTGGAGTTATTATGAAAAAACCGAAATAAAAAATAACTACGGGAAATACGAAAACGAGTTTGATGACTCGAAAATAGAAGAAAATAAAATTTCCTTTGCTTCCAAAAATAAAGATGAACTGGAAAAAAGTAAGATTGAAGCGGCAAAGATCTGGGAGCTGAGCGCGAAAAAAACCGAGTCGGTATTTCATAACGGGAATACCTTTGGCAAGGAAGATTCTACCCATTTTACTTATAATGCTGATGTCTTAAAACGCGAAGCAGCAGCGGAACTTTATGCGGGACTATATTATATTGATCCGGAAAGCAAACAGAAAAAACTCCGCCTGGCTGCCGGTGTAAGTCTGGGCGTTTCTGTGTCTGCTTTTTCGGCAGATTTTGAACGTTATATTGGAGGCAAATATTTCGGACACTATGTCAAGGGCGATGTGGCGTTTGGAAAAGCAGAAGTTAAGGGCGAAGCGGTCATTGGTTTAAAGGATGCAAAAGGTAATATTAATCCAACCGTTCACGGAAAACTATCCGCAGAGGCAATAGCGGCAGAAGCCTCCCTGACCAAAGAAGTGAAGTTTGCCGGGGCAGATGTCGGAGTGAAAGGATCGATCAATGTGGGTATTGGTGCCCATGCGGAAGTCGGGGTGAAGGACTGGAAGATCAGTTTTGATGTAGGTGCATCCTTTGGTATAGGTGGGAGTGTGAAGCTGGAGGTTGATTTAAGCGGTACGGTTAAAGCGGCTTCGGGACTAGCCAAGTCTGCCTAGGAAGGATTTAAGAGATGGTTTAAGTAGGACGGATGGTACATGCTTGTAGGAAACCTGGTATAAGGCTATAATGTTACTGTCCTGTCCGGGAAACGACAGGAAAAATCAAAGAAGAAAGGAATAGTAGTATGACAAGAGATGTTACGTATTTTCCGATTGGAACCATGGTTGTCTTAAAGGATTCCACGGCAGCAACGATGATTTCCGGGTACCTGGCTGAAAATGAAACCGTGCCCGGGTACATCTGGGATTACTGCGGTTTTATGTATCCGATTGGACTGCGGGATGAAAATGAGGTCTACACGTTTGATCACACGCAGATTGATCAGGTGCTGGCTGTCGGCTATCAGGATGGGGAGTATTTTGCGTTTATGAACCATTTAAAGGAAGTGGCCAAGGAAATGGCTGCTATCGAGGATGGGGCTGGAAGAGGACAGGAAAGTCAGGAATCGGAAGCCAAAGAGCAGGAAACAACGGATCAGGAAATGGAAGAGCAGAAAACCGAAGGACAGGAAACTGCGGATCAGGAGCAGGGAGGGGAAAATTAATGTTTGAGCGTACATTGCCAATCGGTTCGGTCGTATCCCTATACGGCGGCGAAAAACGGCTGATGATTTTGGGTTATGTGAAGTATTTACAGGGGGATGACAGCGGCAAGGTTTATGATTACTGCGGCTGTACGTACCCGGAAGGTTATATCGGATCGGAGGCTACAGCCGTTTTTGATCATGTGGATATCGAACATATCTATGCTCTGGGATTTCAGGATGAGGTGCAGTTTGACTTTTGCGAAAAGCTGGAAAAGATTCTTGAACAACGCGATGATGAAAACGCGCCGGCACCGGAAGAGGAGCCATTTTAAATTAATCCTGAATAAAGGATGATAATGCGTATGAATTACCGGGTATATTCTTTCCAGAAGCTTATGATTGTCAGGATTGTAGCAAAGCTGGAGTGGATATAGAGAAAATGAAAGGAGATATAAGCTAGATGAGAAAAGTGAAACAGGGGCTTGCTGCGGTTCTGGCAGCATTGCTTATGATTCCTACCCAGCCAGTCCTGGCAGGAACACAGCCGCCCGCGCAAAGTCTGGTGCTGGAGGAGGCAGCAGAAAGCGGTGAAAAGGAAAAGAAAGCAAGCCCGGGAAATGCGCAGGAGGCAGACGAGGAAAAAGGCGAAGAAAAGACCGAAAAGAAAGAGCAGGATGAGGTAAAGGCCGAAGAAAAGGCGGAAGAAAAAGAGCAGGATGAGGTAAAGGCCGGGGAAGAAAAGAAGGAAGCCTTAAAGAATCCGGAAAAAAAGACTGCAGCAGAAAAAGAAGAAATTATCTTCAATACAGGTAAACATGAGTACAGTGTTGTTGACCGGGATAGTTTTTTTGAAGATGAAATCGGTGATGCCATATTTGAAGAGGATGGGAGCTATACCATTCATATTCCGGAGAAAGACCCGTTCTTTCCGTATGAAGTGGAGTTTGTTTTTGAAGGAAAACGTGAACGTAAATGGTTTATGACACCAGACGATTCCGTGGAAATCGGGGGACATGTGTTTTATGTATCTGCTTCGTGGGAAAAAGATGCAGTAACACAGATGAGTTTAAATATTGGCGGGGATAAGGTTATTGTTTATCCGGAAGAAAAGGAATTTACCGATGAGGATGATGGAGGAATAGCACCTGCATCTTTATTGCCGTTAGAACGCAAAAGCCTGGTTGTGGATTTAACCAGGTATACGCCGGTAGAGCTGACCATGGTAACGGTAGATGATTTGTTTATCGGCGGGGAGATGGCCAAAGGCGATAAAGTTTTATGGACGAGGCAGGGGGATGATTATACCATCAGTGCATCGGGGGATAAGCTGGATTTAAGCTATAATACCAGTGCTGCTTATGCCGAATCCTCAGGGACAAGCTGGACGATGATTGTCGGAAAGGATGATCAGCTTGCCGCTGAAAATATTCGTTACACCGTAAAAGTAAAAACGATATGTTCCGAGAATTGGTTTATTCCGTCCGTTTATGTTCAGGACAGTGAAGGCAAGCGGATAAAGAAAGAGATGGCACCGCCTAAGAATAATTATTCAACGACAGAATATGATGACCGAGGAAGTAAGCGGGAGTTCTGTGCCGTTCTTTCCGACAGGGAGAACTGGGAAAAAGGGGAACCGGCTTATCTTCAGATGGAGATTAATGACGCTCTGTTTGCCGAAATACAGTATGATCATGTTAAACTCTATGAAGGTGAATACCATTCGGCAGCAGAAGCCGCAGAAGGAACGGAGATAACCGATAAACTTTTTAATGCCGATATGACACAGAAGGATGCAGGATATCCTGTGCAGTATAATAAGGAATACTGGGTGACTATGGTTGCCTATGATGCAGCCGGAAACGCTGTGGGATGCCTGCCGTTCTATATTCGTGTAAGGGCACGCAGCCAGCAAACAAATGAAATTAGCTGGTATTCTCTGATAGCAAAGTATGAAAACACTACCATGGACGTGTCAAATTCTACAAATCACCAGAACCTTGATGGTGTTGAATCTCTTACCTATACACTTTATAAGGGCTATGCGGCAAACCGGATCTATTATCAGCAGTTTGGATATATTCATGAGGTTGAAGAAATCCCGTCAGAGGTTATAGCTGCCTATGTGGGAAAATATGCCTCTATGGAGGAAGCGGTAAAAGCGGGGGCGAAGGATATTAAAGAGGAACTGTTCTCTTCTCCGGGTTATGGGGCAGATTACAGCAAAGGTGTTACTTTCTCCATTTTTGCAGGAGAAAATAAAGAAAATATCAGAGAAACCTATTATTACAGAGTTCAGACCGAAGAAGGGGATGTTCCACGTCTGAGCAGTTCTACATGGATTACTTTTAGCGGTCTGGTGGATGCTGAAGGGAAAAGAATCCAGGTCGATCAGATTGACGCAGATGAAGATTCTTATGCAGACCAGAGTTATCTGACCATATTGGTCGATGAAAATGCAGATTTAAGCAAGCTGGCACCGACGTTTTATAAAAATGATGTGGCAAATTTATATGCTGTGGGAAGCAAGGAACCCGAAATCAGCGGCAAAAGCTACCATGACTTTTCCAAGGGGCCTGTACAGTATACGGTTTCCGCAGAGGACGGCATTGCATTACAAAATATCTGGCTGCAGGTAGTTAAAGCCGGTGTGGGAAACGGCGGGCTTTATATTAACAGCCTGGGCGATAAAGATGCAAAGACAAGGGTGGAAAACGGAGTAACCTACTCTACCCGTGAGATGATTATTGACGGACGTTATGGTTATCGTCATGATATTGTCCTGATCAACCTCGGCAATAAGGAGGTTCCGGCAATTTCGGTGGATTTGGTATCGGATACGGTAGAACTGGATAAGTACTGGACCTTAAAGGGAGAGTACGGACTTCCGGATATTAATCATGGAGAAACAAGCCATTCCAGCCCGTGGAATCTGGCCAAGCTTCGTATCCGGCCGAAAGAAGGGGCAGCGGACGGAAGGGAAATTTCCGGTACATTAACGATTAAGTCCGCAGGGAAAGAACTGATTGTGCTTAGTTTAACCGGTACCGTCGGTGACCCCAGCATTACCACAAAGGAGATTCCGGAAGCGGTTAAATATGTTCCCTATGGCACAATGATTCAAAACAGCAATAAGTATAGCTGGAATAAGACCAGCTATGAACTGATTGACGGTGAACTGCCGGGAGGCATGGTGATCCGTCCAAACGGCGAGGTCTACGGCGTGCCTACAGAAACAGGAAGCTTTACCTTTACGGTTCGGATGAAGAACAGTTATAATCAGTTTTCGGACAGTGAGAGAACGTTTACCTTGACCGTTATTGAGAATACCGATGCCAATGTTGATAATGCAACGGATCAGGGCTATAGGCTGACCCAGCGTATTCAAAATATGACCACGAACTCGATTTATGAACAGACCATGGTTTCTGATGGCGTGTACGGTGAATTTACGGATATCTTCCTCGATGGTGTAAAGCTGAAAAAGGATGTGGATTACAGTTCGGAATCCGGAAGTACCAGAATTACCATCCGGAAAGAAACCCTGCAGGCCAATAACACACCGGGACGGCATACCCTGGGAATTGAGTTCAGAACGGGAGATACCAAGGTCTTAAAGCGTGCTGCACAAAACTATGAAATCAATCGAAAAAGCAGCAGCAACAGTTCCGGAAGCAGCGGAGGCTCCGGCGGCGGCGGTGGCGGCGGACGCACAAGCACGGCTGTCAGCAGAACAACCTCCAGCGTTCCCCGCGATCCAAAGAAGGGTTATTACAATGCCCAGACAGGAATTATCACCGGTGAAGGCGACGGCTATTCCCGTTGGGTAAACGATGAATTTGGATGGAAGCTGATTTATGCGGATGGAACGCCGGCTATTGGGCAGGTAACACAGTTAGCTGACGGAACTGCCGCAGAACAGGTTGTCTGGGAGCAGATTAACGGCGCATGGTATGCCTTTGGCATTACCGGTTATCTGAAATCCGGATGGGTTTGTGATTATCAGTTAAATGGCTGGTATTTCATGACGGAGAATGGGATGTATTCCGGATGGTACGCGGATGCGCAGGATCAGTGCGTTTATTACATGGAACCCGGGAGCGGAAAACTTGCAACAGGGTGGAGAATGATTGACGGCAAGTGGTATTATTTTAATGAAACTTCCGCCGCACCAACCTGGAATTATAATGCGGTAACTGGAGTGTGGGTTTATAATCCAATAGCCGGGAATAAGCCCTATGGTGCTGCCTATATTAATGAACCGACACCGGACGGATATTTTGTTGGAATTGACGGTGTTTGGGACGGACAGGAAAAAGAATAAATGTCTTGTTAATGAATTAAAAAACTAATTTACGAATCAACTCTATCAGACAAAATGCGTATCTCTACAAGAATGAGATTGTGGAAACGGATTTTGTCTGGTAGGGTTGATTTATTTTTCTAGAGGGGTAATCGGCATGAAGAATTTGTTATTGTTCACAGATCTGCGCACTTGCTGCGCTGACCGTATGTAAAACTGGGCCAGTGAGCAAAAATCCCATCGACGAAGGCGATTTTCATGGATTTTTGCCTGTTGCTGTGAACAGTAACAAGAATTTGAAAAAGAGGTTATTCGTTTTTCTTCTTGTAGAAAAAATCGATAAAGAATGGTATACTATCAAGTAGAATAAGAAAAACAGTTGCCAAAGATTAGACAAGGAAGGTGAGCGGGTTGGGAAGAAAAGATACGGTAACAAAGGATTATATGAAAAATACAGAGGTTTTTGCGGATGCCTTTAACTATTTTCTCTATAGTGGAAGGCAGGTGATAGACCCCACAAAGCTGCATGTTCAGGATACAACAGAAATTGCCATGCCCTATGGTGATAAAAAAACGGTTTTCCCTGTCCAAAAATATCGTGATAACTTAGATTATCTTTCGGCCATGCAGGATGACCACGTGGCTTATCTTCTTTTGGGTATTGAAAACCAGGCAGAAATTCACCATGCTATGGCTGTAAAAAATATGGTTTATGATGCTCTCCAATATGCATCCCAGGTGGAGAAAGCAGCAAAATTTCATCGGGAGAAGAAATCCGGTAAACAGGATAGGAAAAAAAGCGGGAGAGAGGTCAAAAAGCCAGATTCCGGGGAGTATCTGAGCGGTTTTTATAAAGAAGATCGTCTGCTTCCGGTAATCACATTGGTTATTTTATTCAATGCCGATCCGTGGGATGGGGCTATGAGTATTCATGAGATGCTTACTGTTCCGGATGAGGGACTTCTCCAATTCATTCCGGACTATCGGATTAATCTGATTGCTCCGGCGCAGATGAATGATGAATCTATCGATAAATTAAAAACCAGTTTGAGAGAAGTGCTGCTTTATATCAAGTATTCAAAGAATAAGAAAAAATTAAAAGAATTGTTGACAACCGATGATCGCTTTAAGAAAGTAGAAAAGGATGCCGTTATTGTTATTAATACCCTTACCAATTCCCAGTTTAAAATTGATGAGAAGGAGGAAATTGTGGATATGTGCCAGGCGATGGTAGAAATTAGAGCAGAAATGAGAGAGGAACTCATCGAAGAAGTCAGAGAAGAGGTCAAAGCCGAAGTCAAAGAAGA
>VSOC01000030.1 GCA_009774615.1 Lachnospiraceae bacterium
CCAAAGCATTTAACTGGAAATATGCTGGTTAAAAACAGCCTTGATAGTATATGAGCATCAAAAAAACGCTGTACTAGATATTTTTCGAATAGGGACAAGGAATGGTGTGATAAGTGGAAACAAAAATATAGTAAAGGTGATCGTTCGCAAGGATATCCGGTGTTTTTATCAATAGAAAGTGTAGAAAATTGGTATCCTAAAACATTTTCTGAAAAAATTGATTTAATAATGTTGTATTTTGGAAGTCATATTAAACATATAGGAGAAAGCATAAAAATAAAAAAGCAAACATTATATAGTATTCTATTTGTGGATCGTTTTGATTATAGTGATATGGGAAAAAAATCAGTTAGGGATGAAAGTGTAATTGAAGGTCAGGCAGAATATATGCTAGAGTATTTGGTGAAAAGAGGGTATATTGAAAAGATTTTTTCAACTGGATGGTTTGAAAGGGACGAGGCAGAAATAAATTTATTGCCAGAGGGCTATGCCAGAATAGATGCTTTGCAAAAAAATACAGCTAATGGAAAAAATGTATTGGTTGCGATGGAGTTTGGGAATAATACAAAACTACTTAGAGAGGCTATACGGCAAGGGATTACAGATGCAGGATATTTGGCAGTTTTTATTGATGAAGTTCAGCATAATGATTTTATTACACCTGAACTATTAAAATATATAAAAAATAGTAAGTTTATTGTTGTGGATTTAAGCGATCGTAATAATGGAGCATATTTTGAGGAAGGGTATGCAATGGGGCTTGGTAAACAAGTGATACAGCTATGTCGTTGTGATGTAAAACTTCATTTTGATATTGCACAAAAAAATACGATTATGTGGGAAAAAGAGGATGATATACCCGAAAAATTTAAAAATAGAATTATAGCTACAATTGATTAGTAAAATTTTAAATATGGCAAAAAGATTAAATACAAAACAATTATTGGTGGGGTTATTGTATGAAATTTTTGTTTTGCACAATAACCCCATGAATAGTCGTTATGAGTTCTTTATTAAAAACAATATTTGTTTACTTCATGGAATGGAAAATATAATTTCTTATCGTTATTTTTTTGGAAATTCTAGTGAAGAAAGAACAGTTCTGGTAAGCTTAAAATTCTGCAAACAGAATGCATACAGGACTTCCAGTTTCTATGGTATTGTCTGTGTAAGTTAAGCTTCCGTCAGAATTTACTTCAAACTGAACGATGGTATCACTGCGTTCGTTAGCCACGTAAAGAAAACGTGATTCCGGGTCCAGTCCAAGGAAACGCGGGAAATCTCCCATAGTGGGAACAAAGCCGGCAGGCTGCAATTTGCCGCTTAACGGATCTACCCGGTAAAGAGCTATACTGTCATGGCCACGGTTAGATACATAGAGATATTTTCCGTCTTTTGTAATATCAATTCCGCTGGCAAGAATAAGTTTTGGGTCAGCACAGTTATCTGGCAAAGTCTGAGAAGTCTGGAATGGAGTTAATTTACCGGTTTCATTATCCAGAAGACAGGAAAGAACTACATTGCGGCGTTCATTGACCTGATAGACGAAACGGTTATTTGGGTGAATGGCAACATGGCGGCATTCATCCAGGTTTCTTCCGCCTAATTTGTAAACGTCTGTAAACCCGTTTTCTGGTGAAAAGGTAAAGACATTAATTCCATGTTTTGCGCCAGTGGTAATATCACGCCCGCCTTTTGCCGACACAATTAAATATTTTTCTTCTTTATCATAAAAAATCTGATGAGGGCAGGAATTTTTCCCTTCTTCAGCCCCGGGTAAATGATAATTGTAGGCAACTTCGCCCAGTGTACCATCCGCATTTCTGTTTACCGCAACGATATTTTCTGTTCCAAGGCAGGCAATCAGAATGTACGTATTTGTCTTATCTGGGAGCAGGTAAACGGGATTTTGTCCATGGATTTCAACTGTATTTAAGAGTTGAAGTTTGCCGTTATTGTGGTCAATAGAAAAAGCGCTTGCACTGGTTTTATCGCCATGCACAGCATAGAGGTAATTTCTGGTTTTATCCATACACAGGTAGGAGGGATTTTCCAGGCCGTCTACGGTTTGAATATGTGTCCACTGACCGGTACTGTAGTTTGTTTGATAGACTTCAATTCCATTTCCGTGTGCATTGCGTTCACGGCTGGTGCGGGAGCCTACATACACATAATGGTTCATTAATAAATTCTCCTTTCTCTTGAGGTGAAGCCATGTGTGCTTCATCAATGTTTTATGTTCGTCTGTTTTAGATAATCTATAGTATAAGGCATGAGAAGAGGGTAAGGAAGTATAAATAAACTATAGCTCCATAGGGTTAATCTATAGGTAAATAAGAAATTTATATTTGTCCTGAAAAAGTATCTGTGTTATATCTTAGCTGAAACTATTTGATTGGAGAATATTGAAAGTGAGGCAGGTTATGGAACAGAAGAGATTTGATGAGGCAGTTTTGCGGATGGCACAGCGGCAGACAGTAAGAAGTTTCAGGGATGAACCTATTCCTGATGAAGTGTTGAAAAATATTCTGGAAGCAGGAATTAATACAGCCAGTGGAGGGAATCTGCAGCCATATTCCATTATTGTTGAGCGTGATCGAGAGAAAGCGCAAAAGCTGGCAAAGATGTTAAACTATCCGTTTATCGGAAACGCGGCGGTTAATCTTCTGGTGTTAATGGACTGGCATAAACTGGCAGTGTACAGCAAATGCAGACAAGCTCCTTTTATTGAAAATTACAGTACGAATCACTTTTTTATTGCCTGGGATGATGCAGTGCTCTGTGCACAGGCGATGGAAACCGCAGCTTGGCTTTATGGGATTGGCACCTGTTTTATCGGGCATGTGATGGACTGCGGCGATGCGCTGAAATCCATGTATCATCTGCCGGATATGACCTATCCTGTGCTTTTGTTAAGTATGGGATATCCCAAAAATCTTACGCCAAAATCACGCAAGCTTTCTCTGGATTTGATGGTATTTGAGGGAGAGTATCCTGCATTGCGTGAGGAACAGATTTGTGATGCGTTTGATCAAAAATATGAAGGAAAAAAACTGCCGCTTCCTTCGGATGAAAATGCCAGAGCCGAGCGCATAAGTAAGTTTAGAAGAGCGATGGAAATGGTATATTCGGCGGAAGAAACGGAAAAAATCATCCAGGAAGTTATTCACCGGGGATATTTTTCAGAGATACAGCGTTTATTTGGAATCCATTATCATCCGGATCGGGAAGTTGGAAATGAATTACTTGGTTATTTTCAGGAGCATAAACTCTACCCTTTTACGGATGCACTGAATAAGCAGGAAGAAAAGTAATGCGTTCGGCAGGATTAAAACAGCATGGCGGGGATCAGGGCAGGGCCTACTACCAAAAGATGACAGAATCCCCTGTTGCCCGGTTGATTATTCAGTTGTCAATTCCCTCCATTATCAGTATGATGATCAGCAATATTTACAATATGGTTGACACGGCGTTTGTTGGCCGGCTGGGGACGAGTGCCAGTGCTGCGGTGGGAATTGTATTTGGGTTTATGGCTATTCTTCAGGCTGTTGGCTTTCTTTTTGGTCAGGGAAGCGGGAGTATTCTGGGACGGAAACTTGGGCAGCAGGAGATAGAAGAAGCTTCCGCCGTGGTTTCTACGGGATTTTTTTCTTCACTGCTGATTGGATTTCTCATTGAGATTGGGGGGCTGTTGTGCCTGGATACTCTGGCTGTCTGGCTGGGAAGCACGCCAACCATCCTCCCTTATACAAAAATCTATATGGTGTATATCCTGCTCTCTTCGCCGTTTATGATTGCCAGTTGTGCAATGAATACCATTCTTCGCTATGAAGGCAAGGCGTTGTTTGCCATGATTGGTATGATGTCGGGGGCTGTCTTAAATATTTTCGGAGATATTTTCTTTATGTTTGCTCTGGATATGGGGATTGCAGGAGCAGGGTTATCTACAGCGTTGTCACAGTTGATTAGTTTTTGTATCCTTGTATCACCATTTCTTAAGGGAAAAACACAGTGCTGCCTTTCCTTTAAACGAATTAGCCACAGATTTAGCATTTATTTGGATATTTTTACCACCGGATTGCCGAGCATGAGCCGACAGGCCCTTACCAGCATTTCTACGATTTTGTTGAACATGGAAGCTGGGACCTATGGCGACGCGGCGGTAGCTGCGATGAGTATTGTTTCACGGATTATGTTTTTTGTTTTTGCGGTTGCTTTGGGAATTGGGCAGGGATTTCAGCCAGTCTGCGGATTTAATTACGGGGCAGGGAAATATGAACGTGTCCGTAAAGCTTACCGGGTTACTCTGCTGTCTGCAGCAGCGGCAATGATTTTTCTGACTGTTATTGTAATGCTTCAGCCGGGAGATCTGCTTCGTCTTTTCCGGGATGACCAAAAAGTCATTCAGATAGGAATCCGGGCGCTTAAACTCCAGGCTCTGGCACAGCTTGTTCTCCCTGTGTGTATGGCGGCAGAAATGCTTTATCAGAGTACAGGAAAAAAAATAGGGGCATTGCTGCTCAGTGTAATGAGAAACGGATTATTTATGATACCTGTACTGCTGATTCTTTCCCGGTACAGAGGTTTGGCAGGGATACAGGAGGCTTACCCTGTAGCCTGCCTGCTTTCCCTTCCGCCATCCATGCTGCTGGCAAAACATTTTTTTCAAAAACTTCCACCCGATACAGAATAATGGTATCATGTAACACTGTCAATTTTTAGTTCATAAAATTGACAGTGTCTTTTATTTCTTTGATGATTTTGTTGCATGCTCGTTCCGTGGGGCGTTTTTTATCAAGAGCAACGACAAAATCCACCATCAGATCTTCGGCATCTACATAGTAGCAGTTAGCATCTTCACTAAGATAACTTAATTCCTGGGGGACATCAAACAATAATGTTGCACCCATTCCACGGGATACCAGCCGACAGGCAGAACGGACACTTAAAACTTCCTGAACAATCTCCGGTGTGATATTCATATGTTTACAGAATTTATCAAAAACAGTCCGCATATTCCGGCCTTTTGGGTACAGGATATAGGGCAGTTCACCAAGAGCATCTGCTGGAAGGTAGGGATACTTGCTGCCAGGAACCGTATAGGCTTTTTGTATTACCGGATGATGGTTATTGACAGCTAAAAGCAGCCGATCCGTAAATATGGTCTGACAGGACAGCGTCTTTGTGTCCATGGGGTCATTGAGCAGGATAAGATCCAGTTCGCCGGATAAAACTTTTTGGATTAGGTTCTGGGAGGTATCCATGCTGAAATCGACGGAAAATGCAGAATTGGGACGATTCAGCATGTAATACAGGGTATCAAGATACTGGTCGGCCCGGCCAAGGGTTATACCGATCAGGAATTTCTGGCTTTTTATTCTCTGCATCTGTTCCAAGTCGGTCATCAATTTTGTATCCAAATCAATAATTTTCCGAGCATAGGAAAGATAAACTTCTCCTTCTGGGGTTAGCGTTGTCCGGTCGTTTTTAAAAAAGCGTATGCCTAACTGCTTTTCCAGCCCATGGATATAGGCGCTTAATGATGGCTGAGAAAGGTACAGTGCTTCGGCAGCTTTTGAATAAGAACCATATTCTACAACAGCAGCAATATAACTGAAATCTTTAATGTTCATTACCATTTCCTCCTGTTTTTTACTATAACTTTTTTGGCATAGCTTGTCAAGAATGAACAATCTGCCTATATCTTTTTCCTTGAGCACTAAAGTTTTTATATATTTTACAGGTTCTGCTTTATCTGCTAACCTTGAATCAGGATTACAACACATTAACACAAGCAAAGAATAAGGAGGATATAATTAATGAGTACAACCACATCCAATGAAAACGCAGTTCATGTAGCAGAAAAATTAGCAAAGTATTCCCTGGGGTTAAATTATGATGAACTTTCGGAAAAAGTGGTTCATGAAGCAAAAAGGGCGCTTCTGGATACTTTAGGTGTTACCTTTGCCGCTAAGGGCGCAGACGCAGTAAAGATTATGTGGAAGGTATTGGATAACTTCAATGTAAACGGTACAGCAACCATTATCGGCAGCGGAAAAAAGACCTTGCCTCAGTATGCAGCCCTGGCTAATGGATGTATGACCAGATATTGGGACTATAATGACGGGTACGGATTCCCCATGGGCAAGATGGTTGCCGCCAGTCATCCAAGTGAGATTATCCCTATCTGCCTTTCCCTTGGAGAGTCAGAGAACATCAGCGGTAAAGAGCTGATTGTTGATATTGTGCTTGGATATGAGCTTTCCGGACGTATCCTCCGCTCAATTGAAAATAAATCTCTGGAAGCCAGAGGCTGGAATATGGATACCCGTGCAAGCTTTGTCAGCCCCCTGGTGTGCGGACGTATCCTGAAGCTGAATGTAGAACAAATGGAAAATGCACTGGGCATTGGCGGAAGCCGCGATATGGTTCTGGGCATTCTGGATACTGCAGGAGAAGTAAATACTATGGCAAAGAACATCCGCCATGCCTATTCCTGCCATACAGGTATTTTGGCAGCAATGCTTGCAAAAGAAGGCTTTACTGGGCCGGTACGTGTCCTTGAAGGAGAAAAAGGCTTTAATGAAACGGTTCTGAATGGTGATTTCAACTTTGATACAATGATTAATGGACTTGGTCATTTTATTATTGAGGATGCAGAGTATAAGCCAGTAGTTGCAAGTCGTACAGCTTCTGGTCATATCTTTGCTACATTGGAAAATACAAAGAAAAATGACATTCATCCAGAAGATGTTGCACGGGTTGATATCTATGCCTCCACGCGTGTTTCTGAGCATACAGGAGATCCGT
This sequence comes from Lachnospiraceae bacterium, assembly GCA_009774615.1. Lineage (GTDB taxonomy): Bacteria > Bacillota > Clostridia > Lachnospirales > Lachnospiraceae > Caccovicinus. The sequence continues at coordinate 6,811 of VSOC01000030.1, forward strand.
CAAAGAAATATCCATTCAATAAAGAAAGTGCGGATCACAGTATTTATTTCCTTACTGCAGTTGCCATCACAGACAGAATGGTTGGACTTAGCCAGTATACGAAGGAAAAATATGAAGATGCAGGAATTAAGGAATTAATTGGAAAAGTGAATGTACATGCAGATCCAGATACTTTTGATCAACATCACAGAGCTGGAGGCCGTTCCGTAATTACGATGAAAGACGGAACAATATATGATACAACAGTTCTTGAACCTGTTGGCGATAATACTACAAATCCGATTTCTGATGAGCAGTTGGAAGAAAAGTATTTTGACTGTGCAAGCCGTGTAATGTCACGGGAGCAGGCCGAAAAGATTAAAGATGCCATCTGGAATATTGACTCCTTCGATAATATCCGTGACTTTATGGAAATGCTGAAGTTCTAATAACTATCCAGCAAAGAAAGAAGAGAAAGTGGAGGATGATGACGTGGCAGAGAATTTAACAAGAAGAATTATCAAGTCACATCTTGTTTCCGGCGACATGGTCGCCGGAAGTGAGATTGCAGTAAAAATTGATCAGACGCTGACACAGGATGCTACAGGAACCATGGCCTATCTCCAGTTTGAAAGTATTGGGATTCCCAGGGCTAAAACCGAGTTGTCGGTCAGCTATGTGGATCACAGCTGCCTTCAGGTAGGGTTCCGCAATGCAGATGACCACCGCTTTTTGCAGACCGTAGCGGAAAAATACGGCGTGTATTTTTCCCGGCCAGGGAATGGAATCTGTCATCAGTTACATATGGAACGGTTTGGTGTTCCGGGAAAAACACTGCTTGGTTCAGACAGCCACACTCCCCATGGCGGGGCACTTGGGATGCTGGCCATGGGCGCCGGCGGATTGGATATTGCCCTGGCGATGGCAGGAAAACCGTTTCATGTAAAGATGCCCAAAGTTGTCAATGTCCGCCTGATTGGAGAATTAAAGCCCTATGTTGCTACAAAAGATATTATTCTTGAACTGCTTCGGCGCTGTTCCGTAAAAGGCGGGGTAGGAAAAGTTTTTGAGTACAGCGGACCTGGGGTGGAAACCCTTACCGTACCACAGAGAGCAACCATCTGTAATATGGGAGCAGAACTTGGCCTTACCACTTCTGTATTCCCGTCCGATGAGCAGACAAGGCGTTTTTTGAAAGCAGAAAACAGGGAAGAATGTTTTGTTGAATTAAAAACAGGAGAAGGCTATGATTATGATGAGTGCATGGAAATTGATTTAAATACACTTGAACCGCTTGTTGCCCAGCCCCATATGCCGGATCGTGTTGTGTTGGTAACGGATTTAAAAAAGATGAAGGTTAATCAGGTATGGGTGGGTTCTTGTACAAATGCCAACTATCATGATATGGTTAATGTTGCCAAAATCCTGAAAGGAAAACAGGTTCATCCTGATGTCAGCTTCAGTGTAAGCATTGCTTCCCGGCAGGTGCTGCACATGCTTACGGAAGAAGGCTGGCTGAATGATATTATTGATGCAGGAGCCAGAGTTCTTGAACTTACCTGTGGACCATGTGGAGGCGGCGGGCAGTCGCCATGTTCCGGCGGAATTTCTGTCCGCACAAATAACCGGAATTTTGAAGGCCGTTCAGGAACGAAAGATGCAAAGGTTTATCTGGTGAGTCCGGAAACCGCAGCAATGACTGCCCTGAAGGGGACGCTTTCTACAGCAGAAGAGGCATCTGAAGTGTTAAAGGATTACCGGGAACCTGAACAATATCATATTGATGACCGCATGATTCTTGCTCCAGCAGAAGACGGTTCGGCAGTAGAGGTCATTAAAGGGCCGAATATCAAAGGGCTTCCTGAATTTTCTGAGCTGACGGATGTTATCAAAGGAGAAGCTGTAATTAAAGTTGAGGATAATATTTCTACAGATCATATTATCCCGGCTCTTCCGGAGATTGTAGCATATCGTTCTAATATTCCTGCTATATCCGAGTATGTATTCAGTGGGATTGACGTCTCATTTGCCAGCCGCTGCAAGGAAAAACAGGGTGGATTTATCGTGGCAGGAAAGAATTATGGTCAGGGTTCCAGCAGGGAACATGCAGCGCTTGGGCCGAAATATCTTGGGATTAAAGCGGTTATTGCCGTTTCTTTTGCAAGAATCCACAGCCAGAATCTGGCAAATTTCGGCATTATGCCTCTGGAATTTAAGAATGAAGCAGACTATGGAAGAATTGACCAGGGAGATCGTCTGGAAATTACAGATTTACTGGAGAAGCTGGATAAAAATACCATTGAACTGAAAAACATAACTAAAAATGAAACCTATCCGCTGCTCCATCATTTAAGCGAATATCAGATTACTTCCATTAAAGCCGGAAGTATATTAAAATTGGCAGCAAAATAAGCTTAGAAAGGATAATAACGATGAATGTATGTAAGGTATTTGTGCCTTATGGCGCATTAGGTACGGGTATCAGTGATGAAGCTTTTGAAAATGGAATGGCATTGAACCCGGATATTATTTCGGTAGATGGAGGTTCAACCGATTCCGGTCCATATTACCTGGGCAATGGAAAGTGCAAGTATGCAAGGGAAGCCTTAAAAAATGATACAAGAAGGATGATTGTAGCGGCTCATCAGCATAATATTCCCATTACTATCGGAAGTTGCGGAACCTGCGGCGTAGACGAAGGTGTGGATTTTATGGAAGAAATCTGCAGGGAGATTCTGGAAGAAGAAGGCTTTTCGGCAAAGATTGCAAAAATTTATACAGAACAGTCTATTGATGTAATGAAGGAGAAGCTACGTAGCGGGAAAATTAAGCCGTTAGGAACCAGAGTGGAAGTCAGTGAAGAAATTTTGGACAGTTGTTCCCACATTGTTGCCGCTGCAGGTGCCGAACCATTCATCAAAGCCTTAAATGATGGTGCTGATATTGTACTGTGCGGCCGGGCGACGGATACTGCAGTGCTGGCCTGTATGCCGATTATTAAAGGATGCAGTGAGGCTGCGGCATGGCATGGGGCTAAAGTATGTGAGTGCGGACCGTTATGCAGCACGAACCCACAGAATGGCGGTATCTTTATGACAGTGGATGAAACGGGTTTTGAGGTTGAGGCTACGGCATCGGACAGCACCTGTACACCTTATACCGTATCGGCACATCTGCTTTATGAAAATTCAGATCCCTTCCATCTGGTTGAGCCTGGAGTTGTCATTGATACCAGCAAAGCCGTGTATACACAGTTGGAGAATGGCCGTGTTCGAGTGGAAAATTCTTCTATCATAAAATCCGATGTTTACACGATGAAGCTTGAGGGAGCTGGTCCGGCAGGATATCAGACCATTACCCTAGTTGGCATCCGGGATAGGATTATAATGAAAAACCCACTGGGATGGCTGGAAAATTTAAGAGCTTTCGCCCAGAGCAAGCTTGACCGGTTGGGTTATGATAATACCCGGTATTCTTTCTCTCTTCGTCCTTACGGATATAATGCTGTTTACGGCGGTGATGTGCCGGAAGGTTATGTGCCGAATGAAATCGGTGTACTGCTGACCGTAACAGCGGATGAACAGGAACTGGCGACACAGATTGCCAAAGTAATGAATCCGCTGCTGCTTCATTTTGAAGTAGAAAAGAATCGTCCTACCCCTTCTTTTGCATTTCCGTTCTCACCGGCAGAAGTAGTAAAAGGAAAGATTTATGAGTTTAAACTGTATCATGTGGTAGAAATGGATGATCCGTTTGAATTACTGCGGACAACTACCATAGAGGTTAATGGAAAAGGAGGAAAAGCATAATGGCAACAATTGGCGAAACCGCGTATTATGTAAGATCAAAGAATGCAGGGCCGTTTATGGTGACAGTTGATATTTTCTGTGGAGAAAAAGCAGTATTTGACAAGCTTTCCGCATCAAAAAATATTACCGCAGAAAAGGTGGCAGAGGTTTATCATGTTCGCCCGGAAGAAGTGAAACTGTTCCACATCCCTGACTTAAATGTAATTAAGATTTCCTATCCCAGAGAACTGCCCCAGGGACAAAAATATGAACGTGATATGCACGCTGGACAGCAATATGTGCAGATTACTGAGCTGGAGGTTTAATTGCCGTTCTCGATGCAATCAAGGAGGAACCCCTTATGGGAAAAAATGCAAAAACAAAGCAGGGAATGGACCCGCTTGTAACAGTTCTTATTATCATCGTATTTGCCGTTATTTTGACCTTTATTATTCCAGCCGGAGAATTTGCAGAAACAGCGGATGAAGCGGGGAATAAAATTATTGATATTGCGACCTTCCGCACCATACCTAGGACGCCGATCAGCTTTTTGAAAATTCCGCTGATGGTTACTAAAGCATTTGAAAAATCGATTGGGATAATTGTACTGATTGCAGCAGGTTCAGGGGCTTTTGAAGTTATCCGCAGAACGGGTACAGTTGATGCGATTATTGGTCTTACCCTGGAAAAGACCAAGGGAAACGGGAAAAAGGCATTATGGATTGTTTTTTTAATATTTACCTTTTTATCCTGTGCCGTAATTCCCCATGTATTTATTCCCTTTACGCCAATGTGCATTGCCCTGGCTCTTGCTTTAGGATATGATGATTTTACAGGTACAGCCATGGTGCTTTTGGCAACGGTAGTTGGGGCGATTGGAGCGCCGATTGCTCCTGGCACAGCGGCAGCACAGAGTATGCTGGGGCTGCCTGCCTATTCAGGCGTACAATATCGGTTTGCCATTATGATGATTTTTTACCTGGCAACAATCCTGTATCTGATTCGTTATGCAGAAAAAGTAAAAAAAGATCCGTCTGCCAGTGTAGTTGCGGATATGAGCGAGGAACGAAGAAAGCAGATTTCTGCATTTGAAGTAACAGAGTATCCTAAAGTTACAGCAGGACATGCGTTTGTAATGATGATTATGGCAGGATTGTTTGCTCTGATGATTTACGGAGGGCTTTCTTTTAACTGGGGAAATTACGAAATCGCAGCAATTTTCTTTGTGATGGGAGTTGTCTGCGGATTGATTGGAAAAGCCAGTCTTACGGAAATTTCTAAAGGTTTTGTGGTTGGCGTAAAAGCCCTTACCAGTACCTATATGATTATCGGCATGGCTACATCCGTAACGAATATTCTTTCCAGCGGAAATATCATTAATACGATTATCTATTATCTGTGTAAAGGACTCGGCTCCTGGCCGGTAATCCTTGCGCCGGTAGGAATTATGATTGCTGTTGCTATCGTAAATCTTTTCGTTCCTTCACTAAATGGAAAGATGCCCCTTCTTCTGCCGATTCTGGGACCTGTTTGCAAGGTACTTGGGATTAATCAGCAGTTATTGAGCGTTACGTATACCTTTGGTGACAGCTTTACGAACTTTGTACTTCCCTATAATAGCGGTCTTGTGGGCTTTTTGGAAGCAGGAAATGTAACTTTTGGGCAATGGTTTAAGTTCTTTAAAGGCTTGTTATGGATATGGATTGTCATGGGGGCAATCATCTTAATTTTCCTGCAAATTGTTGGTATTGGTCCATTCTGATGATAAAGAAATGCAGGATTAGATAGAAAAAATATAAATAAATAAAATCGGACAGAATAATCAATGACAGATGAAATATTATCATTTGGTCTATTGGAGATTCTGTCCGATTTTATTGTTTTGGGCGTTTGATTAATGTGTTTTATTGAAAATATATTTTAAAGAAATGAATTAGAAATTATTAATTAAAAAATGGAACAAGATGTTAGGCATAAAGGGTTAAAGGGGATACTGGAGAGTATCTATGTGGTATTGCCATTTATGGATACCAGAAGTTAAATTGTTTGAGCAGACACAGGGTATCCTGCGGTATATTTACTGGAAGAAGCCAACCGAGAAACCTCAGCAGGAATTTAGGATTACTATGATTCTCGTATAAAAACGAACTGAAAGATAAAAGAATTTTCAGATACGGAGAATTTGTTTGAAAGCCGTTGATACAAGAAAGTGTTATTTCACTGATTTTTGTCTATATTGTTTTACAACAAAAATTTTATATCAACAGTTTATCCAATGCGGCCTTTTATATGGGGCCGTATTTTTTTATACTCATTCTGGTATTCATGAATATAATATTTTTTATCATCGAATTTGGGATACCTGGAGTACATGGCATTGCCGTTCTCCAACCATGAGATTTTAAACCGATTAAGGCAGAAAATTTCGGAGGTTAAGGCAATGTCAGAAAAAGACTACTATTTATATATCAATGGACAGCCCGTTAAAGTGAACAAGGAAGTGTATGAGGAATATTATTACTGGGAGAGGCAGGAACAGTATTTTATGAATGATTTAAAGAAAGGGAAGGTGATGATTAACCCGGAAACCGGAGAAGCAACCGTAATTCCAAGCAAAGAGGTTTCTTATGAACAATACTTTCGCTATGGGGAACCATCTATGAGGGGAAAAGAAGATGTAGATGAGCAGATAATTGATCGGATTGCCTTGGATGAGGTGATGCAGGAAATGTCGGAGGAAGAAAGGGAATTGATTTGGGAGCTATTTTTTCTGGAAAAGACCGAGCGTCAGGTAAGCGAGGCATTACATATAGCCAGAACAACTCTGCGCCATAGAAGGGATAGGGTATTAGCAAAGTTAAAACAATATTTCAAAGAGGATGGATGGAATATCCAGTAAAATTCTTACAAAATCATTAAGATTTCTAAAAAAGTGGCCCAAAACCCCTTTCCCAACGGCTTTACTATAGAGGGATAGATCATTCTCTGCAGAACTTTGATAAATAACAGGATTTTGGGATAAGATTTTGCTTCCTGTTCATAAACTATCCAAGCCATAGATTTTGCTGCATCCCATAAAGGAAAGCACCCAGGCACAGGCGCGGGGATTGTTTGACTGTTGAGCAAGATTTAGATTCCAGGAAATTTCAATTTTATGGAACAAAAGAGCAGAAAAACAGGAGCGATAACCTGAAGGGCCTGTAACCCGGCATAAGGCCATGCCGGGAATGCGATGACCGGCAGCAAAGGATAACCGTAAATCCCGTTTCCCAGGGTAAAAGGGGGATACTGGGGATGTGGTCTGGGCAGATTTGCTATCTGCCGCCGCCCGTTTCTGGTATCACGGGCCTGTGGGCCGCAGGCGGGCTTGGATAGGTGTTTGATGTTTTGCTATAAAGAAGAGAACGTAGTGATTAAGTCTGCCTGTTGTGTAGAAAAAAAAGCGGACATTTGGACAGGCGGGATGTTCATAGAATAGAAACAAACATGGCTTGGAGGTGTTTGGGGTCATAGAAAAGAAAAATGGGTTGGATTTAACACAGATGAAGCTGGTGGATGTGCGGACAGTAAAAAGGGATGAACTTGCGGATATAGCAAAGGTACAGGTGAATAAAAACCTGCCGGAAGATAAACGGTTTGCAGATTTTCTGGAACAGGTGAAAAACCCATATTGTTACCGCTGTGGGAAGGTGGTGGTAAAGGTAAGCTTTGCGGATACAGGTGTTCCCTGGAAGACCGTCTTAAACACTACCTGGGAAGCCTTTCCGGTTAAAACGAGGGTTTGGATAGCGGCAGGAGGGTAAGTGTCAGGGAAGTGTCCTGCCTGTTGCGAAATGCCATTTGTAAAAATACCGTTTGCAGGTTTACAACTTACACAGACAAAGCCTTGACTTTCACGCTTTAAAGTGTTATATTCTAAGAAATAAGCAGACCGGTGAAGCACATTGCGGAAAGTTTGGATAAGGAAATTTTTTGCATTGGAGGTTTCACCATGAATCAATTAAGTAAAGACCGGGTATATCACGCGGCAGTTTACGTCCGTTTATCAAAAGAGGATGGGGATAAGGAAGAGAGTGACAGCATTGTCAACCAGAAGGAGTTAATCCGTGCATTTCTGGCGGATAAGCCGGAGATTCGCATATGCGGCGAGTTTGTGGACGATGGGTACAGCGGGGCGGATTTTAACCGTCCCAGTTTCAAGCGCATGGTTTCGCAGATAGAAGCAGGGCAGATTGACTGTGTGGTGGTTAAGGATCTGTCCAGGTTTGGGAGGAACTTTGTGGAGGCCGGGAGGTATATTGACCACATATTCCCCGCTATGGATATCCGTTTCATTGCTGTCAATGACCACTATGACAGTGTGAATCGCAGGACTTCTTCCGACCGGATTTTAATACCCTTCAAAAACTTGATAAACGATGCATTTTGCCGCGATATTTCCATTAAAGTCAGGAGTCAGTTGGAAATCAAGCGCAAAAAAGGGGATTTCATTGGCTCTTTTGCTGTGTATGGTTACCAGAAATCGCCGGAGGACCGGCATAAGCTGGCTGTGGATGATTATGCTGCCGGAATTGTGAAGGATATTTTTCGCTGGAAGCTGGAAGGGGCAAGCCAGCAGCGGATTGCCGACCGCCTGAATGAGCGCGGAGTACTCTCCCCGATGGAGTATAAGCGGTTCTGCGGCCTTTCCTACCAGTCGGGTTTCCAGGTGAATCCTAAGTCGAGGTGGACAGCAGTTACCGTGGGACGAATCCTGCGGAATGAATTTTATATCGGAACACTGGTGCAGGGAAAACGGACGACACCAAACCATAAGGTGAAAAAAACCATAGTAAAACCCAGCAGGGAATGGGTAAGGGTGGAAAATAGCCATCCACCGATTATTGACCGGGAGGATTTTTTTGCGGTAGCAAAGCTGCTGCAGCAGGATACCCGTGTAGCGCCTAATGAACAGGAGGTCTACCTTCTGTCCGGACTGGTTTTCTGCGGGGACTGTGGGCAGAATATGGTGCGGAACAGTGTGTGCCGGAACGGGAAAACCTATGTTTAATATATGTGCGGGAATAACCGTACCAACCGGGCTTGTTCCAGCCATCGGATCAGTGACAAATTGCTGGAAGAATCGGTATTTCTTTCGCTAAAACAGCACATTGACAATATTGCAGATATGGGACGTATTCTTGCTTACCTGGAAACGCTGCCTTACCATCAGGCTGAAGTGGAAAAGGCAGATATTCAGCGGATAAAACGGCAGGAGGAAGCCGAACGATACCGTCGGTTAAAGTCATCCCTGTATGAATCCCTTGCCGAAGGGCTGATTGATAAAGCAGAGTATCTGGAGATGAAAGCGATTTATGATGCAAAGCTTCAGGATGTTCTGGCAGCGGAAGCGAAGATGAAGGAAGAGATGGAAGGTCTGTTAAAGAACCATTCTGCTAATACATTCTGGATTGAACGGTTTAAACAACATCAGAACCTGGAGAAACTGACACGCCATATTGCCGTTACCCTGATTGAGCGGATAGAGGTCCATGAAGACTGCCGGATAATGATCCGATTTAAATATCAGGACAGTTATGAGCAGGCGCTTGCGTTAGTGAGAGGGATGGAAAAAGCGGCTCAGCCGGATTTTACGGAACTTCAGCAACAGCCAAATATCCCTGTCTTTCCTGATGGTCAAAAACAGCTTAATGGCCAAAAGAAAAAGGAGGCAGTATAGATGGCGAGGATAAGCAGGAAAACCATCGTTTTGGAACAAAAGGAAGCTGCGGCTGTCCAGGAGAAAGTTTACCATACGGCAGCCTATGTGCGCCTGTCTGTGGAGGATAACCGGCGTTCAGGGGACAAGGAATCCATTACTATGCAGCAGTATATGCTGGAAAAATACATAACCGCACAGCCGGATATGCAGCTGGAACGGGTATTTTGCGATAACGGAGAAACTGGGACGAATTTTTCACGGCCAGGCTTTGAGGATATGATGGATGAAGTGAGGAAACGGAAAATTGACTGTATTGTGGTAAAAGATTTATCCCGTTTTGGCCGTAATTATGTGGAAGCCGGATATTATCTGGAAAAGATATTTCCCTTCCTTGGTGTGCGGTTTGTGGCGGTGAATGACCATTATGATACATTAAATGACAACGGCCAGAATGAGCTGGTGCTTTCCTTGAAAAATCTGGTGAACGACCTCTATGCCAAGGATATTTCAAAAAAGATTTCCTCGGCACTTACCATCAAGAGAAAAAACGGCGAGTTTATTGGGGCATTTCCGCCATATGGATATAAGAAATCAGAAGAAGATAAACATAAGCTGATTATTGATGAGGAAACGGCTCCGATTGTGCAGGATATTTTCAGATGGCGGCTCCAGGGGAAGGGGTTAGTGCAGGTGGCCAGGCTCCTGAATGAGCGTCAGATCCCATGCCCTGCAGTATACCAGTACAGGAAAGGATATAAAAAAAAGAAACCTTCAGGAGCAGGGGCAATCTGGCAGGCTCAGGGAATTAAATATCTGACAGGGAATCCTGTTTATGCCGGACATATGGCACAGGGAAAAAGAAGGGAGTCATTAAGTGAAGGGATTGCAGCAGAAACCGTTTCCCCTGGGGATTGGATTATTGTGGAGCATACCCATGAAGCGATAATCAGCCAGGAAGTATTTGACCAGGTGCAGGAAATGGCGAAAAAACGGCATGATGAGTCCTGCGCCCTGCGTGGGAAATATCCCAGCACGGAAAATATGTTTAAAGGGATGGTTATCTGTGGGGACTGTGGTACAAAAATGGTTCGGTATAAAGGTGTTTCACGTTTGGGTACAATTCGTTATGGCTTCCATTGCCGTGTTTATGCGGAAAACTTGAGTGGACAGGGATGCACGAGGAAATGGATAGGGGAACCAGAATTAAAGGATGCAATCCTGCGAGGCTTAAAGGTACAAATGGATTTGGCAGTAGATAAAGGAAAGCAGTTAAAAAAGCTTGGGGAAAGCCCGGAATATCAAAGCTGTTATCAGGCCATTTTGGATAAAATCAGGCAAGTGCAGCAGAAGATAAAACGGAACCAGACAATCCGCAGTTCCCTGTTCGCTTCCTACGCAGAGAAGGTATTAACAGAATCGGAATATCTGTCAATGAAGAAAATATATGGGGAAGAGGCAGAAAGATTGAAAAAGGAGCTTTCTTGTCTGGAAGAGGAAGAAAAAAGATTTTCCCATACATTTTCTTTCCCAAATGAATGGATTGCTGCATTGAAAAATTATGAGGGAGAAAAAGCAGTTACCAAAAAGATGGTATCGGAACTGATTCGGTGTATTAAAGTTTCTGGTTATAATAAAATTGAAATTATATGGAATTTCCAGGATGAATTTGACCGTATTGCCCAGGAGATAGGGAAGGTAGGGAGGGAAAATGAAAACCGAAGAAAAGAAAGCAGGAGGGGAAGGAAAAGGACAGAGAAAAAGGGGAAAGATTCAACCTACGGGGAGGTGACGGAGTAATGGGAAGTATTGCCCTTTATATGCGTCTTTCCAGCGAAGATACTCATGCAGGGGAGAGTTTAAGTATTGGAAACCAGCGGGATTTACTTTACGATTTTATCCGAAGCCGCCGTGAATTTGACGGGCGAAATGTGCTGGAATTATGTGATGATGGTTACAGCGGGACAAATTTTGAACGTCCAGGCATAAAAAAACTTCTGGCTTTGGCTGGGAATGTGGTGGACTGTATTGTGGTTAAAGATTTTTCCAGGTTTGGCCGGAACCTGGTGGATGTAGGAGATTATCTTGACCAGGTTTTCCCTTTCCTTGGAGTCCGGTTTATTGCCGTTAATGAAGGTTATGACAGCGCAGATAATCCGGGAAGCACAGTTGGGCTGGATGTGTCGCTGAAAGCTATGGTGTATGAAATGTACAGCCGGGATATTTCCGAAAAGATTCGCTGTGTCCAGCAGGCAAAAATGCGGAAAGGGGAGTATTTGTGTGCGACTGCCTTTTATGGGTATCAGAAATCAAAGACAGAAAAGAATAAGCTGGTGATTGATGAACCTGCGGCAAAAGTGGTACGCCGGATATTTGGTCTGGCGGCAGAGGGAAAAGCATTGTCGGAAATTGCAGCTATATTAAACCATGATGGTGTTTTATCTCCTTTGATGTACCGCAAAGCAAACCATACCGATGGGATGAGGGGATGGACGGCTGCATCTGGTACTCCGTATTGGACAAGGGAAAACATCAAACGTATTGTTTCGGACGAACGGTATACAGGATGTTTGATTTTTCGTAAGAGGACAAAAGCAGATATTACTACAAAACGGACGATACCTGTGCCGAAAGATGAATGGATTGTAGCAAAAGACAGCCATAAAGCAATTATCTCAAAAGAAGTGTTTGAGCAGGCACAGGGTATCCTGCGGCATATAGAACACAGGAAACCGCCGGGAAAACCTCAGCAGAAATTTAGGGGAATCGTGAAATGCAGTTATTGTGGAAGAGTATTGACACGGATGGAATGTAAAACCCCTTATTTTTATTGTCCATCCAGAAAGAGCAGGACGGATTCGGATTGTGCAGGTATTCGGATGGATGAGAAAGAGTTAGAAAGAACGATTCTGGAATCTTTGCGGATACAGGCGAAGATGGAAAGGCCATTGCCAGATGAAGGCCAGCAGGAAGAAAGCAGGAAAGATGGGGATAGTATCCAGGAATCGATTCATAAATGTCAGCTAAAGATAAGCCGGTATAAATCCATACAAGCTGCAATTTTTGAGGATTATGCAGAGGGGCGCATGAATAAACAGGAATATCTTATGCGGAAAAAAGAACTGGCTGTTCATCAGGAGGAAGTGGAAAGGGAATGTGCTGAATTATCAGAACAGGTGGTAACGGAAGTCAGGACAGAGCAAAAGGAAAAATGCAGTATTGTAGAAGGAATGAAGAAATGTGCTGTTGCAGAAGAACTAACCAGAGAAATGCTGGAGGATTTTGTCCAAGTGGTGAAGGTGAGTAGAAAGGATGAAATGGAGATTATCTGGAAAACAGGAATAAATAAAGAATGAATGCTTCTTATCGGACAATTTTTTAAACGGACAGATAATGTCCGAAAAGAAGCCTGAAAAATGTCCGAAAAAGGAATTGGGTGTTGAACGGTCAGGTGAAATAAAAAAATAATAATTTTTTATCTAGGTCTTGACACAAGCAAATGGGAAATATAGGGGCAACGATGAGATTGGAAAGCTGATGTACGATTTTTCATGCACTAATCCCGATGATATGAATTATGAAACGCTTGCTAAAAAAGCACGATATTTTAAGCAAGACGAGAAAGGAGTTGCGGCTATGTGTAAAATTATGGAAGATATGAGGAATGAAGCTGAGTTAAATAAGGCAAAAAGAATGGCTATTCGTATGATTAAAGCAGGAAAAATGTCATTGGAAGATATAGCCGATTATACAGAATTATCTCTTGATACAATAAAAGAATTAGCAAGCCAATCAATGCAGTTGGCAAATTAATCATATCAATCAAAATCAAATATAGTAACAGCGATAGAGCATATAGAAACTGAAATCTATATGCTCTACTTTTTTGCCATTAAGGAGGAACGATGAGGGATAACATTCAGACCAATACCACAGGGCGGTTAACGCCTTGTCTGCAACAGAAAATTGACAAGACAAGGTATTTAGTCGAGGTACACTTCTCTGATACGAGTACCCAAAGCGTAGAGGACAGGCTAAAACGTGTCATTCTCCACGATTTAGAGCATGGGAAACAGGGAAAATCAAGAAAAAGTGATGAAAAATGATGAGTATGTCCTTGACAAGTAGCAGCAGGCAAGACGGCAAAATCCATCCTCATCTCCTGCGGCGCTCGGCGGGCTTCCTTTGACATCGCCGAACTGCGGGAGATCACCCGGTATGACGAGCTGGAGCTGGACACCCTGGGGGACCGCAAGACCGCCCTGTTCCTTATCATGAGCGATACGGACAGCACCCTACAACTTCCTCATCAGCATGATATACAGCCAGCTTTTCTATATTATTTAGTTTTGATGAAGCCGTTCTATAATACTTGTTTTTGCGATCTTTCGATATATGATTGCCGGAATAATAATCGTTAGCGCAATCAAAAATGGATAGATAACAAACATAGGGAAAATAACAAATTTATAAGTGAAAAACCAAATGCTATTTGAAATTGCTCTTACAATGATAACCGATACCAGAGAACCAAATACGATTGACGCAACAACTGTTCCCGCAGCATAGTATAAGCCCTCAAATGACAGCATTTTCTTTAGCTGTTTTCCTGTCATACCAATACTTTGAAGCATGGCAAGTTCTTTTCTACGTGTAATAATGCTGGTAAGAACAGAGTTTACAAAATTTGTAATTCCTATTAAGCCAATGATAATGCTTAACGCTCCCCCTATGGTAATAATCAGAGAGGTTAAATCATTAAAGGAATTGATATACGTTTGTTTAGAGTCGTAATTCATACTCGGTTCAATATCCTCAACATAGCTGCTCAAAAATTCCTCCATATCAGCTTCCATACCGTCAACTACATTGAATGGGAAGCTAACCAAATGAGGTTGCCCACAAAGAGGTAAGAAAACATCCGTCGGCATATAGAACTTTGCCAATCCGGTACTTCTTATCGTATCGGTGTTTTCATTGATTAGCACCTTTGCCATAACCTTGCAGTCAAAGCTATTATCTATACTACTGGAAAGTCCGTTCATTTGTACATGATTGAAGTGAAGTGTATCGCCAACATGAATATTAGGGTCATCAATAATGTTTCCATTGTCATCAGCGGTCAGGGCATACAGTACATAGTTCCCGGATAATAATGCTTCCCAATCAATCATTCCCTCTATAACATCCATTGAGTTCAGTAAAAAATCATCTGCTCCATATAATTGAACCAAAGGATTTCCCTCAGCGTCTTTGTTATAATTTGAGGTAACTCCATTCTCGACAGAAAATGCTTCTTCCAAAATCTTTGTAGTATATAACTCGCCACCCTTATCAAATGCCGGATTTTGCTTAACTGCTTCAATAAAAGAAGTGGAAAGGTCATTTTTGCTGTTGCTATTTCCAAACTTAAAATTGAAGTAATCCGCAGTAGAGATGATGAAATCCTTGTTTGCAAATTTTTCTACATATTTTTCCACATCAAAGCCGTTTGCAAGTGTTAATACCGTGTTGAACAATACCAAACTCAAAGTCATAGAAATAATAACCAAAATTGTACGTTTCTTGTTCCGACCAAGATTTGATAATGCCATTCGATGAATTTTGGCTCCATGTATGGACTTTTTATCAGACGCCTTTTTGCCTTGAAATGCTGTTGCGTCATTTTCGGTATAGCGGATTGCTTCAATAGGTGATACTGAACCTGCTATTTTGGCAGGCTTATTTACGCTAATAATCACTGTAACAAGTGCAAATAAAGCAGCTCCGATAAAAATAATTGGATTGGCAGTTACTTTTACTCCTGCGTCCGAAGTATAAACTGTGCCGTTCATTAAAAATGGTACTAATGCTCGTCCAACAAAGAAACCAATTAGCAAGCCGAATGGAATACCGATAAAGGAAAGTAACATAGCCTGTTTGCTGATAAGTTTCTTTATTTGTCGTTTGGTTGTGCCTAAAGTTTTAAGCTGTCCGTAGGATTGAATATCTTGAATGACAGAGATTTGGAAAATATTATATATAATCAAATACCCTGTTATCATAATTAAAAGTATGCCAACAATCCCCGAAATCAATAAAGCTGGATTTTCTAAAAAGTTACTGCCTTGATATGCAGGACTAACACGAGCGATCACATAATTGTCATCTGATGGACTTCCGCCCATAGTATCACAAGTATAGCCCGTTTCAGCAAGAAGCTGATGTAATTTTGATTCGATAGCTCCGTTTCCATGAAACATAACATAAGCGGTGACTACACCGGAATAGTCATTATCTTCGGGGTAGGTGTATGTTAAAAGTTCAGAATTATTGTCAACAAAGGCTTTAGAAACAATAAGTCGTCCAATATTACTTAGGCTGTCTGTTTCCCAAAATCCGCATAGTACAAAATTCTTTGAATATGAAATCCCTTTAATTTGATAGTCCAAAGTTACGGTTGCTCCGATTTCAGCAGGAATACCAAGTGCGTCCAGCGTTTTGGTATCAGCCATAATTTCATTCTCTGCTTCAGGACGGTGTCCCGTTGTTGGCACATACCGTGCGAACTTCAAAGCAGTATCGTCCATAAACCACATATCAGCACGCCATTTTTCCAGTCCGGGATTATTGATATGGTAAGACACTGCCTTTGTATAGGCAATCTGTTCAATCATCTCATTGCCTTTTATATTATCAAAAACCTCATCGCTTATATAATTCAAAACCGCTTGACCGTCGCCACCTTGTTTTCTGATATTTTGATCGTGAACGGTATCTATCAAACCAGAGCCTAATGTAAAAATGGTTGTAAAGAGTATAGTAGTTAGAGCGATTGCAATAATTGCAATGATATTTCTACTCTTTCCTGCTTTGAAATAACGGTTGGATAATTTTTTGATAACAGGGCGATTGCTATTCCCAAATAAAATATCATTCATAGTTCTTGCCCCCTTATTCTACAATTTTTCCGTCTTCAATGCGGACAATACGGTCTGCAAGCTGGGCAATCTCGCTATTGTGGGTAATCATCACAATCGTTTGATGAAATTTCTGGCTTGTTACTTTCAACAGTCCCAATACATCGCTGCTTGTTCTACTGTCGAGGTTGCCCGTTGGTTCATCGGCTAATATAATGGCAGGCTTTGATACAAGGGCGCGGGCAATTGCTGCACGCTGTTGCTGACCGCCGGATAAGTTGTTCGGCATATTTTGCAGCTTATCGCCGAGTGCCAGCATTTGCACAACTTCGTCCATGAAATTTTTATCTACTGTATCGCCATCCAATTCTACGGGCAAAACAATGTTTTCATATACATTGAGAACGGGAACAAGGTTATAGTTCTGGAAAATAAAACCGATATTGCGTCTGCGGAAAATCGTAAGCTGTTCATCGTTCAGCCCTGACAAATCTTTTCCTTTGACCTTTACATTGCCGGAAGCGGGAACATCCAAGCCCCCCATCATATTGAGCAATGTGGATTTTCCGCTGCCGGAAGTCCCCACAATGGCAACAAATTCTCCCTGTTCGACAGTGAGAGTTACACCATCCAGAGCTTTTGTGATATTCGGCTCGGTGCCATAGTATTTTTTCAAGTTTTTTGTTTCTAAAATGCTCATAGAGAACACCATCCTTTCTTGTGATGGATTCATTATAAAGGGCAATCCTCACAGAAATGTCACAGCCGACATAATAAATTGCCCTGAAATGTCACAATCCTGTGACATTTCAAAAAAACAGGTTATTCATGGGGAAGAAAAACGGAGAATGTTGAGCCTGTTCCTACTTGAGAAGTTACTTGTATATAACCGTTCTGCAAGCTAATAATTTCCCTTGCGAGATACAGCCCAATGCCGATTCCCTCTATATCGTGGACATTTTCTTCCCGATAAAAACGCCTAAAAATTGCTCCCTGCTGGTTTTCGGGAATACCTTTGCCGGTATCGGTAATGCTGACTTTCAGGTGCATTTCCCAGCTTTTAACGCAAACACGAATAGAACCGTACTCCGGCGTGTACTTAACTGCATTATCCAATATGTTAAATAAGGCTTCTGCTGTCCATTTGCGGTCATGGGAAACAACCAATGTTTCCGGGCAGTTTACTTCAACTTGTATGTGCTTTCTTTCAGCGTTCAGAAAGATACCGCCCAGCGCCATAGCAAGAGTATCATAGATGGGCTGCTGTTTCTTTTCAAGTGAGATAACGCCAGTTTCAAGCCGGGATGTTTTTATCATAGCCTGCATTAAGAAATCCAGTTTATCAAGCTGTGTGTCACTGGCAAGTAGAAATTCCTGCTGTTTATCCTGTGGCACTTCTTGTTCTAATAAGGTGGCATTTACCATTTTTAAGTTTGCTATCGGTGTCTTTACCTGATGAGAAATATCGGAAATCAATTCCTGTAAGTCAGCTCGTTCACTGGCAACGCTGTTTTTGCTTTCCTGCATAACCTCATAAAGGCGCACCAGCCGATGATTGATTTTATAAAACAGGTTTTCTTCTTCGGCAACCTGTGATATATCTATTTTTCCATTCATCATTTCGTCTAAGGTGCAGCAAAGCATTTCAGAAAACAAAGTCAGTTTTCGCCGTATCAGTATCACAAAAGCAGTAACACAAAGTAGAAAAAGCAGACAGAACACCATGCTACAAAATACCACAGACATTTCTTTGGTCAGGATATATAGAACCGAAAACATGACCACGGATAAAAGCAGAATGGTAGTTGCCAGTATTATGCAGACTTCATTTAAGGAGAGTTTTTTTGAAATCATTTTTGCGCTCCTCCAATCCACATATAGCCCATACCGTAAACGGTTTTGATGTAGGAATGCTGGTTCGTTTCAATTTTACTGCGGATGCGGCTGATCGTTGTGGTAAGTGCGTGTTCATCCACATAATTTTCATCTGCATCCCACAGCTTTTCAAGCAATACCTGACGGGTCAGGACAGTTTGAGAATTTCTTGTCAGCACTTTTAGTAAACGATATTCCAATGATGTAAGGGTAATCGGCTGTCCTGCAAGACACGCTGATAATTCGGAAAAATTGATATACAAATTCCCGTCATCGTAGAAATCGCCGCCGGATTGTGCTGAAATGCGGTTCAGTAAAGCAGATACTTTCTTTTGGAACACGCTGATAGGAAAGGGCTTTGTTACATAGTCATCTGCGCCCAATTCAAATCCTTTCAGCATATCGCTTTCCATATCATTTGCGGTTAGAAAAATCACGGCGGTATCGGGACGGCGTTCTTTTACCTCGCGGCATATATCAAATCCGTTCCCATCCGGCAGATTGACATCCAAAACGATTAAATCATAGTCCTGTTTTTCAAGAAATCTTATGGCAACAGCCTTTGACATAGCCCCATCCACGGAATATCCGACAGCCGACAGATTATAGCTTAATGTCTTATTCAAAAGCTGGTCATCTTCAACAACCAGTATTCGCATAGTATCACATCCTTTTTCTTTTTATAGTATCAGCAAAATGTCACAGAAACCTCACAACGAGAAAAAAATTTAGTATTCAGTCAGTTCCACAATTACATTACTCTGCTGATACAGCCAGTCCGTAAATTCTTTCGGGCTGGCTGTTCCTGTTTTTACAGCCTTTTTTCTCTGCAAGGCTTATAAGTATTGCACTGTTCCATGGCGGAAAAGATGTGGATCAGACCCTTGGTCTTTCCGGTTTCCTGAATGATTTGCTGAATCCGGTCATCCTTGCGGAACGCCCGAAGCTTACGAATGAATTCGATTTCAATGCCGTTTTCATCTGCGATGCGCTGGGCGTTTGCGCGGATTTGTTCCGTAAGAGGCTGGGAGAAATTTGAAAAATCAAAAATACGGATGTTGTTGGCATTCAGATAGCCGGTCATGCCTTCAGCATGGCTCCATCCGGGGATATACCCCTGGATGATCATGCGGTCATAACAGGTGATCGTACCATAAATTTTGTCAGCGTATTTATCTGTAAGTAACATGAACACATCCTCCAACGTTTTTCTTTATTGTACTTGAAATGTGGAGGAATTGCAAAATCTTTTCCGGTTTATCCGGGTTAGGATAGGATTGATATGATTGATTCAGTATGACTATACTCAGTATAGTTAATATCAGTATTGTTACATTCCGTTTTTCGGAATTGCAGAAGTATAAAAATTGGACTTCAAGAACTCCGATTATCGGAACTCGAGAGGTTAAGAAGATAGACTTCAAGAGTTCTGATTTTCGGAATACAGTAAAAATAATGTAATATAAATGTCTTATGTTTCTGCTTTCAATTGTTGCAGAAATGCACTGGAGGCTCTCGAAAGAACCTGATATTTCTTCCAGACAATGCAAAGCTCTGCCTCCAATGTGGGAAAAAGCGGCTTAAAACATAAATTGCTGTCCCCGGTCGTGTTAATTATCCTGTCCAGTGCAATAACGTATCCAAAGCCCTTTTTGACAAACTGTGCGGCGTTGTAAATCAAATCATAGGTTGCGACAATATTGAGTTTGGAAATATCAGACCTTAACCAGTGGAACATTTCTGTATTGATTGAGGTTTGATGGGATACAATCAGGGGCTTATCCCACAAATCCTCTGCGCAAATTGTTTCTTTTTCTGCTAACGGACTGTCTTTTCGCATCAACACGCCCCATAAGTCTTTTTGTGATAGTTTTAGGTAATCATATCTGCTGACGTCCGCTTCGCCAACCAGCAATCCAAAGTCGATAAGTCCTTTATCCAGTTTTTCCATAACACGCTCCGCATCGCCGCTGTAAATGTGGTAATGAATGAGAGGGTGTGTTTTTTGCAAATCCTGTGCTGCCTGTGCTAAAAAAGAAATACCTTCGGTTTCCCCGCAGCCGATATAAATATCCCCGCCGATGTTCTCACTGGAAGATGCCAGTTCTGCCTTTGTCTTTTCCATTAAGTCAACCAATTCTTCCGCACGTTTGCGCAGCAGCATTCCGTCCTCGGTCAGTGTGACTTTTTTACTTCCGTGAATCAATAGCTGTTTCCCTAATTCTTCTTCCAAATCCTTTAACTGTCTGGAAAGCGGTGGCTGCGTCATGCGCAGGGCTTCCGCTGCCTTTGTGATGCTTTCTTCCCTTGCAACTGCAAGAAAATACTGTAATACCCGAATATCCAAGTGCCAAACCTCCTTCTTTCATTAAATAAAGAATAACAAAAAATGTTATACTTTTCAAGTATGGAATATCATTCCATATATGTATTTGATATTAAATATGAAATCCCTTATGATAATGGCAGGGTGAGAGATGGCGGAAGCAAATGATGTGTACAGGAGCATTTACCAAAATTTAATTGACGCAGGCTGTGACCAGCAGACGGCAGAGCAATGTATGGTCTTTGCAAAGGAAGGTCGGTTTACGGATATGCTGCCGATACTTGTAAGTCATAGAAAGGTTTTGCTTGGTTCCCTCCATGAGAGTCAGAAGCAGATAGACTGTCTTGATTATCTGCTTTATAAAATAAAAAATAGAAAACAGGAGGATTTGAAAATGAGTACAACATTACCGAAAATTGCATTAGGAGCTTGGTCTTGGGGTGCAGGAGCAGCCGGAGGGGATCAGGTATTTGGAAACCATTTATTTGAAGAAGAATTGAAGCCGGTGTTTGAGAAAGCAGTGGAGTGCGGGCTGAACCTGTGGGACACGGCAGCGGTTTACGGAGAAGGGACTTCTGAACGTATTCTTGGTAATTTTGTAAAAGATGTGCGCCGGGACAGCGTTATCCTTTCCACAAAATTCACGCCGCAGATAGCCGGCAGTTCGCCGGATGCCATGCAGCAAATGATCAACAGGAGCAAGGAACGCCTGCATACCGATGTGATTGATGTTTATTGGATACACAATCCGATGGATGCCCCAAAGTGGACGCCGGATTTAATCCCGCTGGCAAAAAGCGGACAGATTAAGACAATCGGCGTTTCCAACCACAACCTTGCGGAGATAAAAAGGGCAAATGAAATTCTTGTGGCAGAGGGCTTGAAAATTTCCGCGGTGCAGAACCACTACAGTCTGTTACACCGTTCTTCGGAGTGTGCGGGTATCCTTGATTACTGTAAGGAAAATGGTATTACATTCTATTCCTACATGGTATTGGAACAGGGGGCGCTTACCGGACAGTATAATGAAACAAACTCATTCCCGGAGGGAACCGGGAGGGGAGAGGCATATAACCCGCATCTGAAAGAACTGACAGCATTGATTGATGAGCTGAAAATCATAGGGACACGTTTTGATGCCAGCCCTGCGCAGGTTGCGACGGCATGGGCTATTGCAAAAGGCACGCTCCCGATTATCGGAGTAACAAAGGTAAATCAGGTTGAGGAGGCGGCAAAGGCGGCACAGATTGAATTGACTGCTGATGAAATCAGTCGTTTAGAGAGGCTTGGCGATGAAACAGGCGTCCATACGCTTCGGGAGTGGGAAAAGGAGATGTAGACCGTGACAATAAAGGAAGTGATAGATGGATTTCGGGAAGGGGCAGAAGAAAATGCCGAACGTAATACCTATGCAAATATGCTTTTTCAGGAAGCAATTCAAATTGGCATGGAATTGAATAATCAGTATCACACCCCGGAGGAGCTTCGGGAGATTATGGGGCGGCTGACGGGAAAAAAGATTGATGATACCTTTCGACTGTTTCCTCCGTTTTATACGGACTTTGGAAAGAATATCACAATCGGGAAAGATGTGTTTATCAATTCAGGATGCCACTTTCAGGATCAGGGCGGAATTGAAATCGGGGACGGTGTATTGATTGGTCACAATGTCGTGCTGGCAACAATCAACCATGACCTGAACCCAAAGGAAAACCGGAAAAATCATTATGCGCCGATTAAGATTGGCGCTCATGTATGGATTGGCTCTAACGCAACCATACTGCCGGGAGTGACAATTGGCGATTATGCGGTGGCTGCAGCGGGAGCCGTCGTAACACGGGATGTTCCTGCCATGACGGTAGTGGGAGGTGTTCCTGCGAAAGTGCTGAAAGTAGTTATGGACGAGGAGGAACGGTATGAAACGGCGGTATAATTTTATGCTTGCTTGTCTGCTGATCGCTTCGTTATCAGCCTGTGGAAAGCAGGCGGGGACAGATTCTCTTGCGGATCAAGTGTTGGAGCAGTATGGGCAGACAGAAAGTGCAGAAAAGGAGCAGCCGGCAGAATCGGAAATCGCACAGAGTGAAGCTCAGACAGAAAACAATCTGACTGGTGGGCAGGAGCAGCAGGCACAGGGAGGTGACAATGCAGTGACGGGAGATATTTCTTTTAACTTTGAAGCAAAGACGGTTTTATTGAACAGCGGGTATGAAATGCCCATATACGGGATTGGCACATACAGCCTGACCGGAGATACCTGTGTGGAGCCCGTATTATCAGGAAAACGATGTAATCCCGTACATTCACAGTCTTGGAATTGTGGTGCAGGGCTGGTATCCGCTTGGCGGCAGGGGATATACAGCAGAGCTGCTTGGGAATGAAGTGATTTCCGAAATTGCAGCAGCGTATGGGAAATCATCGGCGCAGGTTATTCTTCGCAGGAATCTGCAAAAGGGCGTCGTAGTCATTCCCGGCTCCAGCAATCCCGATCATATTCAGGAAAACACGGAATTGTTTGATTTTGAATTGACGGAGGAAGAAATGGGGCGTATCAATGCCCTAGACCGTGGCGAGAAGCATGACTGGTACTAAGAATAGTTGAACCGTCAGGAGATACTATTCGCTGCTTCTCAATTTGCGCAGGCAAATCGAGAAGGTTCTAAGTATTTGTAAAGTGGAGGTAGTATATGAAAGTTTTAGCGATTAACGGCAGCGCAAGAAAGGACGGAAACACAGCAATCCTAATCAATACTGTGTTTGAGGAACTGCATAAGGCAGGAATTGAAACGGAGATGGTACAGCTTTCCGGAAAAATCATTGAACCCTGCAAGGCTTGTTGGGCTTGCGGCGGAAGAAAAAACTGCGTGCATAATAAGGATATGTTTCAGGAAATTTTCGAGAAGATGACACAGGCTGATGGGATTATTCTCGGCTCGCCTGTTTATACGGCAAACATTTCTGCGAATATGCAGGCATTTTTAGAACGGGCATCAGTAGTAACCGATATGAATCGGAATGAAAATCTGTTTCAGCACAAAGTTGGTGCGGCTGTCACGGCGGCACGCAGAGGAGGCGCACTTACTACCCTTGATGCAATGTATCATTTCTTTATGCTGCAAAATATGTTTGTGGTCGGTTCCTCTTATTGGGCGTTTGGCTACGGACAAATGCCGGGAGATGTCCAGAAAGACGAGGAAGGTCTTGATACAATGAGAAATCTTGGTCAGAATATGTCATATTTGTTGAAGGCATTGGAAGAAAGGCGGAATGGATAATGAAGAAAATCGTTAGTCTGTTGCTTTCTTTTGGGATGATTCTTGCTTTGGCAGCCTGCGGTCAGTCTGCTGCATCTGAAAAGCAGGAGAAAATACAGTCTGTCGTGCAGAAAACAGATGAACAATCGGAAGCATCTCAGAATGGGGCAACAGTGGAACAGTCGGAAACAGAAGAACAGACGGAAATAGAAATGGAAACAGAGCCGTCTGAATCCGTTTCGACAGAGGAACAGGAGGCAGATGTGAGTACAAAAACATTGGTTGTATATTTTTCGTGTACAGGGACTACGGAACTTGTAGCGGAGTATATTACGGAGATTTTAGGAGCTGATAGTTACCAGATTGTACCTGAAGATCCATACACAGAGGCAGACTTGGCATATTATACAAATGGTCGGGCAGATCAGGAACAAAATGACCCGAATGTGCGCCCGGCGATTTCCGGCGGTGTGGAGAATATGGACGAATATGATACCATAATTCTCGGTTATCCGATTTGGCACGGTCAGGCTCCCCGTATTATCAGTACATTTTTAGAAAGCTATGATTTTTCCGGAAAAATGATAGTGCCGTTCTGCACTTCTCATAGCAGCGGGATTGGTTCCAGTGCAAGTAATCTTCATTCTCTTTGTGCAGAGTCTGTGGAATGGAGGGATGGAAAAAGGTTTGAATCGGGAGTTTCAAAAGAAAGCGTTCAGAAATGGATTGAGGAAATTGGGATTGAGTAAAAAGTTTAAAAAATAAATAATTGGCTTGATGCTACTAGAGGTGTATTGTGGGGCAATAGAAAGTGCCTTATGGTGCATCTCTTTTTCAATAAAAAGCATATAAAATGAAACAGTTTTAATGAATTTCTTCTTCATTGTTTGGGAAGCAGCTTATATAGAAATTGATTTATATTTTGCATCATACTCCATCTTGGAGAAGGTTTTTCGAGTGAAAAATATTTTAAAATAATTTGTGGATTTTGCTACATGAGGGGGTTAGGGGGATTTTCCCCTTAAGAGCAATTTTTACAGATTTCCACTCGTGGAAAATTTGTAAAAAAACTGTCTATGGACGTCCATAGGCAGTGCTTGTTATTCCAGTATGGATAACACACTCACCCCCGTAGAACAGGAAAGGCTCAAAAATATGTGTAGCCACTATGTAGGTGCGCCACGATATGCCTGCCCTAATTCGTTTTGGGGTAAACGTGACGGAATGGAAATAATCTATTGAAGCAAAGGCATGGAGCGATAAAAACCTGACAAAATGCACAGCAGTTGTGCGGGGCGATGAAGCATATCCGTGATAATGATACTTCTGGATTTTGGTTGAAATTCAGTCATAAAATGACGGTGCAATTCCGATGTGGGCAGCGTAATGACCTGCCGCTTGTATGTGAATTATCTGATTATGGAATGGGAGAAAGTGACAGGGAATTTGTAATCTTTTTTAGTGCAGCAAAACAGCGTAAAGGCAATTATGAACGTAATAGTTTGTAATTGCTTTTTTTGCGTTTAAAGGGAGGAAATTGAATGGTAAATAAGAAAAAAATCAGGAAAGAGAAACGGGAAAAGCCGACAAGGATTGTCGTGGAGCGTGTCTATCTTGGCGGTCAGAGCATGGAGGACGCTTTCCGCAAAATCAATGAGGAAACAGTCAAGGAAAATATTACTGAAATCTTGGCAAAAACGGTTTAACTTTCGGGGCGGTCATGCTATAATACTTATAGTGTGTTCCGCCCTTTTATGGAGGTAGGAAGATGAAAGGGAACGGAACAAAAATTACAGCTTTATATTGCAGACTGTCACAGGACGATGGGAATGTCGGGGACAGCATGAGTATCCAGAGCCAGAAAGCTATCTTGGAAAAATATGCGAGGGAAATAGGAAAAGCTGCTTATTCTTTTTATGTGGAAATGTAGACAGCTTAACAAGGCTTATAAGTATTGCACTGTTCCATGGCGGAAAAGATGTGGATCAGACCCTTGGTCTTTCCGGTTTCCTGAATGATTTGCTGAATCCGGTCATCCTTGCGGAACGCCCGAAGCTTACGAATGAATTCGATTTCAATGCCGTTTTCATCTGCGATGCGCTGGGCGTTTGCGCGGATTTGTTCCGTAAGAGGCTGGGAGAAATTTGAAAAATCAAAAATACGGATGTTGTTGGCATTCAGATAGCCGGTCATGCCTTCAGCATGGCTCCATCCGGGGATATACCCCTGGATGATCATGCGGTCATAACAGGTGATCGTACCATAAATTTTGTCAGCGTATTTATCTGTAAGTAACATGAACACATCCTCCAACGTTTTTCTTTATTGTACTTGAAATGCGGAGGAATTGCAAAATCTTTTTCGGTTTATCCGGGTTAGGAGGAGCTTATGAATGATACTATTTTGGAATTTACTTGTATTGGCATAGAAAATAATGGGAAATTCCCACTGGAAAATACCGGGCGTGGGCAGGACATATCACCGGAATTTCTGATAAAAAATCTATCATCGAGGGCAAAGACCCTTGCTATTACATTAGAAGATTTGTCCCACCCGATCAAGAATTTCACCCACTGGCTCATTTGGAATATCCCTGCCGCCAATCAAGTGAAAAGCGGGATTTCTGCTGGAAGTCATTTGTCCGAATTAGGTGGTGCTTGCCAAGGCATAGGGTATGGCTTTCACCGATACGCAGGGCCAAAACCGCCAAAAGGGAAAACACATACCTATCGTTTCAATGTCTATGCGCTGGACTGTGAATTGAAATTAAGTGTCCATTCTCTAAAAAGAGCCTTTTTGAAAAAAGCGAACGGCCACATCATTCAAAAAGGAAACATGACTGCAAAATTTGAATAAAGGCCATAGGAGGACGTGAATTTTTGGCAGCGAGTATAGGAGGACTTGTTGTGTCTATCCCTTGTATCCAGCGCACTTCAAAGGGATTCTGCTTATCCCGCTTATTAACTTTTCTGCACTCATAAAGCGGGAAAAAGGAAGCTTAAAACGGGCATAGCCACCCAATGGCAGCTATGCCCATTTATTATGCCCCGGCGCTACAACACGGCGATTGAACGTCCAAACCATCCATGTAGTTGGTTCCCCATTGACACATGGCATCTATGACGGGAATAATGCTTTCCCCAAAGGCTGTCAGGGAATACACGGTTTTCGGCGGCTTCTCCGGGATCACCTCTCTATGTATCATCCCGCATCCTTCCAGATCGTGGAGTTGCTGGGAAAGCATTTTGGGCGTTGCGCTGGGAATCCGCCGCTGTAACTCCATGTAATGCAAAGGCCGGTCTACCAAGTGCCAGAGAATGAGCGGCTTATATTTTCCGCCAATCAGCGACAGCGTGGCCTCGACAGGGCAATTAAACTGTGTCTGTTTCATAGTTTCACCTCGCATCAAGTATATCATGGTATGTTCATTTAGAAAAGGACTATCTTTTTGGGAAGTACCTACCTAAAAAGTGCAATCTTGTGTGGATTTATGAATGTTGCTAAAATCATAGCAGATGGTACTCTTGATAGTCAGCCATCAGACTATTTCAGAAAGGACAAGATATCATGGATTTTATTACGATTGCGAAAACTCGCTGCTCCATCCGCAGTTACACCGACAAGAAGGTGGAGCCGGACAAGCTGGAGAAAATTTTGGAGGCCGCTCATGTGGCTCCCACTGCCGCCAACCTCCAGCCGGTTCACCTGATCGCCGTCCAGAGCGAGGACGGGCTGGCGAAGATCGGCAAAGCCGCCAATATCTACGGTGCGCCTCTGGCTATCATTGTCTGCGCCGACCAAAACAAAGCGTGGGTGCGGCCCTTTGACCAGAAGCAGACCGGGGACATTGACGCATCTATTCTGACAGATCACATGATGCTCCAGGCCACGGAGCTGGGCCTGGGCAGCGTGTGGGTGTGCTGCTTCAAGCCAGATGTTCTGCGCCGGGAGTTCGGCCTCCCTGCCAATCTGGAGCCGGTCAATATCCTGGTGATTGGCTATGCCGGGGAAAACTTTGCTGACTCCAAACGGCACAGCCAAACACGAATCCCGATAAGCGAGCTGGTTTCCTACGAAAGCCTGTAAACCGCCTAACAGCGCCAGAGGGGCTATCCTCCTGGCGCTGTTTTGTTGTATGACGGGCATGCCCGTGTTCTGTGGTGAAAGTCCACATAGGCGTAGCTACCAACGAACTTTATA
>VSOC01000300.1 GCA_009774615.1 Lachnospiraceae bacterium
GATAAAAAAGATTTGCAAAACCTATTCTTTTTGCAACAGATTTTCTACGATAAAAAATACAGATTTTGTAAATCTTTGTATTTTTTATTGATTATTCTGTGAATTTTCTCCAAATTTTCCCAAATAAACGAAGAAATGAAAAATATATTTTCCGAAAACAGCAGTTGCGATTTATGGATAAAAAACTCCCTTTTCGGAAAAGTATTCCCGCTGCTTATTAGCTTGAACTAACCTGTATATTCATACCATAGACTCCTTGGATTTTCGCTACCCCTGATAAAAGGAACCTGGAAAACTACGTTTTTGTTGTGTCGTGTTATAACTCTGAATGGGAACTAACGCAAGTCAAAAATGGGAGAGAAAAAAGACTACGAATACGGCAAACAAATCGTAGTCCTTTCAAACTCCGGCTTCTCGCTTAAAATACCCCAGCGGCGAATCGCTCCGCCACCAAAGCACCTGCGTGAGAAACCAAGAACGAGGTGCCAGTATGCGTCCACACTAACACTTCGTAAATATATCTTAAGGTTGACTTCATCAACTTGACAAAACAAAAAGGATTGAATTTTTACTTCCAGTGCCTTATCATTACATGATTAGAGCGTCAAAAGGTCATAATCCCTTAGTCGTATAAATTTGTACCTTGAAAATCGAATATATTGTTGTAAAAATTATTCAGAAAACAATGTTCTGCTCATTGATGATATGGTAGATTCCCGATGGACATTTACTGTATGCGGATACAAGCTGCGAAAATACGGAAGCGGAAAGGTATTTCCATTTGCATTAGCAAACAGCGCCAACAGAGGAGATGAATAGATGAATTTTTCAGATAATGCGATGACAGCGATTTTATTATGTTCCTATTTGGGAATTTCTAATGAAGAAACGTTAAAACCATTAACCATGAAAGAGTGGAATGAATTTTTAGACAACGTCACACAGCATGGAGAACAACCCAGTGTAGTTATCCATTCCGATACAAATTTCTTTAAAGAAACAGGTTACAACCAGGAATTTACAGAGCGAATGAAAAAACTATTATCTCGCGGAGGAGCCGTTGCGTTTGCCTTGGACGAATTGACCAAAAAAGGAATTGATATTGTAACACTGTCAAAGGGGCAGATGAATATTTGGCTAAAACAGCTATGTCAGGATTCCCAACTGCAATATGTAAATGGACGTTATACAACTCTTCCATCGCTTAGATAATCATAAATCGCAATAATCATAACATCTGCTAAAATAGAAAAATGGCGGGAACTCAAATACATCCCGAGTTTTCCGCCAATAAAAAAATGCAGAAGATAGGAGTCGAATACATCTTCTGCCCCTAAAATCCGCACGAAATGGAGGTTTTTCGGCACTTCATCTATTATCGTACCGAAATCGTACCGTACCACAAAAATCTGATTCCAGACCTTAGCCTATCACAAGAGTGTATTAATGTCAAGCATCAGAATGGCTTTTCAACAGTGAAATCTCCATAACACACCTAAGTGCGAAAAATCTCGTAATATTATTAAGGACAGAAAATCTTTAAAATTTTCTGCCCTGTGATGCTCTGATTTTAAATGATATGATACTCCAAATAAAGTTTCTGACGATAACCATTATCCGCCTTTATTCTGGCAATATCATCAAAACGCCTATCTTCTATCAGCCTTTCCATTAACAAAAGCATTTTTTCTTCGCCAATTTTCACATTCTCCTGGTCTCTCATCAACAACGTCATATACTCATGCCTCCATTCTCTATTCTTCTTGGCCTCTTTTACCGCTTCTTCCAGCCTCTCTACATAGGCATCCTTCGGCTTCTTCCCTGCCACATAATCAAGGAACGCCTTTAATTCATCACTCACATCATCCAGAGTTCCTTTTGCATTGAGAAATATCTTTACCGCCTCATCACCCATAGAAATGCTGCCGTCTTCTTTACAGATATTTTCAAAGGTATAAATATGCCGCCCTTTCCCATATAAATCAAATGGACAGATAAATATAACATAGCTTCGCTTTAACTCATCATAAAGCTGTCCTTTATCAATAAGCTGCAGGTCTATCATACTCTGATAATACCGGCTTCTCTTAGGAAGTTCCTTTGTATGGCTTACCTGCATTTCTATGTCGTAAACAACTTCTTTCTCATCTTTTACATACACATCCAGCCTCACACTGCGGGCATCCATATCCATGCTAATACTTTTCTGTAATTCTGGATATTCAATGCGTTCAATGTTCAAATCCGGGAGAATCCTCTGCAATAACTCTTTGCACAGTTCCGGATTCTGCATGACCTTGCCAAACAGGAAATCATTGGATATGCTTAATTCTTCCCATTTTGTCTGCTTTGTTTCCATCTCTCCCATTTTATCCACCTGCTTTCTTCCAACAAATCACTGCCGGAAAATGTGTATTTTTCAAAATCCCTATTATCTATTTCTATTATACACAGACTTCCGGCAAATTACAATAAGCCGAGAACCTGTCTCCCGCCATTTTTTCCTTTTTAATCCTTCAGGATAACCAGCTTATTCTGGTAACACTCCACAGACACGCTGCAGCCAATCTCAAAGCCCCTCTGCTCCACCCAGTTCCCCTGCAGGATAATCTGCGGCACATTTTTTCCATTCCTTGTTGTAAATGAGTATGCTTTCATCCTGCCGCCATGCCCAAGAAAGAAAACCCTTTACGCCAGCTTCCTGTCAATTCAGATGGTTATGGCGATATAAAAATTCACTTAGCTGAAATATTCGAAGAAAAAAACATTTCTCTCAATCAGTTATCCTTTCGCACAGAAATGCAGAGAACACAATTAAGAAATTACAGGGATAACAAGATACAACGTCTGGATATTGATATTCTGAAACGCCTGTGTTATGTATTAGAGTGTAATCTGACTGATTTGATAGAATATATCCCGCCAGAAGAAACACAGACTCTGCAATAAAACTACCGAACGTACCGTCGGTTACGATAAATAAAA
>VSOC01000301.1 GCA_009774615.1 Lachnospiraceae bacterium
CCAGGCACTGCCAGGAGCCGGACGGCAACTTCTTTGCTTTTGCCATAGTAATATCCTCCTTTGTTTTTGGGTATTTTTGGGTATCAAAAATATACCCATTGACCGGAAGCCGTTTGGATGATATACTATAAATGGATTTTATATTCTATATCATCTTCCGGGGCTTACCGGAAATGGTAGCTAGGTGAAAGCCGTTCCTGTTGGCGCAGGGGCGGTTTTTCTATTTTTGCTTGATTTGATTCTGTATATTTTGTTTTAATTTATTTGTGATATTACTGTTTTCTAAAGATTGTAGTTGATAATATGCTACACTTCTTAGCTTTTTTAGTCTGTCTGATGCAGAAATGTTTTGACGGATTAAGTCGGCATTCATGCTTTCAAGATTAACAAGTACTATAAGCTGTTCTACACTTGCAAAATCACGCATATTCGATGATTTTGGTTTTCCTGTTGTTTCTCTCCATTGTTTAGCAGTTTTTCCAAATAAAGCAATATTTAGGAGATCTGCTTCATTGGCATAGGTATATCCCTGTTCCTGTTTTGTAAGTTCTGGGGTGATAAGAAATTCTTTTATAGCATCTGTATGTATACGATAGTTAATTTTTGAAAGTTCCCGCTTTGTATCCCAGCCAATTTCAAGCCGTCTGGCCTCGTCTATTTTCAGCCGTTGGTAGTCTTTGATAACATATAGTTTAAATTCTGGAGAAATCCAGGAAGCGAATTCAAAAGCAATATCTTTATGGGCAAAAGTTCCGCCGCCTCTTCCAGATTTAGAAATAAGTCCAATGGCTCTGGTTTTTTCGATCCAACGCTGTGGTGTAAGAGTAAAAGTATTAGATCCAGCTTCATTTTTAAAGGTGT
This sequence comes from Lachnospiraceae bacterium, assembly GCA_009774615.1. Taxonomy (GTDB): domain Bacteria; phylum Bacillota; class Clostridia; order Lachnospirales; family Lachnospiraceae; genus Caccovicinus. The sequence goes on from VSOC01000301.1 coordinate 862, forward strand.
CGAATTCGACCCCTTTAAAGTTAGGGTTGTATAACTGCTCCCATAATCCTAAAAATTCAATAGTAGATCGCAAACGAAGCCAGTTTTTAACAACATCTTTTGGTTCATATGGATTTTTACGACGAGCTAAATCAGTAAGGCAAAGATAATCTTCGTTAAATTCAGTATTCGCCATAATTTCAATTTCTGTTCCATTTGCATTTATTTTCATAGGTATCCTTTCCTATAATGTTTTGTTAAAGCTCTGGGCTAAACCTGTTTTTTTCATTTCATCGACCTCAGCAAAAGCAGTAAGTGTTTCTTCATTTGGAATATCTCGTTCCGTTGTGGTTAATCCTTGGATGTAACCGATAATATATGCTATTTTATTATCCGGTATAGTATCTAAAAGTTGATACCTTTCTTGAAAATTTATTAATTTTCCTCTGCATTCCCCAGTACCTTTTCTAATACCATGATTCTGTCATCGTCAGCAGTAAGTGGCAGGTAGTCTGGGTTAAGGGAAATCAGTCCATCTTCTCCGGCTTTTTTAATAGTTATAATGCTTTTTCTATTTCATCAGCGCAGTTTTTAGCAAAATCATTGTTCATAATGTGCATTAGTGCATGTTGATAAGCCTGCATCTGACGTTCACAATTTAAGCGGGAATTGATAATGATGGTGAAACTTCCGTCTTCATTAGGGTGTACCTCTTCTTCCACAGCAGTATCCATATTTAGGAAATAGACACCAAGAGCTTCGGTTAATAGAGGGTTATTCATGCCTGATTCTCCTTATAGGGAAGTGTATTTATATTATTTATGATGCTTTAGTAAATTTCCCTTCCTGCGAGAATTCAATGATTACATGTGCATTGTTTATAATCAGTTTTTTAAAAAAGTCCATTTCTTCATCAGAAAAGCCAGAAATATCTACCCATTCATACTTTGGCAAATAGCAAGTAGCATGATGAAACCCATCCTTTTCATCTGGCTTTTCGATATATACTTTTACACGCCCATCAGAGAGCATTTCAGAATGAACAATTTCTGTATCATCATTTAATGTTAAATATGGATACATCATGCTTAGTATGTTCCTTTCTTAATATGAATCAGCATCCCTCATCAGATTCGCCGCGCTCCTGGGCTTTGAGGGTCTTCATAAACTCAATGTGTGCCCGAAGGCGTTCAGGAGGAATATCTCTGGCAACCTTGAAGAGCGTGCGAAGTTCCGGATTCTCGAAAGCTTCCTGGGCAATTTCGCGGGTTTCTTCGTTGAGGTAGTAGTGGTCGGTGTTGGAATCAGATTTTTCTTCGATTAGGTCGGAACGATTGCAATGAAATAAGTCGCACATAGCATCGACTTTATCCATTCTAGGTGTTTTGATTCCATTACACCAGTTATATACAGATGTTGTCCCTACACCTAATCTTTTTGCTAATTCAACTTGTGTTATATTATATTTGCTTAAATAATAACGCAGCCGTTTAGAGAACACAGCATTGAACTCTTTCTCTGGCATTTTATATGTTCCTCCTTCTGCTATCTATTTATAATAATACACTAAAAGTGAGAAAAATGCAATAAAAAAGTGAAAATTTTTCACCAAAAGTGTTGACACACACTTAAAGTGATGGTATACTGAACGCAGTTCTATGAAAGGAGGATTTAAACTATATGGAAGCAATACGGATTAGTCTGGCAGCTGCAAGGGTAAATGCTAAACTGACACAAGAAGAAGTTGCTGTAAAAATGCGGGTTGGTAAGAGAACTATCATTAATTGGGAAAAAGGTTCTGCAATACCATCTTTTGCAGATGTTAATATGCTTTCTTCGATTTATGGTATTCCTGTTGATAATATCTCTTTGCCAGAAAAATCCACTTAAAGTGATAATGAGATATATGTGTAGTAATATTGTAGATAGCCAAACACATCAACCAAATCAAAGGAGGAGGTGAGATAAATAATATCATCAATAAAATTTATGAATGGAACAATGAACCCCTTGTTTTGGTCTACAATACTGTTTCGAGGGAAGTAAGAGAAGGAGGTGGAGGAGATGGCTGTTATCTATGCAACGTTGATTATCAAAGGGAAGAAGACTTTTGCACAGGTTCCTGTAAAGATTCA
>VSOC01000302.1:0-1646 GCA_009774615.1 Lachnospiraceae bacterium
TAAATGTTTAGCGAACAGTTTATGGCGTGCGACATTTCTTTTTCCCGTCGGAGCACGCCGCTTATACACTGTTTGCTAAATGTTTCTTTCGCGCATAGATTAGTCTACATATATCACAAGTACATTATTAATAACTGTACTTTTTACTACTATATAACCTCCATAACGTTTTGTTAAGTCCTCTGATTTTCCACCGCCAATATACTGTAATCCATAAAAACCATTACGACGGATAGAGATATGACCATCAAATTTTAATGCTTCAAGAACTGTGGATAACCTAGACCTTTTCAAATGGGATTACCTAACCTTCAGCCACAATACGAAAACCGTCTTTAATAAGTTGTATCTGCATGTTTTGAATTCCTTTATCTGTGTAATGCTTTACCTTGTTGATACGTCGGATAAATGCGCTTGTGTTTTCGCTTCGGTCGTCTGAATACTGGTCGGTTAATGGAATGTTGCTGATTAAAAATACTTTGGTGTAACAAGCGTATTTGTTAGCGTAGCGGCAGGGCAGTTCTAACGGATAACCGTCTAAGTAGTTGAGCATATCGGATAGTTTTACGGAACTGCGGAATTCCTCGAAAATCACTACGTCTTGGCCTTTGTAATTGTCAAAGGGATGGGAGTAATCCGTTACCCGGAATACGTTGGAATAACCGTATTTGTCCATTACGGAACGGGTTTTTCCTGTGCCTGTAGCACCGTAGATATAGCAAATATCAAGATTTCTCCATTGGTCTTTGTATTTTTCCTGAATGATGGTTTGACGTGCAATTTCAATTTTATCCAGGTTGAAAAGCGTTTCCGGCATTTCCTCCATGATTTGATAATTGCTAAAGCCGTCTTTTATCATGTCATAAATATCATCAATATCCGCTTTACGGCCTTTTCGCTCTATCGGAAGTTCTCCATACTCTTCAAATGTGCCCTCGACACAGGTTTCATGTTTTTTATCTTTTTCCCATTTTCCAGACTTAGAAACATAGTCAACATTTTCCTGTGCTGAACCATTGCACATTTTTAAGTTGGCGGCAGGAAATTTCTTTTTCAGGCTGGAAAACCTTATCCCGCCCCGGCCTTGGATGAATATGTGTGTGTGATATGTGCCATTTTCGCCAACTTCATCAGCCATGCAGTAGTAAACGATGGATTTCATTTTTGTGAGAATGTTGTTGATTTCACTGTGTGGAAATCCGTGCTCTATGGGATTGTTGATAGTTAATAACCATTTTCGAGATTGAGTGTCTTTTTCAGCAGCCATGTTTCTTTTCCCCTTTTTGATTTTTTGCGACTGCGACAAGTGCGACAACCACCCGTCGCAACCCGGAAAGCCTGATGAACACTAAGTTTCTTGGCGACTGCGACACGATTTCCAGGTAATACTAAGCCTGGAAATCGCTGACCGGATTCCCGGGAGGGTACCAATAATCCCAAAAAACCAAAAAATTTCCTTGCTTCTTCTTGAAAATCCTGGACTTAACGCTTGATTTCTTGGCTTGCTTATAGTTTTTTTTGTTTTTTTGCCGTGTAAGCGTTGTCCGCCCTTCGGGACGTACTGGGGGATTTCCTTGCAGACAAAGATTAGACAATGACTGTATTTTGTGGTTGGATATTTCCTTGCAGGTGATAGCTTAGACAAC
>VSOC01000302.1:1746-2959 GCA_009774615.1 Lachnospiraceae bacterium
GGCATGGAAAATAAACCCCACCATGTAGGCAGGGCAGGAGAGTAGATAGTGCTGATTTTATGCTTGTTTTGCAGGCTTTTCGTTTGGATTGGCGGGCTTATCGTTTGAAACTGCGGGCTTTTCATCTGGAAGAATTGTTACGTCATTAATATAGCCGCGATTGTTGTATTCAACGTTGATTAACGTGCCTAAGGTGACGTTATCAATTACCGGTTTAAGACCCAGGTTTTCCGATACGAAAATACTGTCTACAGCCATACCATACACGTCTGAATCTCGCATGGAGCAGTGTAAAGTCGTTCCTACTACGGGCTTCCCTGTTTTCTTGCTGGTATAACTTACCTGCTGGATTCCTAAAACTTTAGCTTTCATCTTTTTTACCTTCCTTTTCTTTATAGAATTGTCAATGTGCGTCTTAATGATTAATTTATAACAATGGGGGAAGGGGAAACAACCCCCTTGCCCATTATTAACGATTTTTAGTCTGAAGAAGCTTGCATAGAATTTGGCTTTTTCAGGTTTTCCCATTCCTTAATTAGCGAAACGGATAAAGATAGATAGGCGGCATCTGGGATAAGATTTAAACGGTAAAGCATACCCAGAGCATACAAGCGGCTGTCAAGCGAATCCTGATGGCCTAATGTATACGGTGCCGAACCTAAGCGCAGTAATTCAACTTCAACTAATCTTTGTTGGTTCATCATTTCCCCCTTTTGAACAGATTTATTCTTAATTTCATCTATACGCAGATTGAATATCGCGTAAATAAATAGTAGAAAAATATTAATCTGGATGCAATTCTTTTATGATGCTTTCTGCTTTTTTCATCATTTCTTGCGCCATGGTTATTAAGTCGTCTAATTCCAGCAAGTCAATGAAGGTTAAAGCCATGGGAAATAATGATATTTCTACATCAGGAAACATTTCAAAAAGCAGATTAGCTTGATTTCTCTCAAATGCCTGACATTGTTCAATGTAACGGCATCTGTCCAGTACAGCATGTTCAGCGCCGCCCATGGAAAAGGCATCTACCATTAAAAGCCATTTACGGTTTACTACTACAAGATAGCGCTGTTTTTCTGATGTTCTTTCAGGCATAACGATAGCCTTCTATATCACGTAAATAAATAGCAGAAATCTGCTGGTGAAGAGAGCGAACCGTGGAAGCGTCAATATAGCCTATCTCAAACAACCAATTCACGTCATTGTAAAG
>VSOC01000303.1 GCA_009774615.1 Lachnospiraceae bacterium
CCCCTTCTTGCCCCCCGGCCTTCGATAAACCTGCCAGATCTGCAGAGCCTGTCTTTTCCGCCAAAACTTTCGCCAGAGAAGCTTCCAGAGAATTATCTTGTGCATCCTCCCCGTTTCCCTCTCTGCCCACCCCTGTCTTATCCAAATTCCCTCCATTCATGCCCGCTTTGCCCATCTTCTCCCCACCCCCATTCTTCCCGGATAACGGCATGGCAACAATCATCATAATTAAACCAAGACAGAGCAGAACAATCCATCCCTCCTTAGTCATCCTTCCAGGTAATCCGCACAGCTTCTTCCTCCAATCCATAATACCTTGCCACCTTCCTCTTAAATTCCTCTGCCGCCTTCTGCGTTTTTTCCCCAGTGCTGTTCTGTGCTCCTTCATTTTCTTCTTTTCCGTCTTTATCTGGCACCTTTTCACCAATCTTCTCTACATCTTTATCCGGTATTCCGCCATTATTCCCCCGGTCAATAACAATCTGAACCGGGTCAATGGAAACCGTTTTTCCATCCTTGTTCTCTTCACCAATCTCATCTGCATCCCCGTTTTTCCTTTCACTATCCTCCGGTTTCTTTTCACCATCCCATCCTCTCCCTTCCTCACTTTCCCCACTCCCAATCACCATCACGATTTCCACGACCTGCCCAAATTTCTCCTCCCCTTCCCTTTCCTCAATCCTCGCTCCCGCGGACAGGCAGTAAAAACCTTCATCCTCAGCCATTGCCCGGACATCCATGCCCACCGCCTCTTCGTACTGTTTAATCATCCGGGAAATCCTCTCTTCTTCCATCCCCCAAAGCTTCTGCTCAAATTCACCCTGCTCCTGGGTAAAACGAATTTGTTCATAGGCTTGCGCCAGCCTCCCGTCCAAATGCAGCCCCCCGGTCAGCGGCGCAGCAACGATCAGGATAAATACCGCGCCAAAAAACAGTTTCATATACTGCTCATATTTTCCCGCAGGCATCAGGTGCGAAAGCAGGCTGACAAAAATCAGGTAATAGGTAATATTTTTTATCCACTGAAACACGGATTCACCCCCCAAAATAAACCGCATTCGTCGAAGCGCAGATAATGCCTAAAGACAAGGCAAACAGGCAGATAACGGCAATAACCAGATGTAAAAGCAGCAAGTGTGCTTTTGCCATCCCCTCCGCACAGGCCGTAATCCGCTTATCACACACCGGCTCCATCAGCGCCGCCGCTCCCTGGTATAAAATAAGGAAGAAGCACAGCTTCGCCACCGGCCCTGCAGCCAAAAGAACGAGCAAAAGAACTGCCGCCCCGCCAATCGTATTTTTTATCAGAACACCTGTTCCCATCGTTACCTGCAAGATGGCTTCCGCTCCTGCCCCGATTCCGGGAATGGCGGAAACCACCTTCTGGACACCGGCCCGCTTCACACTGTCGGCAAAAGGCAAAATCATTGTCTGCACCATCTGCAGTCCAAGAAAAATGCCCACCATAGTTTTCAGACTCCAGCGCACCCCCTTTTCCAGCCCGTCCGTCAAACGGCGTACAAAAACCTCCCTGGAAATATTTCCCGCCAAGACCAGCAGTACATAAACCTTAATCAAAGGAAGAAGCACCTTCCCGCATAAAAACTGCGCTCCGCTCACCCCTCCAACCACTGTACTGTACAGGGCAGCGCTGGATATGCTCCCCCCGGCAAAGGCCACGGCAAGAAAAAAAGAAGGGAGAAGCACTTTCATAAAATCAAGTACATTCTCCACCACCCTGCCCGCTGTTTCCACGCTGGTAAAAAAGCTGGCTGTTAAACAGGTAAAAGTTAAAAGATAGGTAATAAAAAAACCGATTTCCGCAATCCTGCTGCTGGGAAATACCGCCGCTGCCTGGGCAAACACCGCACCCAAAATCCCCAGTACCGCCGCCTGCCCCAAAAGTCCGATGCTCCCTCCCATTTCCTCCAAAAAACTCTCCCAGAATGTACGGAATACGGTTTCTTTTGCTTCCCGAAAATTTCCCTTAACCAGTTCCTCCATCATTGCGGAAAAAGAAACCTTTCCTTCCCCATACTGCCGATTAAGAAATTCCTGGATATCCTCAAGCCCCAGATCGGGGATATCTGCGGAAAATAAACTCTCCTGCCCCTGCTCCTTGCTTTCCCCGCCATTCTTTCCCCGACCTCCCCGGTCCTCCTGCTGTGATCCATAACCGGGAAACAAAAACCACCACAGACCAAAAACTGCACTGATGCCGATAACCATAAGAACGTAACCCCATTTCCCCGGCAAACACCTTATCACTTTTCCCATTGCACAATCCTTTGCCTCTTCTTTCTCCTCTACAAACCTTTCATCCCAAAAACATCTCCAGTGTATCCAAAAGTGCCAGTACCACCGGCGCACTTAACGCCAGGATGGAAAGCTTTCCAAAAATCTCAATCTGGTTGCCCAAAAAACTGCACCCGCTGTCCTTACAGATCGCCGAGGCAAATTCACCGATATAGGTCACGCCCACCATTTTTATCATGGTTGAAAAATAAATATTATTCATCTTAATCGCCGTCTGAATCTCTTCAATCACCCGAAGCACCGATTCCAGCTTCTGCAGTCCATAGAAGAAAATAAACATCCCTGCTGCAATGGAAATATAGGTTCCATATTCTCCTTTCACCCCCTTCATCTGCACAGCCAGAAGCACAGCGACGATTCCCACGGCGGCCACCGCAATGATACTCAATTTTCACACCCCCCTCGCCATACGCACCCGGATTTCTGCAAAACACAAGATTCAAAAAATACTTAAAACATCACCGAAGGAATCCCCGGATTATCTGCCTGAACATGCACCAGAACGATGCTTCCGAAAAATGTTACTGTTCACACGTTCACAGCAACAGGCAAAAATCCATGAAAATCGCCTTCGTCGATGGGATTTTTGCTCA
>VSOC01000304.1 GCA_009774615.1 Lachnospiraceae bacterium
AAATTTCCTTCCTTTAAATCATCTGCAAATTCACTAGCAGCTCGCTCAATAAAAATATATTTATATTTTTGTGCTAATCGATCATAATTCCATATATATGAATCGTATTTAAGTCGATTTCGTACACCCTCCAACTTTCCCTGATATACAGGATTCTCTGACAAAAAACGTTTCATTTCCTTGTATTCATCACATACGCAAAAAACTTTTCCTGTTGAATTAACAGAAGAATTTTCATTGTCCTGACGGTAATGCAAATAAGCGTCCGAAACCAACTGAACTCGATTCGCACACGCCCAAACCTTAAAATTAAAGCTTGCATCCTGATAAGAAGCCCCTGGTGTTTCATTAAAGCGAATACCATTCTCCCTGATAAAATCACGCTTATAAATCGCCGACCAAATCGTAGGCTTTATATTATAAAACTCAACCATTTCCATCTTAGCGCTAAAATCTTCCCTGGGGCAAATGGTTTTCCTGTCCAATGCCGGAGAAACAATTACCTGTTTGATATTTTTCTCCTTCGGTCTTGAATAATACAAATAATACCCAGACTTTATCGCATCTAAATTATGCTTATGCGCCTGGTTATATAAGCTTTCAAACATATCCGGATCTGCATAGTCATCGGACTCGACGATGCCTATGTACTCGCCGCAAGCCAGATCAAATCCTCTGTTCATTGAATTTCCATAACCAGTATTTGGTTTATCAATGCACTTAAACCGGCTATCCTTTTTTACATACTCCTGGATAATCGCCGGGCAAGTGTCCGTTGACCCGTCGTTTACACAAATCACTTCAATTTCCTTCAAGGTCTGATTCGCAATGCTGTCTAAACATTGCCTTAAATACTTCTCAACATTATAAATCGGAACTACGATTGATACTTTTACATTTCCTTCCATAATCTATCTCGCCTGGAATTATCGTTTTCCACGCTTCCCCTCTCTTCATATATTTAATCTATCTCATCAACCAAAAACATACTTCTCTTGCAATCTTTTTTGCTCATTCCAATCACAGAAGCATACAAATCCACAACATTGACATTTTCTCTATTCCCTTAACCACGCCTCCCAATTTCCATTTCTTTCGTCCTGCATCATTCCCCAAACATACTCCGGTGATTCCGCATATAACTCAGAGGCCCTATCCTGCAATAAATCATACGTTTCTGTTTTCAGCATTTTTTTCAATGCTGCTTCTTCCGAACATTGATCTTCCACACTTATACATTGAATTAAATAAAGTGAAATTGCTTGTATTGAACGATTAATGTTTACACTCGATGCTTTCATCCTTCAATCCCCCTCTGCATTTTCGAGTCAGGCGTTTTAAGCGCTACACTTGTTTCAAAGAAATCGCGCAATCTCTTCGGATTTCAATAATATCAACCCATGCATTTTTCAAACACTATAAATATTACTTTAAATCCGAATTCCTCGCCCTTTATGTGGATGCTTTTCAGCATAGGCTACAGCTTCTCTGCTAATCTCATCCAAACTCATATCCTTAAAATATTCCCGACGCCAAACCGTATAATCAAAATTATCTCGTTTAACCATGGCAATAAATCTCTCCGCATTTACAACCCCCAATGTTTCTACTAAACCAGCGAAGCCTTTATCCATAATGTCTATTGCATTATTTGTCATTCTATCGCCTCCAATCTCCGAATAAATTCCCCTGGAGTAACTATCTGGATTTTTTCCGATTGATATTTCAAAAGTCTATCATCTGTGGTAATAAAGTAATCGCATTTCCCTAGAATAGCACAAGCTACATGAAATGCATCTGCATTTTTAACACCCGTTACTTTTATTTCCTCTGCTATTTTATTGCCTCACCGTTTTTATCTTCACTAACATAATATGATTCATTTGCACTCATAAATTCTGATATCGCCTGCCGTTTATACAAAAACCTATTTTTTGCATTTTCATAATCTAGCATAAAAGACGTGACCAATTCAATTTGATTATTTTTTACTTCCGATAATATAAGCCTCCGAGCTTCCATCAAATAATCATCCAATAGCCCTCATATAAGCATCCCCCACGCTCCCCACATCCCCCATCATCTTCACCACCCCATGATCCAGCCAAAGCGCATGGTCACACACGCTTTTCACCGAGTCAATGGAATGGGACACATACAAAAGCGTCGTCCCCCGATCCCGCATCTCCGCCATCCGGTGCTCGCATTTCTGCTGAAAGGCATAATCGCCTACTGCCAGCACCTCGTCACAAATCAGAATATCCGGCCTGACTACCGTAGCGATGGCAAAGCCCAGCCTGGCGGCCATACCTGAGGAATAATTCTTTATGGGCATATCCAAAAAATCCCAAAGCTCTGCGAAATCCACGATTTCATCAAAATGCTCCTGCATAAAATATTTATCATATCCCAGCACCGCGCCATTTAGGAAAATATTCTCCCGGGCAGTCAAATCCCCGTCAAACCCAGCCCCCAGTTCGATCAAGGGGGCGATAGATCCATTGATCTCCACTTTCCCTTTATATGGCTTTAAAATCCCGCAAACCAGCTTTAACAGCGTGGATTTCCCGGATCCATTCGTGCCGATAATCCCCCAGGCCTCTCCTTTATTCACCTGAAAGCTTACATCCTTTAAAGCCAGGAATTCCTTAAACATCAATTCCCGCTTAATCAATTTCACAAAATATTCTTTTAAATTATCGATCCGCTCAGATGCCATGTTAAACCGTACCACTGCATGATCTACCTTAACCGCCCATCTTTCTTCCATCGTCTCACCTGTATATTCAAAAAATGCGAACTATAATTTTGTCTAACCAGCACGCCTGCCCCACAAAATTCCCGGCAGAAATTTCCGGCAAAAATCCCCGTTAAAATCCTTAATTAAAATCTCCAGTAAATATTCCGC
>VSOC01000305.1 GCA_009774615.1 Lachnospiraceae bacterium
TTGGCCGCAGTCGGCGCAACATGGGCGGCCTCAAGAATCTTTTTCAGCTTTTCCTCCTCCACCTTCTTGTCCTTATAGCCCCGGACGGAATAACGCTTCTTTGCAATTTCGATAAAATCCATAGTGGCAAATCCTCTCTTTCTGTTATATACTGAACGTGTTGGTTAACCGTTGTCCCTATTTTAGCAGGACACGAAAATTCCGCAAGAATGCACTTTTTGGGTAGATACTTCCCAAAAGGGTAGTTATTAAAAGTTGGAGGTACATCATGGAATATTCAAAAGACCAGTTCAACTGCCCGGTTGAAGCCACGCTGTTTTTGATTGGCGGGAAATACAAGCCGCTCATCCTCTGGTATCTGATAGAAAAACCGCTCCACTACATGGAGCTGCAGCGCATGATCCCGAAAGCGACACCCAAAATGCTGTCGCAGCAGTTACATGATCTGGAGGAATGCGGGATGCTGCACCGGGAAGTCATCCCGGACAAGCCGCCCAGGACACTGTACTCCCTCACCCCATTTGGGCGCAGCATCATCCCCGTACTGGATGCCATGTGCGATTGGGGCGCGGGCTTTTTGGACGGGCTGGACATCCAGCCGCCATGCTGCACAAAAAAATCAGCAGGAGAACCCTGACGGGCTTTCCTGCATCCCACTCTTTTAAACAGCACCAACAAATATGTTATTTAGTAGCTTTCTATTGTACGGAACAGCTCAGTCATCCTATCTTGTCATGTTCATAAATGGCATCTGCCATATCAGGAAACTGAAAAAGAGACATCAACAGCCCTTTTGCAATACCCTGCAAGACAACACCTAAGCCGATGTGTTAAAACGGAAAACCGCCGCATATGGAGTGAACCATAGCGGCGGTTACTTTTACATGGTTGCTTCATTACAAGCTATCCCGTCCCGGCATTTTTACTTCACAATATACGTCACAGGCGCAGAGGTATCTATGCCTTTATACATTTCCTCAAATCCCGCATAGCGATCCAAGCCTTTCTCCACATTTGCCTCCAATGCCCGGAAGTGTTCATCACGCTCTTCTTCTGTGTTAAAGTAGATAATATTGTCTCCAGACAGGTCATCTGCCAAAGCACTGGTTTTTTCTACAGGTGCGCCATAAATATCATCTGACTGCACCGGGACAGCCGTTTTCATATCTTCTGTGTCAGCACCCGCGGTTCTTCCACCGTCCTTGAAAAAAATCCCAAAACGGTCGTCGACCTGCGGAATGGAATCCAGCCTGGTTACTATTTCTGTCCCACTGCCCTGCCCCACAGATTCGGCCTGCTGTGCATTTGCAGAAGTGGCAAACGCTGTTGCAGTTCCTACAACAATAAATCCTGCCAAAACAAGTGAAAAAACTGTAGTTTTCTTAATCTTCATAATCGCAGTTATCCTTTCTTCAATCGCATTTTTGCTAAAACTACTGCACAGAGGGGTCAACCCGCTCCGTGTCTCCTCCATACTGATCAATGCCCGTGCATAGGCCGCTTTTGTATTTTCGCCGAAAAAGCGGACAACCGCCTCATCACATGACAGTTCAATATCCCTGTTCGCAAGGATATACATAACCCATACCAGCGGGTTGAACCAATGCACGCACAGCACCACGATCAAGACCAATTTCCTGATGCTGTCAAAACGCCGGATATGCACATATTCGTGGGCCAGAACATATTCCAATGAATCTGTATTTTCCCACTTTGTAGACGTAGGCATCAAAATTACCGGGTGAAGTACGCCATATGTGAGCGGTGCAGAAAACCGGCCAGACTGCCGGATGGAAATCCTGCGCCCCTGCTGATGGACGCTTAACCAGTTTTCAGTAAAGTCATTCCCCACCGGAATGGATGTCTGGAACTCCTTCCGACATTTCCAATATGCCAGACTAAATAACACCGCACAGACCAACACGCCAGCAGCCCATACAACCGTCCATGTGGAAACCGCATTTGTGATGCTGTCCGGCATAGACGCTGCCTGCCCGGATGCCCCAATCGGCAGTACGCGAATGGCCTGTGAACCATTGCCAGGTGCATGACTACCCATCAGCGAATACACACTAAACGCAGACGGGATAGAAAAGGGAATCATCAGCCGCACAACTGATATCCACCAAAGTGCATGAAAAGCCTTTTTGGGTAACATATTGATTGCCAAAGCACGTATGACGATGACCGCTAAAATCAGTATGCCTCCGGCAAAACTCATCTGTAGCAGACTCATTCACATCACCTCACTCCAGATCATTGACAATCTGTTTCAGCTTTTCAATTTGTGCGGCGCTCAACTTTTTCCTCCCCAGCAAAGCGGCAAACAGCTTATCAACGGAGCCGTCATACACTTTGTCAATCAGCTCATTTGTCTCTGCCTCCTGAACTTCCTCTTTCGGAACGAGCGCATGGCACATGAAACCGGGATCAGAGCGTTCAATCGCCCCTTTTTTAATACAACGCTTGATCAGGGTATAGGTTGTGTTTACATTCCATCCCAATTCCTCGGTAAGCAGCTTGGCGATATACTTAGCCGGAACATCGCCATCACGCCAAAGGACAGACATCACTTTCAGTTCGGAATCGAACAGCTTGACGTCCATTTAACAGCACCTCCTTTTTTAAGACTGTAGTAGTGGCCACGCATACATACTACCACAGTCTTAAACCTCCGTCAATACTACTGCGGTCTTAAAACTAAAAAATATTTCTTGAATATTTTGGAAAACGTAAAATGAAATAGATATCTATAATTGAGCAAATTTGAATTTTTACCAAAATGACCTGAAATCGCATATAACTAAAGACATCATGCCTCTGTGGGTGTATACTGTATCTGTTAAGAAAACAATAACCTGCAAAGGATGATGTCTTATAGAAAACAGTATATACCATTCA
>VSOC01000306.1 GCA_009774615.1 Lachnospiraceae bacterium
AAAAACAGCGCCAATGCACAGGAGGAATCTTAAAAAGTTGGATTCCTCCTGACTTTCTATAATCTCACATTATTCTGCAATTATGAGTATTGCAGTTCCATTTTTTTATCTTTCCACCTTGTTCTTTTTACAAATTTCGTTCACTTATACAAATCTTCTAATTTTGTACAAACGAGAATCCTATATCTTCTATTAAATGATATTTCCCGTTATAACCATAGTCCTAAATTTCTCAAAAAAATTTACTACATCATTCCAAGAACTCTCAACCGATTTACTATACCTATCCTCTATTTCCGGATGTTTTCTGTTTAACATTTCATTGAGCAATGCCGTCTTATGCTTTTGCTTTATACTGGTTCCATCTTTCTTTCGGACAATGAATTCATCAAAATGTTGTAAATTTTCAACAATCTCTTGCTGTGTAAGCTCGTTGCTACCTAAAAAAACATGAAATGGTCTAAGTGGTTCAGCAAAGATTTCTCTTTGCTGTGGTGATAAAAGTTGTAATTCTCTAAAAGTCAGAGAATACAAATAATCTTCCTTAAAAATGCTGTCTTTATTTCTGTGTGAAACTGTACGTTCTATAAAATTATAAAGCCAAACCCGTTTTGTGCTGTCTTCCCACTGTTTCAAATAAGTCTGTGGGATATAATGATGATTTTTTTTGCCATTAAAAGACCTCGATTTCTTTATTTATAATATGCCATTGACAAAATAATTTCTATGAAAAAATATCATTGGTGTCTATTTACAAGTTTCTCTAAAATTTCTTTGCTATTTGCAATGATAAATCTGGCCTGTTCATCTTTACACTTAAAATAGGCACTATTCATAAGCTGAACCATATCTGACGTAAGAGATGCTTCTTTATTTCTAAATGGCTTAAATTTATCTGCTCTGCTGTATAATAATGCAATCTGTGGATGAAGAGGGATATAGATATTATCCAAATATGTATGTTTCTCTAAATCATATGTTTCATATAATACAGGAAAACTACTTGTCACAAAATTATTATCTAAAGCTATCAAAAAACAAAAATTCAAGCATCGCAAATCTTCGCAAATTTGTCCAGGAATAAATTTATCGTCTAACCATACCATTTTATTAGCTGCCCGTACTAAAGATTTTGTTCCTCCAAACTGCATTCCATAAAGCATTTGGTCAATTGCTTGGATTTCTATATTATCCATTATACCATCCGAAAAACAGTCTTCGTCAACTTGATTTAGTACCCACGGATTCCTGACAATCATATTGGTTACAAACTTTGCCAATAGCTGTTTGTCTTCTAAATTACATATAAGAGCATGCTTATTCTTTGGGTCTTTACAAATTCCTATCACCTTTTTTAAAATTGCACTATAAGTGCTCTCTTGAACAGAAAGACTTTTTTCAATCTGGTTCGGTAAAATATATTTTCCCAATCTAGGATTCGCATCTTCCCAAAGTGTTTCATGAAGATAATTCTCAAAACAAATCTCTTTAGGAGAAGCTTCAAAGAAACACTTCTTTTTACGATCATATACATTAAGCTTTTGGTTCTCATTTATAAAATTGTTCAAATAAAATTGAGGTACATAATGCTGTCTTTTAGTCATTTGATTGTTCATATTGATAATTTAACTTGTTGTCCTATTCAACAAAAATGTGGAACAATCCATAAAATTTAGAAGTTCCACATTTAACCCTTAAATATTTTTACTTTATCAGCTTTTCTTCAAAGTCTGCATAATATTTTAGACACCAACAAGTCCAATCCATTGCTCCACTTCTTTCACAGAAACATCAAGAGTATCTGCAATATCCTCTATGGAATTTCCTTTTTTGTACAATTTCTGTGCTGTTCCAATTTTTGTTTTCTCAGATGCTTCCTTTTCCCTACTTTCCACATAAGTCTTTAAAATATATTCCTCATTAAACAATGTCATCATAATATCCACAACCTCCTTTTCACGCCCTGACAAATACTCGCTCAGTACATTCTGATCCTTGCAGATACGAATCGTTTCCAGAACCGCTTCTCTGGTCCTTCCATGCAGTTTCACCTGTTCATTATATATCTTTGTAAAGGCTACATACTGATTTATGATATCTCCCTCTTTCCCATCATAGATCATTTTGACCTTTACATCAAGCACACTGTCATCCCCGCCAAAAACTCCTTCGACAGATACAGATACTCCGGCCTCGTCTTTCTGTTTCCTGTGTAAATGACGTACATTTCCGGTTTTGGAAGCTCCAGTTTTTTACTCCCATACACATTCTGTTTTGTGCTCTCAAAATACTCTGATAAGTCTGGGCAAGATATAACAGACAGCGTACCACGATATTGATGCTCCAGCTCGATTGCTGCTCTACCAGAATGACGATCTTTTCTCCAATCTGAAAACCCACATCATTATAATACTGGTCCAGCAATACATTTGTGATCGTCACATTTTTGATGCTGTCCTCCGTTGCCTCATGGTCTTCCGGATGCAGCGCCTGATATAACTGCAGAAGATATTTCGGCTCCCGGAAGAGTGAAGTGAACACGCTGTCCTTTGCGGTATATTTTGCCACCTGTTCCGGCCTCTTTTCAGTATCAGATGATATAGTTTTTACTTCCTGATCCATTCTATGCAGACACCTCTATCCTATTGTTTCCATTTTTGTCTATCCTATTTGCAACGCAGTCTTTCTTATTTCCTATCTTACCATAAAAAAACGAAAATTACAATTTGCTTTCCTGCTGACAACAGCGGCAACAATCATTAGCATCTTCAAATTGGCACATCATCGGCACAACATTGGCACGGTTCTGCTCTTTCCCCGTAAAGGCATCCATGCTATACTTGGTACAGTCAAAAATATGTAAAGCAGCCGTTTTCCATTCCGGGA
>VSOC01000307.1 GCA_009774615.1 Lachnospiraceae bacterium
CTTCTTTACATCTCCAGTCTGATAGGAGATAATGGTTTTATTAGATTGAGAGGATGATCGTTCACTCCTTGAGCGGTTCTGCTCGTACTTGAAAGACTGATCCCTCTCTCTAATAAGCTTTCCGCGTATGAGTTGGATGTTGGTTGCCCTATGGCTTCTCTCCGTATTTAGCACAAGGTAGTGGCGCTTATTAGATGAGTGGACTTCCCAATCTGAAATCTTTTTCTTGAGGTGTTCTTATGTTTTTTGTTGGCATTGATATTGGTAAAAATAAGCATGTTGCTTCCATGATGGACGATACCGGAAAAGTAGTATTTAAAGCTTTTTCCTTTCCCAACACTTCGGATGGGGGGAATGCCTTGTTTCTCAAACTTACTTCTTAATTCTTTAAATCCCTCCGATTTTGAAATCGGTATGGAAGCTACTGGTCACTACTGGCTTTCTGTTTACTCTTTCCTCTTTGAGAAAAGTTTCCTTCTCCATGTTATCAATCCAGACCGATGGATGGCGCAGGGGGATGGAAATCCGCAGACGCAAAAACGATAGCATTGATTCCGTCCTGATCGCTGACCTGATCCGGTATGGGCAGTTCGTGGAAACCAGGCTTGCAGACGAAGATTTGTTTTCCCTGCGTACCTTGACCCGCTTTCGCACATATCTTGTGGAATCCATCAGTGATTTAAAACGGAAAATTGTCTGTGTGCTGGATCAGATTTTCCCGGAATACCAGTCCGTCTTTTCCGACATTTTCGGCAAAACCTCAAAAGAAATCCTCCTTCAGTTTTCTTCACCGATTGATTTTGAATCGGTTTCATCGGAAACCCTGGCGGAACTGCTGCCCCAGCTCAGCAGACAGAAAGTCGGCTCTGCGAAAGCGGAACAGTTAAAGGCTGCCGCATCATCTTCTTTTGGCATTACCTTTGCCAAAAACAGCTTCACATTCCAGCTCAAAACACTGATTGAGCAAATTTCTTTTATCGAAAAACAGGTTAAAGAAACGGAAATGGAAATTTCCGGCATCATGGGAAAATTGGAATCCCCCATTACCACCATTACTGGAATTGGCAGTGTCACAGGAGCGACCATCCTAAGCGAGATTGGTGACATCTCCAAATTTGACAGCTCCAGAAAACTGGTGGCTTTTGCCGGTTTGGATGCTACTGTCACGCAATCTGGTGAATTTGAAGCAGCACACAATGTAATGAGCAAACGTGGATCACCTTATCTGCAGAAAGCCATTTTTCAGTCCGCCCTGATTGCTTCCTTTAAAGACCCCGTATTAAGTGTCTATTACCAGAAAAAGAAGGCGGAAGGCAAACATCATCTGACATGTGTTGGAGCTGTTGCCAGAAAAATGCGCAACATCATTTATGCCGTCCTGAAAAGAAATCAGCCTTACGTTCCAAAAGCATAAATCCTTTTAACTCACGTTGGCCTGCCTGACAACAGGCTTTATTGTTATGCTCTTTTTTCTACGAAATTTCTTTTGTATTTTTTCAATTATCTACTTGACTTTTAATAGTTGGTCTTTCTATGGCATTATGGAGTAGTTTATTTGATGCCATATTCTACAACTTTAAGAATAGGTGTAGTAGAGAATCCCTATGTTTTACTTAACTACCTTGTATCATAGGCAAAACAATATCAATAAAGTATTTTACCGCTAAAACTCTTACCATTAATATTGATTACAGCCTGTGATGGATAAATTTGATTTAACGCTTAAATTTTCAAATAAAATGATATACAACACTATGGTGCTTGCCAATGTCCATCTTTTAATAATTGTAGTTGTTCTAACGTTGCTGTTCCATTTTTATTCGCATTAATAGCCTCCTGCCATTGATACCTTGAAACCCATGTATCTCCTACTAAAATATGTTCCGTTCTAACTTGACCTGTTGGAGTACCTGGCGTGACACGTGATACTACCCAAGTATTACCTTGTCCTTCTGGAGCTCCCGGCGTTTTAGTATGCCACCTTACTTCATAATTTTTACCATTTTCTGTCCATTTGAAACTTATTTGATCATATCCGTTTTTAGCTTGAATTTTTACTGTTGCACTCGATGGAATTTCAATGGGTGCTTGTTTTGACAAATCAGATATTTTATCTACCCAATCATTTAACGTTGATGAGCCCCTCTTTATCCTTGAACCTCCTGACCCATTCATCAAATTAATATTAACCCTGAAATCATCATTCATACGCACCTTATAAATCAATCCATCTGGGGTTACATATTCGATTACATAACCTCCTCCATCTGCCAGATTATCCAGGCTTCTCATCCATCGTCTTATATCCTCAATGTCTGCCTTTCGAGCCTTAATAAAGATATCCAGGTTATCCAGCATCTTTACAAATTTTTCATTCCGGTTCAGCTTCGTTGCATCGGCTGCTTTCAGCAGGTACTTTTTTGTCCCCTTTCCTGCTTTTCCAAACTGTTCACCCATAAAAGGAAGCATACTAATCCCGGACAGTGCTGCATTCCCCCAGTCCTTTTCCATCAGATAAAGAACTGCATTTAACGCATCTGCTGGTTCCAAAAGTATACCGATGACATCAAGACTTGTATGCATCCCCTCCTTTGTCGTCACCCAGTCCTTAAATTTCTGCCACTCTGTCTTCCCGTAGGTTTCTGTCAGCCATTTACTGTACAGATGATCATTATACAGTTTTTCCCCTTCATCATCAAGTACGCCTTCATCATACAACTGCTGAAGTTCTGGCGTACTCAAATACTCTTCATACCCTTCTGTACCAAGAACATGGTCAAGGAAATATTTTTTTAGCGCCTCATTTTCTTCCAGGCCATATTCCCGACCAATTGGGGTTCCATCGGGCATGAACAGCTGCATGGG
>VSOC01000308.1 GCA_009774615.1 Lachnospiraceae bacterium
CTATAAAGTTCGTTGGTAGCTACGCCTATGTGGACTTTCACCACAGAACACGGGCATGCCCGTCATACAACAAAAGGAACAGAAAAACAAAATTTCTGTTCCTTAATCATTTGCTTCCAGGAACACGCCCGGTAAATCCCTACGCCAATTCCTTAATAATATCGAGCGGCAACTCTGTAGCCTCCGCTATATCTTCTAAAGACATTTTTCCTAACTTTAATAAATGGACAGCTGTTTTTTTTGCTTTATTTTGTTCTGCTTCGTAACGCTCACTCTTAATATAAGACCGCATAACTTCTTCTTCATTATACAAACTCATCATAATTGAAACAACCTCCTTTTCCCTATCTTCCAGATATTCACGTAATACATTCCTGCCTTTGCAGATGCGGATCGTTTCTGTAATGGCTTTCTTTGTTCTGCCATATTTTATCCTCTGTTCATCATACACCTTTGAAAATGTGATATACTGATTGATAATACTGTTGGTATCGCTTTCACAAATAACCTTGACCTTTATATCAACAGCAATATCATCAGCACCGCAAAAAAACGCTTCTGATAAAGAAATTGTGTCAGGTATATTCTTTTGATTACCCACATACACCACGTATAATTCGGGTTTTGGCATTTTAACTTTCTTACTCTTGTATAGGTTCTGGTTTGTGCGCTCAAAATAATCATGGTATGTCTGCGCCAAATACAGTAATGCCCGAATAATAATATTCAATGTCCAGACTGACTGCGCTTCAACCAGGATAAAAATTTTTTCTCCATAGCTAAAGCCTAAGTCATTATAAAGGTTGTCGGTCAAAACATTCCTGAGCGTTATGTCAGTCAACTCATCCTCCGTTGCCGTTGTGTCCTCTGGATGAAGCGCCTGGTATAACTGTAATAGATATTTTTTCATTTTAAACAAATCAGAAAAAACGCTATCTTTAATTGTATATTTGGCAATCTTTTCCTCTGTTTCTTCTTGTTTCCTATTGTCCCGCATCTAATCACCTCAATTTCTTAACATCTGCAGCAGAAGATAGGACACAGCCACCGTCAATTAACTCCTCTTTATCTAAAACCAAACTGTCGCACAACTCATGTTCTAATACCCAGGATACTAATGTGGTCTTATAAGGTTTGTCGAGATAAATAATCCCATCCTTTTCACGCATTTCTGGCATGTCTATCCCACACTTCTTTCCATATAAGTATAACATTCTGCCTGGTATATTGCAAGTCATCTAAAATCTTACCGACACGCTTAAACAGACTTGATAAACAACCCGTCAAACTCTTCGCTGAACTTATAGACAATTTCAATATGCTTATCTTCATATACATAAATCTTATCAATAAACTCCACTACGGTAATACGATCAAGTTCTGTGATCTCGCCATTCTCCAAAAGCCTCTCTACCCACGGGTTAGAAAGCACATCGCTGACCTTGGAAATGGACTTCTTCAGCAGCTTGATTTCATTATTTAAACGGTCAATATCTGCCTGAATTGCTGTCTTATCACTGGCGTACTCCTCTTTACTGATTGTTCCGTCATACAGCAAATTCCTGGCACTTTGTAAACGCTCTCTGTACTGATGGATTCTCCTGTTTTTGTTCTCAATCTCACACTGAACCCCAGGGAACTCTGCCTTTGGTGTTCGCTGATGTTTCTCTGCCAGTTCTCTTAAGTTTTCTGCCTGACGGATGATTTTATTCAAATCGTCAATGACAATCTTACGAAGCAGTTTATCTGACACATAATGGCTTGTACACTTTGGAGCATTCTCTCCAAGATTCTTCTTATGCTGGCTGTAATCACGGAAAGTCGCGCAGTTATAATATAAGTACTTCGCCGTTTCGCCGGTTTTAAGCTGTGTATAAGAGTCCCACCTTTTCCGCATAGCATGGCGGCAGTCTCCGCACTTCAAAATCCCCTTAAAAATAGTCACCTCATCCTCTTTTGTACTATCCCGCTTAATCGTTTTCATCATGGACTGAGCAATCTTCCATCGCTCCCTGGAGATTATCGCTTCATGTGTACCTTCACAGCGAATCCACTGGTCTTTGGCAACTTGTGTCGGCTTGTCATCGGTTAATTTTTTCTGCACCTGCTTATGCTGTACCAGTGTTCCCGTGTAGATTTCATCCATTAGAATCTTTTTCACCCCATCACCGCGCCAATGAACTTCTTCATCAGAAATTTTTTTACTGCACCTGAAATTTGACCCATGAAGCCGCTTATAGACCGCTGGATTCACGATTCCATCTCTGGTCAGCCCCGCTGCGATTTCCTTTGGGGAAATACCTTGAAGATACTCCTCATAAATCCGCTTTACCACAAGAGCAGCCGTAGTATCAACAATAAGATGGTGTTTATTTTCAGGGTCTTTCTGATAACCATAGGGGGCAAATGCCCCCACAAACAGTCCTTTTCGCTGCATAGAATGCATACCAATACAAACATTTCTATGCTGCTGCTCAGAGTACTCCCGGTTAATCAATAGCTGAAATCTATCTGCAATACTTGGTTCTTTGTATAAGCTGTCATAATTATCGCCAATGGCTATCAGGCGTACTTCTCTGCCATTTTGCTCAAACTCCTTTTCCAGATACTTCTGCATCTCTGTATCGTAACGCCCCAAACGTGATAAATTTTTTACGACAATACAATCAATGAAATTTGCCTGGACATCACGCATCATCTCCTGAAAACCACTTCGGTTAAAATTCATTCCTGTGCGGTCATCATCACAATAAACTTTATATTCCTCAAGAATAAACTCTTCCTCCGTCTGACCATTCAGGAAGTCAATATAGGCTCTGCAATAATCTGTCTGATTTTGAATACTCTGGCTTAAATCTGTTTT
>VSOC01000309.1 GCA_009774615.1 Lachnospiraceae bacterium
TATAAAATTTATAGGGTTTTTTTTAGGTTGGGCAGTATTAACTTCTATATTGCCGTTATCATCTTCTGGAGAACCAGCTATATGGAGATTGTGGGCAGAAATTAAGCCGCTGTTGGTAATAATAGCTTTTACTCTCATTTTCTGGTTGATTGAAAGGAAAAATGTCGAATTACATTTATTTGATAACCCAGTTAAGGGAATGGTGTTGGGAGTAATCACGGGAATTGTGTGGTTGGCAGTTCCTGTTTTGGTGATGTACATAGCAAAGATTATCCATTTTGACGGAACTAACTCAATTAAACTATTTCCTGTTTGGCTGTCAGCGGCATTTTTGAATGTAATTATGCAGGAACTTCTTGTTCGAGGCTATCTGTATCAAATGATAAAGCAAAAACATAATATAGTTGCAGCTACAATTGTTGTAACAGTACTCTTTACAGCATTACATGGTGGGGCATTTGAAGCAGGTGTTGTTCCTGTATTAAATGTGCTTACTATGAGTTTGCTTATGACGGTAGTTCTTGAATATAGTGGCTCTATTATAGCGCCAACTATTATGCACTTTTTATGGAATGGAATTGGTGCATTGGTTTTAGGCGGTGTGTCGCTTGCTGATGATTATCCAAACCTGCTTATTACGAGTTTTACTGGAAATGAGATTTTATCTGGTGGAGTGTGCAAAATTGAAGGAAGCATTATTGTGTTGTTTGTCAATATGATTTTGATTTTCCTCTTTATGTTCTTAAAAAAGGGCTGTTGTCATGTTTTTTCGCCATTGCAATGGTAACAAGAAAAGCAACCATGACAATGGGGATTTCAGTGGCAGGTTCTATTTTAGGGGTTGTATTTACAAACAAGGCGTATTCTTTCGTCCCGATAAAAGTTTACTATGTCTTTTTCCGATGATACAGATTCCTATGATTTATGGAAAAACATTTTCTTCCGATGATTACCAAATGTCACTCATTTGATTGAAAACGGAGTATGTATTAACGGAACTTTCTGTAACGACTTGATGCGCTTAAAGGCAATAAGAGAAAAGTATATATTTTGGAGGGTGTACTGCATTTCATTATGGATGTGCGATTGCAGTACGCCTTTCAATATGTGAGAAAGAAATAGGAATGTAAAAACTATTGACTGGTATAGGAATCTGTCAATAATTTTGAGGTACAAATTGGAGAGAATTATGATAAAAGAACATGGAAATGTACGAAAGCGTACAAAGAAAAATATCGGCAGACAGCCGCACATAAAGGTGTATCGTGATGGAGTAAAAACTTCTAAGCGATACACCTTTTTTAATGTCGAATTTTGTGCGTTTTCAAATTTTTTTGCGGTTTCCTTTTCGTAGATTTACAAAGAAAAATTGGCAGATATTATGTTGTTCTAACATGGTTTTCTGCTTCGATTTACAGCTTCATATATGGCTGTTTTGAAAGCATGGACTTTTGCGTATCCCACACTTTTTTCATCAGTTCTTTTACCTGCTTTACATCGGCGGCATAGACGTTTCCTGTGGCGTTCATGCGCTTTGCTATCTGGTTCAGATTATTGCCGATTTTAGCAAGCGCAGCATTGTATTCCCTAAGTTCGGAATAATCAATGTCATAGACAAAACCGTACAAAATTTGGTGGCGTAAAAAAGCGGATTTGCTTTTCATGCCGGAGGCTTTTACTTTCTGCTCAAGTATGTATTGCTCGTCATCACTGAGATATATTTTTAACTCGTTTTTGCGTTCTCTGTTTGCCATTTTTTACGTCCTTTCTGTAATGGATTGCTGAAAGTATTTTACACAATCTTCTGTCCCGTTACGGGGGATATTCGTACAAAAAAATGAGTGAAAAAATCAGAAATTCCGGCAGGATATTTTGTGATTTTTGAGCGCAGAGGGGGCTAGGGGGAAACTTCCCCCTACAAGCAATTTTTTCAAGTTTCCGCTTTTGGGAAAATTGAAAAAATTCAGCCTGTGAGGGAACACAGGCAGTGCTTGCTATTCCTTATACCGACTTTTTTTGGCAGCACTGATAAATACGGGATTCTTTCAGAAAAAAGTCGGTATAACTTTTACAGTTTTTGAAAAAATAATCAGATTTTTTTGAGGAAGGTAGCCCTAGAGGGAACATTACTTTTTCTATAATACCCACAGGGAATCAAACAGCGGAAGGAGGTGAAACATGAAGGACAACGCATTCCAGCGGCGGCGTGATATTGAGCGTATGTTGCTGTCGGGGAAAAAGCTGACCACATCGGAAATGATGAAGATGTACGGTGTCGGCAGGAAAGCTATACGCAGGGATTTTGACATCATAGGCGAAGAACTCCCCGTTATCACAAAACAGGGATATGACGGTGGATATCTCCTTGCGGACGGTGTGGGGCAGCACCAGAACACGCTCACGCAGGAACAGTTGGAATGCTTGGAAAAAGTTGCTGTGACCTGTGGTTCGGAGGACAGGAAAATTGTTTTATCAATCATACATGAATTTGGACCGTACTGTGGAAGTTTTACATAGAAAATGACGGGAGGTGTGGCATGGACACTGCACACCGGAGAATGGAAATCATCAGCATTTTATCCGCTAAAGGGCACATGACAATGAGGGAGCTTGCATGGGAACTGGATGTTTCAAGGCGCACGATAATGAATGACATTATCGCATTGTCTTTTGATTACCCGATATACACAAAGCCGGGTGAGGGCGGAGGGGTTTTTATCACAGAAAATTACAAGCCCTATACCAACACCCTCACACTGACGGAACAGAAAACACTATGCGGTTTATATGATAAAGCAGAGGGGAAAGAGAAAGAAATCCTTTTCCGTATCATTCACAAATATGGTGCGGACAA
>VSOC01000031.1 GCA_009774615.1 Lachnospiraceae bacterium
GTTGACTGCCGAAGACAGCAGGTGCCGTTAGGCATAAGGAGAAAACGCCTGCCGAGGAAAGTACAAAACGCAATTTTACGTTAAGCATTTTGTAGTCCCTCTCTGCCTGTGGCGGAGGGGGATTTTTTTCGCAGTCTTCCTATTTTAAAAAGGAGGTAAAAAACATGGCAAAGGTTGAATTAAAGCAGCCAATCGTAGACGAAATCGCTGCATTATTTGACGGCGCAGCTTCCGCAGTAATTGTGGATTACCGCGGCTTAACCGTTGAACAGGATACGATTCTGAGAAAACAGTTAAGAGAAGCAGGCATTTCTTATAAGGTTTATAAGAATACCTTAATCAAGCGTGCAGCTGAAGGTACGGCATTTGCAGCTTTGGATGCCGATCTGGAAGGACCTACCGCTCTGGCTGTTTCCAAGACGGATGCAACCGCTCCGGCTAGAGTTCTGGCTAAGTTTGCAAAGACCGCAAATCAGCTGGAATTAAAGGCTGGCGTAGTGGAAGGAACCTACTATGATCAGAAGGGAATCCAGGTTATTGCGACCATCCCGTCCAGAGAGGAACTGCTTGGAAAGCTGCTTGGAAGCATCCAGTCCCCGATTTCCAACTTGGCTCGTGTGCTTAATCAGATTGCTGAAAGCAAGGGCGCAGAGGCGTAAGCGCTTTTTTGGGGCAGGGAATCTGCATTTTTAAAGGTCAAGGAATTGACAGAGAAGGTCAAGGGATTGACAGAGATTGAATAAAGAAAAATAAATGTTTAAACAGGAGGAAATAAAAATGGCAAAGTTGACTACCGCTGAGTTTATCGAAGCTATCAAGGAATTATCCGTATTAGAGTTAAATGATTTAGTAAAGGCATGTGAGGAAGAGTTTGGCGTATCCGCAGCAGCAGGCGTAGTTGTAGCAGCAGCAGGCCCGGCAGAGGCAGCTGAAGAAAAGACCGAATTCGACGTAGAACTGACCGAAGTTGGCCCGAACAAGGTTAAGGTTATCAAGGTTGTTCGTGAAGCTACCGGCTTAGGCTTAAAGGAAGCTAAGGAAGTTGTAGACGGAGCACCGAAGGTAGTTAAGGCTGGCGCTTCCAAGGAAGAAGCTGAAGACCTGAAGACTAAGTTAGAAGCTGAAGGCGCAAAGGTTACTTTAAAGTAATTATTGCTGCCAGGCAGGTAATGAAAAAAAGAAAAGAAGGATGGAATCCGTTTAGGATAACATTATCGGTGATTTCCCCCGAAGTCTGTGCGTGTACAGACTTTGGGGGTTTCTGCATTTTATTTTCTGTTTATTGTTATCTTAACCCCGATACCGATTCAGGCAGGCGAAGATCTCCTGGCGGCGGGGCAGGCACAGGCCCATGGCAGCATAGGAGGAATCGCTGATGGAGGGAAGCCCCTTTTGCTGGATTTGGTTCCAAAGCAAATCGGCAATCTGTTCCACACTGTATCGGGCAAAGAGCTGGTTAGAAATACAGTAGCGAACCATCTGTGCGAGTGCGGCGGTCTGTTCATTGTGAATTAACTGCTCGACAAAGCGCAGATCCACCTGTTCCTTTCCGACCTGCAGAGAATCCTTTCCATGAACCTTTGTTTTAATCCGTTCTTCCCGTTCATGCCCGCCGCGATAACCGCCGCGGTTAAAGGAATTTCCTGCACCAGAACCTGCTTTTTCCACATGCAGGCGGCGTCCCCTTTCCGGAAGTACGAAATTCGGGGCATGGGTGGTGGGGTCTTCACCGAATCTTTTGCAGGCTTCTTTGGTTGCTGCGGTGATATCGACAGGGCGGTAGCAGTCCATCTGGATAATGGTATCGGCGATATAAAAGTAAGCCCCGGAACTTCCGGCAACCATAATGGTAGAAATCCCTGCTTTTTCGTATAAATCCCGGGCGCGTTCGATAAACGGGGTAATCGGTTCCTTATCCCGGCTGATAATCTGCTGCATCAGTTCATCCCGCAGCATGAAATTGGTTGCCGAGGTATCTTCGTCGATAAGAAATACCCGGCTTCCGGATTCCCAGCTTTCGATAACGGCCGCAGCTTGGGAGGTGCTGCCGCTGGCGTCGGGGGTGGAAAAGTTTTTGGTGTTTTTCTTATTGGGCAGGTCATTGATAAACAGGGAAATATCCACTTGGTTAATGCTGCGCCCGTCTTCTGCCCGCAGTTTCATGGCAGTATCATCCGTGATAACGTACTCCCGCCCGTCCCCGGCGATATGGTTATATACGCCCAGCTCCAGTGCTTTTAATAAGGTAGATTTTCCGTGATATCCTCCGCCCACGATCAGGGTAATTCCTTCGTGAACAGTCATGCCGGATAATTCGCCTTTATGGGGAAGCGTTAAGGTGATTTTCTGGCTTTCCGGTGAGGCAAAGGGGACACCGTTTTTCATCGGACGGCTGGATACGCCGCTTTCCCGGGCGAGGACGGCCCCATTGGCAATAAAGGCGGTCAGATGAAGGCGCTTTAATTCCTCACGGATAAACTGCTGATCTTCGGCAAGATCAATAACTGATTTTACTTCTTTCGGGTTGCGGCTGGCGTAGAAGAATACATTGCGCACACAGCGGGGCAGAAAATCAAAGAGGATACGAATAAGCTCTCCGGAGTTAATCGTTCTGCCATTTGCGGGAAAACCTACTTCAAAGCGGGCAGTAATTCCTGTTTTTGAGCATTCGCAGGCAGTGCGGGAGAGAATCTCCGGGCCGGGGCTGCTGATGGCGATTAAGCCGCTTTTTCCTGAACCCTTCGCTTTAAAATTATATTGGGCAATTTCTTTTCCAAACTGACGGATAAGATAGTCCTCGAAAGCCGTTTTCTTCCAGGGCTTATCAAAAAAATCCACCGGGTATCCGGCTTTCTGGTGGGCTACGGTGATGCTGACCTTGGAGGGAGCGGCAAAGGGATCGCCCTGAACATGGTCAATGGACAAGGTAAAATTGCCAAACTGATAAGCTCCCTGGGCAGATTTATAGGCCGGATAGCTTTTTCGGTCGATAGATTCTAATAATCGGCGTAAATCTTCGGATTGTTTCATAAATAAACGGGGAAATCGTTACGATGAACATCAATGAAGCGTAACGAAAAACCTTTGACCTCCTTATGGTTATTTTTATTCTTACATTAAAGCATGTCTGAGAATTGGTCTGAAAATGTATTTGCTGATTTTGCTTTGCAGGTTATAGCTTAGTTTAGCTTATTACGGGGGAAAAGTCAATTCTCAGGAACAGGATATAATCATTATTGGTTTTTTCTTTTTTTTCATTTTTCACCGGATTTTACTTGATTATTTCCGGAAATGCCGTATAATGTAATACGGTTGTTCTTTTTTTTATTAACCATTATGCATAAAAATGCATATATTCAAGGAGGAGATTATGATGAAAAAGAGTATTTTATGTTTAGCAGCGGCTGTGTGCACCGTTTCTTTAGCCGCCTGCGGCGGTAATTCCGCGACGGAAACAACAGCAGCACCGACAACAGCAGCAGAGGCAGCAGACACGACGACGGCAGCAGAAGCAGAAAATACAGAGGATAATTCTGCGCAGGCAGAGGATACAGAAAGTGCCGAAGAAACCCAGGCAGAGGCTGGCAGCGAGGGCGGAACCCTGGTTATGGCAACCAATGCGGAATTCCCGCCGTATGAATATCATGACAGCGCAGTGACCGGCCCGGACGGATCGGATATCGTGGGAATCGATGTGGAGATTGCCGCAGCGATTGCAGAAAAGATGGGAAAAGAACTGGTGATTGAAGACGTTCAGTTTGCGTCCATTATTCCGGAAATTTTATCCGGCAAGGCAGATTTTGGTGCAGCAGGCATGACCGTTACCGAGGATCGTCTGGTGAATGTTGATTTTTCGGATACTTATGCAACAGCCGTACAGTCCATTATCGTTACCGCAGACAGCGAGATTACCGGTCCGGATGATCTGGAAGGCAAGCTTATCGGTGTTCAGGAAGGTACGACCGGCGATCTGTATTCTACAGATGATTTCGGCGATGATATGGTAGAGCGCTATCTCAAGGGCGTGGATGCTGTTCAGGCACTTTTACAGGGCAAGGTTGACGTAGTGATTATTGACAATGAGCCGGCGAAAGTTTTTGTCAGCGAGAATGAAGGCTTAAAGCTTCTTGATGCTGCCTATGCCGAGGAAGAATATGCAATTGCAGTAAAGAAGGGAAATACCGAACTTCTGGATCAGATCAACAGTGCGATTGCCGAGTTAAAGGAATCCGGAAAGCTGGATGAAATTACGGCAAAGTATATTACGGCTGAGTAATGCAGAGTACAGCCAGGTAAAGTATATTATATTACGGCTGAATAAAGGAAAGGGAAGAACCAGATGAGTCAGGCGATCTATAACAATTTTATTAAAGACGACCGCTGGAAATACATTACGGACGGATTAAAGGTGACGCTGGAGGTAACACTGTTTGCTGTTTTAATCGGTATAGCCATTGGGTTTCTGGTTGCGGTTATTCGTTCCACCTATGACAAGACAGGAAAGCTGAAAATCGGCAATTTTCTCTGCAAGCTGTATCTGACCATTATCCGGGGAACGCCGGTGCTGGTGCAGCTGATGATTATTTATTTTGTTATCTTTGGCTCGGTGAAAATAAGCAAGGTTGTCGTTGCGGTAATCTCCTTTGGCATTAATTCCGGGGCATATGTGGCGGAAATTTTCAGAAGCGGCATAATGTCCATCGACCAGGGGCAGTTTGAGGCCGGGCGCAGTCTGGGCTTTACCTATATTCAGACGATGTGGCACATTATTATGCCGCAGGCATTTAAGAATGTTCTCCCCGCCCTGGGCAATGAATTTATCTCCCTGCTTAAGGAAACTTCGGTGGGAAGCTACATTGCCCTGCAGGATTTAACGAAGGGCGGGGATATTATAAGAAGCCGTACTTATGATGCGTTTCCGCCGTTAATTGCTGTGGCTCTGATTTATCTTGCACTGGTTATGCTGTTTACCTGGTGCGTCCAGGTTCTGGAAAGGAGGCTGCGTCAAAGTGAGCGATAATTTTGCACAACCGCTGATTCAGGTGAAGGGCCTGTGCAAGCAGTTTGGGGACTTAAAGGTACTGGAAAATATCAATGTGGATATTCATAAAGGGGATGTTGTCTTTGTCGTGGGGCCTTCCGGTTCGGGAAAGAGCACATTTCTGCGCTGTTTAAACCGCCTGGAGGAATCGACAGCAGGCCATATCTACGTTGAGGGGACGGATATCACCGATCCGAAGGTGGATATCGACCGTCACCGTCAGAAGATGGGTATGGTGTTCCAGCAGTTTAATTTATTCCCGCACATGGATATTATGAAGAATATGACCCTTGCGCCGGTAAAGCTTCAGAAGAAAAGCCAGCAGGAGGCGGAGAAGGAGGCTATGGTTTTATTAGAGCGGGTTGGTCTGGCTGACCGTGCCCACGCCTATCCCAGTCAGCTTTCCGGCGGGCAGAAGCAGAGGATTGCCATTGTCCGGGCGCTGGCGATGAAGCCGGATGTTATGCTTTTTGACGAACCCACGTCGGCACTTGACCCGGAGATGGTGGGTGAGGTGTTAAGCGTTATGCGGGAACTGGCAAAAGAACATATGACCATGGTTGTCGTTACCCATGAGATGGGCTTTGCCAAGGAGGTGGCAACCCGTATTATGTTTATGGACGGAGGAAATTTTGTGGAAGAGGCACCGCCGGCGGAATTCTTCGGCAGTCCTAAAAACGAGCGGCTGAAGGCATTTTTAAGCAAGGTACTTTGACCGAGAACGGTTTACCTGTGTTCACTGTAATTAAAAATGTGAAAATAATAAAGTTAAATGAAAGCTAAAACAAGTTAAAGAAAACCAGGGTTTTCAAACTCCTGGTTTTTTTGTATAATGATAAGAGATTGGTAATCTCTGTTGTAAAAAAAAAGGAAAAAGAAAGCATATAGGTGAACAATGGCATATTTTCCATTATTTGTAGACTTAAAGGGAAAACGCTGCCTGGTTGTGGGCGGAAAAAGGGTGGCATTGCGAAAAGCCAGGGCGCTGGCCGAATACGGCGGGGAGGTTTTTGCTGTGGCAGAGGTGTTTTGTGAGGGATGGGAAGGGTGGAAGGGAGTGAAAGAACCGGTGCTTATCCGGCGCAGGGCAGTGTTGGCAGATGCAGACGGGATGGATTTGGTTATCTGTGCAGCAAGTGATGCCGTATTTCACCGGGAAATGAGCCGCTATTGCCGGGAAAGGGCAATTTTGGTGAATGTAGCGGACAGCAAAGAGGAGAGTTCTTTTTTATTTCCGGCCCTGGTTCGGCGAAAGGACGTGGTTTTGGGCATCAGCACCGGAGGGAACAGTCCGGCAGCTTCCCGTTATCTGCGGGAGGAGATTGACCGGCGGCTTCCGGAGAATTTCGGCGCATTGGTGGAGAAGCTGGGAAGTTTTCGGGAGCTGGTTAAGGAAACATTGCCAAAGCAGAAAGAGCGGGAAGAAGTGTTTTCCCGGATCTTTTTTTCTGCACTGGAAGAGGGCGAGGTTAAAGAGGAGATGGTCAGGGCGCTTATTCAGGATTATGCGAGGATGAATACCAGAGATAATAGATAAAAGAAACCGGAAATTGCTGCAAAAGGAGTTCTTTTATTTCATCACGGCGACGCATGAAAAGGGAGTAGAAAATATCCTCCATCAAACAGTCGTCAATAGCAAAATCAATAGCCTCCGGAAGAGGACATGCTTTTTTCTCGTAGTAAGTAATCCTGGCAAGAAACCATAAGATTTTCCTTTTCTGAAGATGAAAACGATGGGCACGGCGGGATAGTAACGGGCAGTATGTCATAAAAAACCTCCTTGGCTCTGATAAAGCGCAAAAATATTTCTATCGTTATATAGACTATAGCAGGAATTAGGGAAAAAAGCAATAAAGAGAGAAGGAAGAAAAGACTGCAAAAATTGTCATAATTTGGCAGGCTATACGAATAATAAATAGAATGTTAATTGTTGCTGTGAATGTATGAACAGTAACCATTAATTGCCGAAATGGGATAAGCGGGTGTGTTCGTTGGAAAGAGATAACGTTGACCTGTCGCCGTGGAAACAGGTTTTTCTTAGAAAATGGTAGGAATTATGAATGAAGAGTTAATAAAGCGTTTAAGTGAATTTTCCGAAGAGGAAAAGAAGATATTATCCGGAAGAGGGGGAAAGGGCAAGAATAAATACGCTGAAACTCCCTATCCGTCCGTGGACAGAAAAGAACTTCTGACCGCAGGAAAATTAATGCAGATGCACAGGCATACTCGCTTTGTCCATTATGCAAGCCAGAAAAGGAACTATATTGAAGGGATATTTATGTGCCGGGGTAAAATGACGCACTGGATTGGAGGACAGCAGATTGTGCTCCGACAGGGCGATTTGCTTTTTGTAAGCCCAGATGCAAAACAGGAGATTCTTCCGGCTGGTGAGGGGGATATCGCTGTCCATTTTGTGCTGCTTCCGGAATTTTTTAACCGTATTTTTAAACAGATGGGTGAGGGGGAGAATCTTCTGCGCACCTTTTTGATTCATTATCTTTGTGAAGAGGACGAGGGAAATCATTACCTTCACTTTCAGCTGGAAGAGGCGGTTCCGGTGTTAAATCTTCTGGAAAATATGATTTGGATGTTTACGGAGAAGAATCTGGGCGGTCACACCGGCATACAGACAAGTATGGGTCTGATGTTTATGCTGCTTACCAGCTATACCGATAAGCTTGATCTGGGGGAGGATGCTTTTGAATCCAACTTAATGGTCTGTGTTCTTCGCTACATTGAAGAGTATTACCAGGACGGAAGGCTTAACGATCTCTGTCATCTGCTGGGCTATAATATCTACTGGCTGTCCAGGGCGATAAAAAAGCTGACAGGAAAGACCTACAAGGAACTTTTGCAGATAAAACGCCTGAACCAGGCAGCTTTTTTGCTGTTAAGTACCGGGACGGCTATTTCCGATATCAGCCTGGCAGTGGGCTATGATAATACCAGCTATTTTCACCGTTTATTCCGCGAGTATTATGGCCTTTCGCCGAAGGAGTACCGAAGAGAGCATGGAAAACCCAGTCATGGCAGGGCCTTGTCGGACAGAGAACTTTAAGATATACAAAAACGGCAAAATTAGAAGGGGAAATGTTCTTGAACAGCCCCTTCTTTTTTTGTATAATAACTTCATACAATAATTAAATCAGGAGGGCGAAATACGGCGATGAGTATAGTTATTCAAGAAAAATGCAAAACGATTACCCTGCACACCAAAAACACAAGCTATCAGATGAAGATAGGAAATCTTGACTATCTTCTGCATCTGTATTATGGCCCGCGGATTCCGGATAAGGATGTTTCTTATCAGATTCAGCAGTATGATCGGGGGTTTTCCGGGAATCCCTATGAATCAAGAAACGAGAGAACCTTTTCCTTAGACGCGCAGCCTCAGGAATTTTCCACGCAGCAGCAGGGTGATTTCCGCACGCCGAGTATCGAAGTGGTCAACAGCGACGGAAGCTATTCTTTTCACGGAAAAGCGGCAGGCTATCAGGTTTTCGACGGGAAGTACCAGTTAGAAACACTTCCCTGTGTGTTTGCCAATAAGGAAGATCATGTACAGAGCCTTGCGATTACCTTAGTGGATGAGGTGAGCAAAGTTGAACTCAGCCTTCTCTACAGCGTGTTTGAAGAAGCAGATGTCATTACCCGTGCCGTGAAGGTTAAAAACGCCGGGACAGCGCCCATGCACCTGAAAAAGATAATGTCACTGTGTATGGACTTTTTGAACGGTGCGGGATTTGATCTGATTAGTCTGCCGGGACGTTACGGTCAGGAGCGCCAGGTGGAACGCCAGCCCATGACGCACCATATTCACAGCATCGGAAGTATCCGGGGTTCTTCCAGCCATCAGCAGAATCCTTTTGTGATTCTCTGCGATCGTCAGGCAACGGAAGATTTTGGAAAATGCTATGGGTTTTCCCTGATGTACAGCGGGAATTTCCTTGCCGAGGCAGAACTCGATCAGTACGATCAGCTTCGCCTGGTTATGGGAATCAACCCAAAACAATTTTTCTATGAGTTAAAACCCGGAGAGGTTTTTGAGTGCCCCGAGGTGGTTATGGCCTTTTCCAAGCACGGCCTTACCGGGCTTTCTCATCTCTACCACGATTTTTACCGGACAAACCTGTGCCATAGTAAATTCGTAATGGATGTACAGCGTCCTGTGCTGATTAACAGCTGGGAAGCGGCATTTATGGATTTTGACGATGTCAAGCTTGTGGAAATTGCCAAAGCAGCAAAGAAGATGGGCGTGGATCTCCTCGTTATGGATGACGGGTGGTTCGGCAAGAGAGATGATGATAACAGTGGTCTGGGCGATTGGTATGTTAATGAAAATAAAATCAAATGCGGCTTACATAAGCTGGTAGAACAGATTAATGATCTGGGGATGAAGTTTGGTATATGGTTTGAACCGGAGATGGTATCCGAGGACAGTGATCTCTACCGTGCTCACCCGGACTGGGCCATGCAGATTCCCGGCCGCCATGCCGTGCGCAGCCGCAACCAGATGGCTCTGGATATGAGCCGAAAAGAAGTTCAGGATTACCTGATTAAGCGCATTAACGCTGTCCTGGACGATGCCAATATCTACTATGTGAAGTGGGATATTAACCGCTCCCTTGCCGATATCTGGTCGAATGCCCTTCCAGCCGAGAAACAGGGTGAGGTTTATCACCGCTATATCCTGGGGCTTTACCGCGTTATGGATGAAATTATCCTAACCCACCCGGATATTCTCTTTGAGGGATGCAGCGGCGGCGGAGGGCGTTATGACGCTGCTATGCTGCACTACTATCCACAGTACTGGGTGAGCGATAATAACCATCCGATTGACCGCTTAAAGCTCCACTACGGGACTTCCTTTGTTTATCCGACCTGTACCATGGGTGCTCATATTTCTGACAGCGGAAAGCTGGTGCCTTTAAAGACCAAGGCTGTAGTTGCCATGTGCGGAACCTTTGGCTATGAGCTGGATGCCACCCATTTAAGCGAAGAAGAACAGGCCCTCTGTAAAGAACAAAGCGACCTGTTCAGAAAATATTATCCAATTACGTTTTTCGGCGATTTTTACCGCCTGACCAACCCCTTTGCCCCCGGCAATATGACGGCCTGGCAGCATGTAACTAAGGATAAGTCAAAGTCCCTGCTCAGTGTGGTGGTGACCAACTTAACCTGCAACGGGCCGCAGGAATATATCCGTGCCAAAGGTCTTGAGGAAGATGCTTTTTACCGGATGAACGGGGGAGAAGAACT
Source organism: Lachnospiraceae bacterium (assembly GCA_009774615.1). Taxonomy (GTDB): domain Bacteria; phylum Bacillota; class Clostridia; order Lachnospirales; family Lachnospiraceae; genus Caccovicinus. The sequence goes on from VSOC01000031.1 coordinate 10,301, forward strand.
TTACTCGGGTGCGGTTTTGATGAATGCAGGCATCCCCATTCCCCGGGAGGTTCCCGACTATACAGCCTTCCAGTATTATCTGGAAAAAGTTAAAGAGGTTTAGCAGCAGTTGATTCTGGTGCCGTGCCGTCCATCTAAATCTATCGAAAACGCAGGCATCCTTAACAAAGCTAAAAACGGAAGTAAATAAACGGGTTAAAATCTGCGCCTACCATATAGCATACGGCGTAGGCGAACAGCCCTAAAAGGCCCATTTCGGCAAAACATGCAGCGGTTGGATTCTTTTCAGCCGCTTGTTTTAATTTGGGGATAATCGGGAGCGAGCCGATAAGGGAAAGGACGAACAGGGTCCAAAACAGCGGGGTAAGACATTCCGTCACCGTAAGGCGCTGCATCCCCGAAAAATCAAAGGCAAACATAGCATGAATATAGTTTACTGCTTCGCCAAAGCTGTCACAGCGGAAGAACACCCAGCCGATAAGGACGACGACAAGGGTGTAGCACCGTTTTGCGATTCCCGGAAGCTTATTTAACAGGCTGCCGAACTTCCCTCTTTCCAGAATCAGAAAACATCCGTGAAAAAGCCCCCAGAAGATAAAGGTCCAGTTTGCCCCGTGCCAGAATCCGGTAAGGATGAAGACAATCATGAGATTGCGGTAGGTGGCAGTTTTTCCGTGGCGGTTACCCCCCAGAGGGATGTAGACATAATCTCTGAACCAGCTTGACAGGGAGATGTGCCATCTTCTCCAGAACTCTTTAATACTTGTGGAAATATAGGGATAGTTAAAGTTTTCCAGAAAATGAAAACCAAACAGCTTCCCAAGACCGATGGCCATATCGGAATAGGAGGAAAAATCCATATAAATCTGAAGCGCGTAGCAGATTGCGCCGAGCCAGGCATGGGGGGTGTTGACCAGATGGATTTCAGAAAAAATAGTATCGGCAACATAGCCCATGCCGTTGGCTAGGAAAATCTTTTTATTAAAGCCAATCATAAACCGTATCAGTCCGTCGTGCACCATGTTAAGGCTGGTACGGCGCTGTTTAATTTCCCGGTTGACATCGATGTAGCGCACGATTGGACCGGCGATTAACTGAGGAAAGAGCATAATGTACAGTGCAAGATCCAGGATATTTTTCTGTACTTCGACCTTGTTTTGGTATACATCAAAGATGTAGGACATAATCTGAAACGTAAAAAACGAAATCCCTATCGGCAGGGTAATGGCAGGGACAGCCAGCGTCAGATCCATGTGCGCAAGTTCGGCAAATTCCTCACTCGTGTTGTTAAAAAAGTTTAAGTATTTAAAAATAAACAAGATCCCTATATTGTAAATTATGGACAGGATAAGGATTTTTTTTCGGTGTGTGCTATTTTCCAGGAGCCGTCCTAAGCCGTAATTGACCACGATAGAGAACATCAGCAGAAGAAGGTAGATTAAGCCCCCCCAGGAATAAAAAACCAGGGAAAAAAACAGCAAAACCGTGTTTTTTATCCATTTTCTTCGGCTGAACTCCGCCAGCGCATAGCACGCCAGCGTCAGGGGAAGGAAGATAAAGATAAAAATCGGAGATACAAAAACCATGGTGTTTCCTCCATTATTCGCTTAAAATTTCAGGATGTTCGAGCAGATAATCAATAAGGGAAAAACTCATAACAGGAATGTGTGCCTCATTTACCTCCAGAAGGATAATATCCGCCTGGTCGATTTCCTGCTTTAAATCCATTTCTGCATAATCGGAAAATTCGGTCAGTTCGCTGAAGCAGTTGCGGTAGATCATCGTATTCTGCACATAGGTATCCTGTTTGAAGTATCCGTTTCGGATGAGCGGGGAAATGGTCTGCTCCATAAAGCTTCCGCCGCGGCAGAAGAGGTTTGGCCCCTCATCCGTCCTTGGTTCGGATAAAAATTCTGCCTGAAAATAAACCTCATCATAGGGCTTAGAAAATAAATTCAGCAGCTTAAAGATATCGGCGTCCGGGTGGACGGGTTCTTCGGTTGGCTGATAGGCCACATTTGCCTGCGGGAAGGTAAACCGGCTTTCCTCATTCAGATAGCGGGCAAAATCCGCGGCGACTTCCATGCCAAGAACCCAGGACCAGTGCGTCCCTGTCCGGTAAAACAGCGGAAAGTCGGCTGTTTTTGCACGTTCATTAATCCAGGGAATGGAATCATAAACGTGCAGGGGATAGTTCTTTAGCGTATCCGTAAACTGTTCGTAATTGCCGGGTTCATCCGGAAAACGGTTGTTCTGCCGATAGATATCCGGGACAAATTCCTCGTAGTAGCGCACCTTTGTGGGGGTGATAAAAATATACATTTCCTTTCCACGCGCAGAAAGCAGATCCTGAAGACGCACCAGTTTTTCACAGAGATCTTCGGTATATTCCCGTGTTGCGGGAGGATAGTATTTTTCATATTTTAAGACATATTCTTCTTCAAACAGAACCTTATCTTTTCCAAGAATGATCAGTTCATTGGGCGACTGGTGAAACAAGGAAAAGATAACCTGGTTGCGGATATTTATCATGAAATCCCGCCCGGGAAGATGTTCTGCATAATAGGTGTTCAGGCTTTCCTGAAGCCGGCCGTTAAGCAGTTCTTTTTTGCTCATGTCTGGTAATGCAGAGGACAGGGTAACACCGCTTAATGCAGAGTCCGGCGCAAGATTTTTCAGCAGGGCCGGCATAAGCATAATGGCAGTAAAACCGAAAACCAGGCAGTAAGTCCGGATGTTTTTCATAGAGATTGCTCCTTCGCTTTCATCAATTGTTTTTTCTTCTTCTCCCATACATGGGCGGCAAGGGCCGGCAGTGAGGTTCCAAGGAGCACATAAACCGGCCAGAGCAGTTTTCCAAAGGAATGGGGAAAAGCCGAGTAATATTCGATTGGATAGTGAAAAACCCGTCCGTAAATCCCGTCGATAAGTTTAAAGACCAGAAAGTGAAGAGCCATAATATCAAAAGAATGTTTTCCCCAAAGGGCAAAAAACTGCCCGATTTTTTTTGTCTTTTCCAGCAGCAGGGCCAGGTACAGGCAGCAGTAAATTCCTAAAAAGGCAAGGAAAAAATACTGCCAGCCGTTGCCTATGCGTCCCATGGCAAGGTCAAAGTAAAGCTGGTACACATTGACCAGAACAGCCAGAACCAGGGCACAGACGGCAGCGGCCCATCCTTTCAGCAGAAGCTTAAACCCGGGAAGGCAGGTTTTTAACAGCCATCCTGCGGCAAAAAAGACCTGTACCAGAAGGACGAGATGGACATTGTAGATAAAAAAGTATTCATGGAGCATAAAATAAGCGCCAAGAAAGCTTAAAAACAGACCGCCAAGAGCAACCGCCAGACAGCAGAAAAGTTTTCCGCCGGCTTTTTCCGAAAACAAATTTTCCGAAAAAAAACGAAAGGAAAACCAGATAATTCCGCCGAAAACCGCACAGGCCAGCACCCAGGTGGGAACGAACCAGAGGGCACCGCCCATGGATTCCACACCGTTAAGAATAAGGGCATTGGCAAGCTGAACAAGGGTCTGTGAAGGGCTGTAGTTTCCCGCAGCGGGGTTAATGCCCAGGGCCTGAAACGGGTTATGAAGCAGGGTAAAAACCGTCATATAAAACATATATTTCGGCCAGGAACTCTTTAGCTTTGCCCCGATGTGGGCAAAAGGGTCCCGGCTGTATTTTCTGTCGCTGTAGAGAAAGCCGGACACAAAAAAGAATATCGCAAGGTGGTAGGTGTAAACATAAGGGATGGAACCGGAAAAACAGTGTCCCATAACAATCGATACAATGCCGATTCCCCGGACGATATCCCAGAACGGAGAGCGTGCGGGGGGAGCAGCGGGTGATGCAGGCATGGCAGATCCTTTCTTTTGCGGTTTTTTATAGGGTGGACAGACAGTTTTTCATTACTGCCGGCATGGTTAGCAGCCGGTTATCCTACATAGTTTAAGGCGGCCCAGGCATCCAGGATACCGCCGGAAACGGTTTTTCCAAGCAGGCTTTCCACAGGGCGGCAGGAGCGGATCAGCACATTTTTAATATCCGAAAGCGCCAAATCCGTGCGGTAGGAATAGAGCATGGCAGCAACTCCGGTGACCATGGGAGCAGCCATGGAAGTTCCGGACATAAAGGCGTAGCCTCCGCCGGGAGCTGTACTTAAAATGTAGGAACCCGGGGCTGCCAGATCCACGGAAACTGCGCCGTAGTTGGAGCTGGGAGCCAGATTGCCGTCAAAAAACAGGCTGGCGACCGAGATAACATTGTCAAAGGGGAGGGAGGACGGGTAAACGGGGTCGGTATCCGTATCATAGCCCCGCCCCCGGGAATCTCCGTTTCCGCAGGCGATAACAAAAAGCATGGGTGAATTCTTAATCGTTTCTGCCAGTTCCTCGCTGTAGGCGGAACTTCCCAGGCTCAGATTGCAGATGGAAGCGCCGTGGGCTTCTGCGTAGTGGATGGCTTCAATAACGGCGTCCGGGGAACCGATGCCTAAAGGACCTCCTAAGGCTTTTAACGACATCAGCTTGACGTATTGATTATCGGTAATCCCGGCGACACCGCCCATGCCCCGGGTTGCGGCGATGGTTCCGGCGGTGTGCGTTCCGTGGCTGTCCTCTTTTCCGCTGTAAATCGTAGGGCTTCCCGTGTGGAAGTTCCAGCCGTGAATATCGTCTATATAGCCGTTCTGGTCATTATCGATGCCGTCCCCGGGGATTTCTCCCGGGTTTGTCCAGATGGCATTTTGAAGTTCCGGATGGCTGTAGTCAATCCCTGTATCAATAACAGCCACAATGACCTGGCGCTTTTCTTCTGGTGCCTTGGCGTCGTACTGTTCCCATGCGGGAAGGATATTGATATCCATACCGGGAACGGCGTGGGTAACTTCAGGCTGGATATCGATAAGCCCCGGGCCGAGGTCAGGAAGGCTGATGGAAGAAGAACGGCCTTTTCTGCGTCCGTAGACGGAATCTAAGGACTGGAAGGAGGCAATCATGCGCACAAGCTGGAACTGCCCGTCATTTTTCAGTCCCCACTGGTACGAGGCATATTCATCATTCTGGGAAAGACTGTCAAAACCGGGACCTAAATTCAGGGGTGTAAAAAAGTCGTCTGAAGGCGCGGCAAAGGCGGAAATGGAAAAAGCAGCCCCAAGGAAAAAGGAAACCGTGCTTCGGATAATGGTTTTGTGTTTTATCATGTTCTGTACTCCTGTAATATAAAGGTAAAATGAATAAGTTTAATTAAGGTTGTTTCTTATCATAACATAAGTATCATGGTAAAATTTGAAAATTATGTGAAGAATTTCTTACAATGGCAGTAAACAAACGGAAAATATGCAAAAAACTGGAAGTTACGAAAGGATAAAAATGGGAAATAAAGAGAAAAAATTTTTTGTTATTTCATATTGAAAAAAATATTTCTTTATGATATAGTAAGAAATAGATAAATGAGCGCGTGTTTATTGGGTAAAAATTGGAGAAAACGTGTAAAAACAGGGTGAAGGAGAAGGAAATGAACAAGAAGGAATTTTTTGAACAAATCAAAGGGAAGGTTATCGTATCCTGCCAGGCACTTCCAGGGGAGCCGCTGTACGTGGAAGAGAAGTCCGTAATGTATCTGATGGCCAGAGCAGGAAAACAGGCAGGGACACCGGCGATAAGAACCAGCAGTATCCGGGATGTTGTGGCAATTAAAGAAGAAACAGGACTGCCGGTGATAGGTCTAATCAAGGTTCATTATCCCGGTTTTGACGGTTTTATCACGCCGACCATGAAAGAGGTCGATGCGTTAGCGGCGGTGGGAAGCGACGTTATTGCCATGGACTGCACCCTGCGGAAAAGGGGCGACGGAAAGACCGTGAATGCATTTATCGCCGAGGTTCGCCAGAAGTATCCCGATGCCATTCTGATGGCCGATATCTCTACTTATGATGAAGGGGTGAATGCCTGGAAGCAGGGCATGGATATCGTGGGGACGACGATGAGCGGGTACACGGATTATTCGCCCAAGCTTGACGAGCCGGATTATGAACTGGTTCGCCGCTTAAGTGAAACCATCCCGGTTCCGGTGATTGGGGAAGGAAAGGTACATTATCCGGATCAGGCAGTGAAGATGCTGGAAGCAGGCGCTCATGCCGTAGTGGTCGGCGGTGCGATTACCCGACCGTTAGAGATTGCCAGCCGTTTTATGGCAGCAGTGAATAACCGTTAGAGCATGGATGATGGCAGGAGGAAGAATGTGAGAATTGCAGCATTAGATATTGGAGGGACTTCCATTAAATCAGGAATCTGGACCGGCGGACTGGCCGAGGAGGTTCGGGAGGAGGCTACCGAGGCAAAAAAAGGCGGACCGGCAGTGATGGCAAAGGCAAAGGAGATTCTTTCCGGTTACGGAAGGTTTGACGCTGTCGGCATCAGCACGGCAGGGCAGGTGAACTCTAAGGAAGGTTATATCCGCTATGCGAACGAAAACATCCCCGGTTATACGGGTATGCGTATCCGGGATATCCTGGAGGAAGAATTTCATGTCCCTGTGGCTGTGGAGAATGATGTCAATGCTGCGGCCATCGGCGAAGGAAGGTTTGGTGCCGGGAAGGATATGGAGGATTTTCTCTGCATTACTTACGGAACCGGCGTGGGCGGCGCGGTAGTGATAGGAAAGGAAATTTACCGGGGTGACAGCTTTTCCGCGGGAGAATTCGGCGGCGTGCTGATTCATCCGGAGGCCAGGGTGCCCGGGGAGGCTTTCAGCGGCTGTTATGAAAGATATGCCTCGGCCACGGCTCTGACAGCCCGGGCAAAACAACTGGACGAAACACTGACCGACGGACGGAAGATTTTTTCACGGATAGAAGAGCCGGCAGTCCGGCAGGTGGTTGATTCGTGGATTGACGAAATTGTGTGGGGACTGATCAGCATCATCCATATCTTTAACCCGGCCTGTATTATTCTGGGCGGGGGAGTGATGGCACAGCCCTATATCCTTTCTCAGGTGCAGGAAAAAATCCAAAAGGAGATTATGCCAAGCTTTCGCCGGGTACAGATTCGACAGGCGCAGATGGGCAACCAGGCCGGGCTTTTAGGAGCCGCTTATCTTGCCTCCTCCCGACTGGATGTTTAACCTGTGCAGAGAAGTCCCCTGCTTCTAAGTCATAAGGACGAAAGCGGGGCTTCCCTGCTTAGTAAAAATTTGCAGAAAAAGGAAAAAACAGAACGAAATTTGCAAAATAAGGAAATCACCCGAAAAATAATGCAGCATACGGAAATAAAAGCGTCCGCAGATACTGGACAAGACCCCGAAAACCGGATAAAATATTTACAGCAAGAACAGTGACGGAAAGTAAAGGCCCGTTATCATTCACACGTTCACAACAGCAAGTGTGCAGACCTACGTGAACAGTAACAAAGGACCATAATAACAGACGGAAAGACGAAAGGGGATATGTATGCAGGGAGATTTTATTACCAGAATCAAATCCGCATATAATCAGCTTACGAAGGCAGAAAAAAAGGTAGCAGATTACATTCTGGCAAATCCAAAAGCAGTATTATTTATGTCCATTACCGATCTGGCGGAAGCCTGTGAGGTAGGGGATACCAGTGTGTTTCGTTTTTGTAAGACCATGGAGTTAAAAGGTTATCAGGAATTTAAGATGATGCTTTCCTTAAGCATCGGGGAAACGCAGGACGAGATGGAACAGTTTACCGGAAATAATATTTCCGTAGAAGATTCCTTTACTGACCTGGCAAAGAAAGTTCTCAACACCAATATTAATGCATTGATGGAAACCTATTCGCTGATCCGGGAAGATAAGATGGATCAGGCGATTCGGATGCTTCATGAGTCCCGGCGGATCTTTTTCTACGGCGTGGGGGCAAGTATGCTGACGGCGATGAAAGCGATGAATAAGTTTCTCAGAATTGAGAATAAAGTTGTCTGTATTCAGGACAGCCATATGCAGGCAATGGCGGCAGCAACGATGTCCGCGGAAGATACGGCCGTGCTGTTTTCTTACTCCGGTGCAACCAAGGACACGATCCATGTGGCGCGTGTGGCGAAAAAGGCCGGGGCGAAGATTATCTGCATTACACGGTTTGTCAAGTCACCGTTAAGTACATATGCAGATGTTACCTTATTATCCGGGGCGAATGAAGGCCCGCTTCAGGGCGGTTCGACCTCTGCGGAAATCAGCCAGTTGTTTTTGGTGGATTTGATTTACACAGAATATTACCGAAGATATTTTGACAAGTGCAGTCAGAATAACGAGAGGACAAGTGCATCCGTTTTAGAGAAGCTGTGCTGAACAAAGCAGAAGGAAAGGGCATAACAGACCGATAAAGACAGGCAGGATAAAATACAGATAAAAATACACAGACAGGATAAAAAGGACCGTGAAGAAACAAAAGCCGTAAACCTTGTTTCTCACCGTCCTTTTTTGTGTCAGAGGAGATCGGGAATAAGTTTGGCGAGGGCATCGGCAAGTTCCTGATGTCCCTGGGCCGTCAGATGCATGTAGTCGATGTGGTTGTTTTCTTTCACGGCGGTATTCGCGTCAAAGTAGTGGCAGCCCATCAGTTTGGCAATCTTGGGGTATTCTTCGCGAAGCCCTTCCGATTTTTCCGCACATCCCCTTCCCATGGTTGCAGCGACTTCCGTGTGTTCATAGTCTTTGTCGATGGTCTTTGGTGTTACGATAAGAATATTGGGCTTTTGGCCGGCCCAGCAGTCGGTCGCGGCAATCGCTTTGGCAACCAGACGCTTCAAGCCCAGGGCAATACATGCAGCCGAGGAGCCAAAGCGCTCTTTGGTATCGTTGGTTCCCAGCATAATCACCAGCAAATCCACCGGTTCATGGCTCATCAGGCAGGGATAAATATAATCCAGGCCGGACAGGGCTTCGTGGATGGGATCGGAAAAGCAGGTGGTTCGCCCGGAAAGCCCCTCCTCGATGACCAGGTAGTCTTCTCCCAGTTTTTTTTCCAGAAGACAGGTCCAGCGTTCATTTTCGTCAAAACGCCCATTTGTCCGGGCACAGTAGCCGTGCGTGTTGGAATCACCCAGGCAGACAATATGTCTTTTCATATGAAAGATAACCTCCTTTGTGTGGGCAATGTGTTAAAGACTGTACAAATTTCCATGTTTATTGCGAACAGTATAGCATTTTTTCGTAAAAAAAGCAATAAAATAAAAGAAAATTTTTTCTTTTTATTTATTATTGACAAAAATCATTTTCGGATGTATAATGGGTTTATCAACAATGATGCGGCAGTGTTCGATGTACTTTGGGATGAACCAAAGGGAATTAGCGCCGTATTTCCTAATTTAGGAGAAGGAGGAAATGATTATGAAGTTGAAAAAAATCTTATCGCTGGGGATGGCTTTTGTGCTGACTGCTTCGTTAGCCGCCTGTGGTTCAGGGAATCCGGCACCACCGGCAGATGCAGGACAGGCAGGACAGGCAGGGAATGCGTCAACTGCAGCAGCAGGCGGTGACGGGGGAGCAGGCTCAGGTGAGGTTGCCGCCCAGGGGGAATCGGGTGTACTTTACAGTAACGGGGGACCAAGTGAATTTTTTGAAACACCTTGGCTGAATCCTGGAACCTACATGTATAATAAGGTACTTTACGGGCATTTGCTTTTTGCCGACGAGAATCTCTCACCGGTCAGCGGAGAGGGCGATTTGGCAAAGTCCTACGAGATGAGCGAGGACGGAAAGACCTTAACTTTTGAATTAAGAGATGGAATCACCTGGCACGACGGCGAGGCGATTACCGGTGAAGAAATTCAGTGGAATATTGAATATGCGTTGAAATCTACCGTATTAAACTCCGTTTTCCGTTCGACCTTTGAATCTATCGAAGGCGCGGATGCCTATGTAAACGGAGAGGCGGACAGCATTTCCGGTATCAGTGTAGACGGAAACAAGGTTGTGCTTACGTTTTCTAAGGTTGCACCGGATGCACTGCTGACCTTTACGCAGTTTGCGCCTCTGCCGAAGAAGTATCTTGCCGACACCGATCCGATTTCCTTACAGCAGGCGAAGTATTTCCAGAGCCCCATCGGTTCCGGTCCGTTCATGGTAGACGAAGTGCAGATGAACAACTATACCATCTTAAAGCCGTTTGAAAACTATTACGGCGGCGCAGCCAGCTATACGATTCATTTAAACCCGAGTGCCGGCGATTCCGACGCAAACTTTGTGACGAATGCAAAGGCAGGGAAGCTCGACTATGCATATACCAAGAATATTGCCGATGTTAAGGCATTAGAGGGTGTAGGCGGTTTGACCATTGATACGGTAAATGTACGTTATACCCGTCTTTTATATATGAATAAGTTTAATAAGGAAGACGGTTCTCCTGCACCTTTAGCTGACCAGAGAGTACGCCAGGCGATTGCCTATGCTCTGGATATGCAGGCTATCTTAGACGGTGTATTTGAGGGAGCAGCCCTTCCGGCAAACAGCCTGACACCGGACGGACCGGATAAGGTTGACGGGCTGAATAACTATGATTACGACCCGGAGAAGGCAAGAGCCCTTCTTGCCGAGGCTAACTGGGACCCGAATACAGAACTTGATGTTGTTTACTACTATACCGATCAGATGACTCAGGATTTAATGGCGATTATCCAGCAGTATCTTGCGGATGTGGGAATTAAGATGAATGCCCGCTTAGTTGACGGCGATCTGGCAACCATCCTCTGGAAAGCTCCGGAAGATCCGGTGAATGGTCCAAGTGCAGTTACCTGGGATATGTGCTATGCGGCAAATGCTGCACTTTCCCTGCATGAGTATTATGACCGCTATGCTACCGGCTATTCCATCAACTCCCATACGCCAAGTGATTCCAAACTGGATGAACTGATTGCCGCTACAAATGCTTCGATTGATGCAGAAGTTCAGAAACAGGCATTCTTTGAACTTCAGAAATATGAAAATGAAACCTTATTTGCACTGCCTCTGTACTATCAGCCGATTTTCCTTCTGCGCAGCGATAAGATTGAATCCGGCGCAGAAAAGATTGGAAACCCGCAGTTTAACTATAACTGGGATGTGCAGAACTGGAAGATTAAGTAAGATGTCGCTTTGCGACCCCGTTTTCGCACAGCAACTAGCGCTGCATTGCAGGAACGATAATGAAACGGTGTGATGCAGCGCCATCCGGCGGAGAGAAAGGAAGTAAACATAAGCGCCGCAAAACTCATTTTAGGATTGCTGAATATTAAGTTGAGTTTTGGGCGCTTTTTGTGTACAAAAAAATAAAGGCTTCGTTGGGCAATGTGCTATGGTTTTTGGCACAGAAAGGAGGATTTATGGCAAAATACACGATAAAAAAGATTTTGGGGATTATTCCCATGCTGTTATTGATTACCTTTATTATTTACTGGCTTTTGGACTTAACGCCGGGTGATCCCATCTCCTACCTGATGGACCCGGAAGCACTGGCAAGGCTGAGCGAGAGCCAGGTGGCAGCGCTGCGGGCACAGTATGGTCTGGATGCGCCGTTTATTGTCCGCTACTTAAAATGGCTGGGACGGGTTTTGCAGGGGGATTTCGGCTTTAGCTCCTCGAGCGGTGTTCCGGTAATTCAGATTATGGCAGAGCGGCTTCCGGCTACTCTTGAACTGGCTGTGGCAGCTTTATGTATTTCGACAATCCTTGGGAGCATCCTGGGTGTCTTAGGCGCGATTAACAAGGGAAGTATCGGTGACAATGTTCTGACCGTAGCCGGTATGCTGGGCGTTTCAATCCCGCAGTTTTTCTTTGGCGTGTGTGCAATTTTAATTTTTGCCCTGAAGCTGGAATGGCTGCCGGTTGGCGGACGCACCGACCCGACGATCGTAAACTTTGTGGGACGGATTAAGTACATGGTTATGCCTGCCCTGGTTTTGGGGATTTCCATGACTGCCGGTGTTATGCGCTATGCAAGAAGCAGTATGCTTGACACCATGAATAAGGATTATATTAAAACCGCAAGGAGCAAGGGGCTTCCTGAGTGGCGGGTAAACCTGATTCATGGCTTTCGTGTGTCCTTAACCCCTGTTATTGTATTGGTTGGTTTCCGTCTTCCTACACTGATCGCCGGTTCGGTGGTTATCGAAACGGTCTTTCAGTGGCCGGGAATCGGCAGCGCATTTAATACGGCTGTCCGTTCCCAGAACTACAACCTGGTTATGATGCTTGCATTGCTGTTCGTCTTTATGACCCTGTTTGCCAGTACACTGGTCGATATTCTGACGGCGGCTCTTGACCCGCGTGTGAAGCTGAACGGATAGGGGAACGGGTGCAGAAACGCGCATGAACAGTAACGTACAGATTGGAGGAGGTAATATGAGTTCAAGTACAAAACATGCAAGGCTGAACCGGAAATTTGACCAGATCCGTCGAATGGAAGAATCCGGGGAGCTTCAAAATAAAAAATCCGGCAACCGTGCACTGCGGAAGCTTTTACATAACCGTCTGGCGATTATCGGCGGCGTGATCTTTTTCATTATCCTGCTTTCCTGCATCCTTGCGCCGGTGCTGACTTCCTATTCGCCCAAAGCCGTGGATATGAAGTCCATCTTAAAACCGCCGTCAAGCGAACATCTGTTTGGAACGGATAAGATTGGAAGAGATGTATTTGCCCGTGTATTGTACGGCGGGAGAATGTCCATCGCTATCGGATTCGGAAGCGCTATGGGCTGTGCCATTATCGGTGTTTTGATTGGCTGCTACAGCGCCTATCGGGGCGGCTGGTTTGACAGCCTGATGGTTCGGGTTTCTGAGGTGTTTATGTCGGTTCCGCAGTTAATCCTGGTGCTGATGTTAGTGGCTATCCTGGGACAGAGTGCGAAAAATATCGTCATTATCTTTATTATCTGCGGCTGGGGTTCGTGTTTCCGTATGGCGCGTTCCCAGGTACTTTCCATCCGCGAGGAGGAATATGTGCAGTCGCTGAAGGTTTTTGGGCTAAATCCGTTTGTTATCTGCTATAAGCATATTTTACCTAATGCGTTAAGCCCGATTATCGTCAATGTTACCTTGAGTACGGCAATGTTTATCCTGGAAGAGGCAGCCTTAAGCTTTTTGGGCCTGGGCGTTCCGCTGGAGGTTCCCACCTGGGGAAATATCCTGAATGCGGCACAGGATATGTTTACACTGCAGAATAACTGGTGGATGTGGCTTCCCACAGGTATCGTTGTTTCCCTGTTTGTTATGAGCATTAACTTTATGGGCGACGGAATCCGGGATACGACCGATCCTACACAGCAGGGTTAGGAGGGGTGACGATGAGTGATCATGTAGTAATTTCCGTAAAGAATTTAAAAACTTATTTTTATACTAACGAGCGCTGCAACCGTGCGATTAATGGTGTTTCCATGGATATTAAGAGCGGGAAAACGCTGTGCATTGTTGGTGAGTCCGGATGCGGAAAGAGCGTTACGGCAACTTCGATTATGCAGCTGCTTCCAAAGCTTTCCCGAATTGAAGAGGGAGAAATTATCTACCACAGCGGCGACGAGCGAGGAGATATCCGTATCCATGAGTTAGAGCGCAGCAGCAGAGAGATGCGTGCCCTGCGCGGCAAGGATATCGCGATGATTTTTCAGGACCCGATGACGGCATTAAACCCGGTTTACACGATTGGATGGCAGATCAGCGAGATGATCCGCTCCCATGATAAGTCGGTTTCCAAGGCCGAGGCCAGGGAGAGGGCGTTAAAGCTTTTGACGGACATGGGTATTCCCAACCCGCAGAAGCGAATTGATCAGTATCCGCATGAGTTTTCCGGCGGTATGCGCCAGAGGGCGATGATTGCCATGGCGATGAGCTGCAACCCGAAAGTTCTGATCGCCGACGAGCCGACGACGGCGTTAGATGTAACGATCCAGGCGCAGATCTTTGAACTGATGGATCATTTAAAGAAGAATTATAATACTGCCATTATGATGATTACCCACGATATGGGCGTTGTGTGCGAATTAGCGGATGATGTGGCGGTTATGTACATGGGAAATATTATCGAGAGCGGTTCGGCAGAGGAAGTGCTTGACCATCCCACCCATCCTTATACCAAAGCGTTGTTAAAGTCGATTCCCATCCTGGGCAAGGGTGCGAATCAGGATATTAACCCGATTAAGGGATCGACCCCCGATCCGTACAAACGGCCTCCGGGCTGTCAGTTTGAGCCAAGATGTGACTATGCCTGTGAGGAATGCAAAAAAGCTATGCCGGATGAACACATGCTGGGAGGAACACACATGGTTCGCTGTACAAGATATCAGGAGGTGATGAAGGATGGCAAATAAGGCAAAAGAAAAAGAACCATTATTGACCATAAAAGGGTTAAAGACCTTCTTTCCGGTAAAGAGCGGTTTTCTGGGTAAGGTGCAGAGTTATGTGCAGGCGGTCAATGATATCAACCTGACCATTTATAAGGGGGAAACCTTAGGGCTTGTCGGCGAGTCCGGCTGCGGCAAGACGACACTGGGAAAGACCATCTTACAGCTTTATAAGCCCACGGAAGGCGAGATGATTTACGAGTTTTCTGACGGGCCGAGAAACCTTGAAAAGCTGGGTGCAAAGGAGATGGACGAGGCAAGAAAGAAGATCCAGATTGTCTTCCAGGATCCGCAGTCGTCCCTGAATCCTTCCTTTACCATTTACCAGTCCCTTTCCGACCCATTAAAGAAGTTTGGTGTAAAGACCAAGGAAGAGCGGAGAAAGCTGATTGGAGATCTTCTGGAAGCAGTGAATATGCGGCGGGAATATATGGATCGCTATCCGCACGAGTTTTCCGGCGGTCAGAGGCAGAGAATCGGTATTGCCCGGGCGCTGTGTATTAATCCGGAGCTGGTGATCTGCGACGAGGCAGTGAGTGCGCTGGATGTGTCGATTCAGGCGCAGGTTTTAAATCTTCTCAAGAAGCTGAAGGAGGAGAGGAATTTAACCTATATCTTTATTACACATGACTTGAGCGTAGTTGAGTATATCAGCGACAGGATTGCGGTAATGTATCTGGGAAGGATTGTGGAGCTGTCCGATGCCGATGAATTATACCATCACACGATTCATCCTTATACGCAGGCATTGTTATCGGCGATTCCGGTAGCGGATATCCATCATGAGAAGAACAGAATCCTTTTGGATGGCGATGTTCCGTCGCCGATGAACCCGCCGAGCGGATGTCATTTCCACGGAAGATGCAAGCAGTGTAAGGAGATCTGCAAGACCGAGAAGCCTGAATTAAAGCGGTATGAGATTAACGGGCGGGAGCATTTTGCGGCTTGTCATTTTGCCGAGGAGAATATCAAGCGGGTCTGCCAGGGAGAGTAAAGGGCAGAGGTTGGTTTGACGAATGGGAACAGGAGAGGAAAGGTTACTGTGAACGCATGGGAACCGTAACGAAAAGTGTGGAGGGAGAAGATGGATGGCAGCAGGGATGGAGCAGTTGGATACAGATGTGCTGGTGATGGGAGCCGGGTTGGCGGGGATTACGGCGGCGCTGTGGGCGGCAAGATCCGGCGCTAAGGTGTGCATCGCTGCAAACGGTGTTATCGGCTCTGGTTCAAGCTTTTATCCGGGCACCTGGGGGCTGGGACTGATTGGCCCGGAATCTAAAGAAGATGAGAAAGACCTGATGGAAGTTATCCTGGAAATCGGGGAGGGGATGGCGGATAAGGAGCTGGTTTCCTGCCTGGTTTCAGGGGTGTCGGAAGGGATTGCTTCATTAAAGGAACTTGGTGCAGAGGTTAAGGATGCAGTAAACAAAGGTGAACGTGAGTTTGTCCCCTGCTTTGACAAAAAGTGCAGGGACTGGCACGGGATTGTCAAGGAGGGGACGAAAGAGGCTTTACTTGCTGCATTGGAGGAACTGGACGTTAAGCTTCTGCCCCGTACCGCGATTACGGATATACGGATAGAGAATGGACGGATTGCGGGGGCAGAGGCGGTGCGTCGGGGGAAGGACGGGGGGTTTCTCTTGATTTCCTGCAAGGCGATGGTGATTGCCTGCGGCGGTCTTGGGGGGCTTTTTTCCCGGCGTCTGAATACGCCCGATGTGACCGGGATAGGACAGTTTCTGGCACTGAAAGCGGGTGCGTCGCTGATGAACCTGGAATTCATGCAGATGATGCCGGGATTTTTCCGCCCTGCGCCGAAGACGATTTATAATGAGAAGGTTTTTCGTTACAGTGAATTTTTCTGCCCGGATACCGGAGCGTCCGTTTTTGCAGACTGGAGCCGGGAAAAATCAGAGAAGCTTATGGAAATTCGTTCCGGTCACGGGCCGTTTACCAGCCGGCTGGATTCCCGCGAGATCGATATCCGGCTTTACCAGGAGGGGTTAAAGCATAAGGAAGGAATAGTTCTGCGGTATAAGAAAGAACTGAAAGAAAACCAGTCGGAGTTTGTCCGGACGTATTTCCGGTGGCTGAAGGAAGAGAAGGGACTGACCATCGACGACCCGGTTTATATGGGGATCTTTGCGCATGCATCGAACGGGGGAATCCGGATAGACCGCCGGGCAGAAACAGGGGTGAACGGACTTTTTGCCTGCGGCGAGGCTGCCGGGGGAATGCATGGGGCAGATCGCCTGGGCGGACTGTCTACGGCCAATGCCCTGGTGTTCGGGAAGATTGCGGGAGAAAGCGCGGCTGAATGGTGCCGGGGGAATACGGTACAGTTTCGGGGAAAATGTTCGGAAGAAGATTTGGAAGAGGGAAAGGATAAGAATATAAATCCAAAAAAAGCCAGGACGGAAATTTTGGACGCAGACAGGCTTTTGACGAGGCTGCAAAAAAACAATTACCGGGCAGCAATGGTGGTAAGAGAGGAGAAGGTCTTGCTGGAAGCGCTGCGGGAATTGGAAACGCTGAAAGGTGAAGGGGAACGGCAGAGGAGGAGTCTGGATGAAGCGGGGGCAGAGGACGGCAGGGGTAATGCAGCCGAAGGAAAATTAAGAAGCCTTCCTCCCTGGGAACGCTATCAAAAGACCCGGGAACTGGAAGCGGCGTTTGTACTGTCGGAGGCGTTACTGCAGGCAGCACAGCTAAGGAAGGAAAGCCGAGGCTCACATTACCGTCTGGACTATCCGAAGAAGGATAAAGAACTGGAAGTGCCGGTGATTGTTTCCTGGAAGGACGGGGAAGTGCATTTGGAACAAAAAAGAAATGAACGCTGAAGTAAAGAAAAATGTTGCTGTGAACATGTGAACAGCAACAGAAAAATAAAGGAGAAAGAGGTGAATAAGCAATGATTTATACAACGATGGATAACTTGAAGTCCTATTATGGTATTTCGGAAAATCTGGATAAAGCGCTGGACTTTCTGGAAACCTGTGACCTGCGTACATTGGCTATGGGCAGGAATGAGGTAGAGGGCAGTCAGGTTTTTATCAACCGTTTTAATTATGATACGATTGCCGAGGAAGCGGGGGCTTTTGAGGCGCATGAAAAGCATCTGGATATTCATATTCTTTTATCCGGACGGGAACGGATAGGGATTGGTCAGACGCTGAAGATGGAAGAAACAGGAAGAGATGCGGAAAACGATGGGATTAATCTCAAGGGAAAGGCGGAACAGTTTTTATGGATGGAGCCGGGGAAGGTGCTGATTGCATTTCCGGAGGATGCCCATATGGTAAAAATCCAGTGGGGAGAAAGCTGTCCGGTGGAGAAGGCCGTTGTGAAGGTTTTATTCAGGGATTAATTTTTAATCCGTGAGAATAGAAAAATTTAAAACAGGAAAGTCCGCGAAAGAGCGGCAGAAAGGTGTGTGTTATGAGAGAATCCAGCAAGTATCAGGGAATTATTCCGGCATTTTATGCATGTTATGATGATGAGGGAAAGGTAAGCCGGGAAAGGACGAAGGCATTGACCGAGTTCTTTGTAAAGAAGGGCGTTAAGGGACTTTATGTGGGCGGTTCCTCCGGGGAATGTATTTACCAGAGCGTGGCAGAGCGCAAGGAAATTTTAGAAGCGGTGATGGAGGCTGCCAAGGGAAAACTTACGGTGATTGCCCATGTGGCCTGCAATAATACGGCGGACAGCTGTGAACTGGCGGCTCATGCGGAGAGCCTTGGCGTAGATGCGATTGCGTCCATTCCTCCGATTTATTTCCATCTTCCGGAACATGCCATTGCCCAATACTGGAATGATATTTCGGCGGCGGCTCCGAATACGGATTTTGTGATTTATAATATTCCGCAGCTTGCAGGTGTGGCTTTAACGATGCCATTGTTTAAGGAAATGCTGAAAAATCCAAGAGTTGCAGCGGTAAAGAACAGTTCTATGCCAATTCAGGATATCCAGATGTTTAAGATGGAAGGCGGAGAGAATTTTGTTGTATTTAACGGGCCGGATGAGCAGTTAATCGGCGGTCTGGCGATCGGTGCAGACGGGGCTATCGGCGGAACCTATGGGGTGATGCCGGAATTATACTTAAAGATTTTTGAACTGTGCAAGGCCGGGGATTATGCGGAGGCAAGAAAGATTCAATATGCGGCAGATGCCATTATCTATGCAATGTGCGCCTGCAAGGGAAACCTGTATGCAGTGATGAAGGTCATTATGAAGATCCGTGAAGGTCTGGACATCGGAAGCGTAAGAAAGCCCCTCCCGGCAGTAGTTCCTGAGGATATGGAGCAGGTAAAGAAGTGCGCAGGGATGATTGACGAGGCGATTAAGGCTTATTGCTGATAAAAACGTTAAGAACAAATAAAACAAATAAAAAAGTGGCGGGTTTCAAAAGTCTTGTAAAAAACAGGAAAATGAACCCGCTATTTTGCGCTGGTTTTGAATGTTTTTTTGTCTAAAATATTTACAATGTAGATATAATAGACTATAATTAAAGTAATGAAGGGAGGAATTTCTATGGCATTAGTAAACACGAATATTAAGATAGACTGCGCATTGAAACAGGAATCACAAGAGTTATTTGAGAGCTTTGGGCTAAGTTTAAGTTCCGCAATTAATATGTTTTTGCGGCAGTCTGTACGGGAACAGGCCATTCCGTTTCGTGTAGGTGCTCCCATTCCAAACAGCGAAACCATAAAAGCTATCGAAGATGCAAGGAAGGGGATTGGGTTGAGTCGAGGCTTTGCCTCCATTGATGAGTTGATGGAGGATTTGAATGCTGACGATTAGATATCAAACGATGTTCAAAAGAGATTATAAAAGAATAAAAAAGCGAGGATATGATGTAGGACTTCTTGAAAAAGTTATTAGCCTGCTGGCAGAAGGGAAAGAATTGCCAGCCGGATATAAAGATCATAATTTGAGTGGAGATTATAAAGGATGCCGAGAGTGTCATATTGCTCCGGATTGGTTGCTTGTGTATGAAGTAAGAGAAAAGGAACTTCTTTTATATTTAACTCGGACAGGAACACATAGTGATATTTTTTAATAAAAAGAAACAGGTTCGGCCTCCCTGTAAGGGTGGGAAGCTGAACCTGTTTTTTTACAGCACATTAGCTCAAGTCGTATTTAACCACGTCAATCTCTGCCTTTCCGTCGGCAAAGAAGGAAATGCTGTCGGCTTCTTTTTCGGTATACATGGTTGCGGTCATAACCTGCTCGCCGTCATTGATAAAGATTTCCGCGCTGTATTGATCTAAGATTAACCGCAGCTTCAGCGCTTCGTCGCCGCTGCTGACCCTGCATCTGCGCTGGTGGATAATTGCTCGTCGGGAACCGGAAAATTTTCGGTCGATTTTTAGTGTCTGCTCGTGGGGGCGGAAGCTGACCGAGGTTCGGTATTCTTCATTTTGCGCAAATCGAATGGCAAATTTCTGATAAAGCTTTTCTCTGCTCTCAGGGCGAACGGTCAGTTCCATATCGACCTTCCGCCCTTTGATTCCTTCAAGGCTGACGGTTCCGCAGACAGGGACGGCCCGGTATTCGACCTTATTGTGCCGCAATTGTTCTAATTCCCGGACAGGAGCCTGATAAAGCCTTCCGTTTTTAATTGACAGTTCCCTGGGCAGGCTCATCTGGCCGAACCATAATTTTTCCGGGGCATGGATAGAGCAGGTGTCCCAGTTTTGCATCCATCCAATCATAACTCTTCTTCCGTCCGGGGTGAGAATTGTTTGCGGTGCATAGAAGTCGATGCCGTAGTCAATGGCCTGGTGTGCTTCATCGGCAAATGTGCAGGATGCTTCATCATAGCTGCCAATCAGGCACAGTGTCCCGTTTCCGTTGTGGTATTCAAAGCCCTGGGGAAGCATATCCATGGGGCTGGCCAGAAGGACTTGTTTTCTGTCCAGGGAAAAGAAATCCGGGCATTCCCACATTTTTCCAAAACGATTTTTGTTTGCTGCCAGAACGCTTTTGTATTGCCAGTGAAATCCGTCCTCGCTGGTAAAGAGCAGGACTTGTCCGCTTTCGTCCGCGGAACGGTTGCCGATCACGCAGCAGTAGGTTCCGTCATCCTGCCGCCACAGTTTAGGATCGCGGAAGTCAAAGCGGCTGCTGCCCTTGGGAAGAACAGCTTCATCCAGAACAGGATTGTTCTCATATTTTTCATAATCCATCCCGTCGCCGACGGCCAGGCATTGAGTCTGCACATCGCAGAAGCTGCCGTTTTTCTGTCGTTCCTTCGATACACCTGTGTACATCAGCAGATGTCTGCCGTCCGGCAGTTCGATCGCGCTCCCGGAAAAGCAGCCGTCCCGGTCGTAGAATTCATCGGGTGCAAGAGCAGCCGGAAGGTATTCCCAGTGAAGGAGATCAGAGCTTACCGCATGGCCCCAGTGCATGGGTCCCCACTGGGAACTGTAGGGATGGTATTGATAAAACAGGTGATATTTTCCCTGATACCAGCCGAAGCCATTGGGATCGTTTAACCAGCCTGTCCGCACAGAAAGATGAAAAGCAGGACGATCTTCTTTTTTTATTAATTTCTCCGAAGCCTCTTCAAATTTACGGGCTTCACGCAATGTCTGACTTATCATAGTGAATTGCCTTCCTATCCTTTTTGGTTTATTTCACCGCACCAGAAGTAACGCCTTCAACAATGTAGCGCTGTAAGAACAGGTATAGAATCAAAATAGGAAGCATTGCCAAAAGCAGGGCGGCCATAACCAGACCGATATCCGTGGAATAGGTTCCGTAGAATACCTGGGTAGCGATGGGGATGGTGTAGAGTTCTTTCCGCGCCAGCACCAGGCTTGGAAGCAGGTAATCGTTCCAGAATCCCATGGCATCGATAATGGCTACCGTGGCGATGGTGGATTTCAGCAGCGGAAATACGATTTTCCAGTAAGTCTGCCAGCGGGTGCAGCCGTCAATAATGGCGGCTTCCTCTAAGGAGAGAGGAACATTGGTCTTGATTGCGCCGTGGAACATAAAGGTTGCCATGGACAGTGAAAAGCCTACATGCATAAAAATCAGGGTCGCCCGATGGTTGAGGATGCCCAGTACCCCGCCGTACAAAGATACCAGCGGGATCATCAGTACCTGGAAGGGGATGACCATGGAAGCGATCATCAGCCCAAAGAGAAGTCCTGTAGCTTTCCATTTATTCCGCACGATAACATAGGAGGTCATGGAGGCCAGCAGTATGGTCAGCACAGTTGAGGAGGTGGTAACCAGGGCAGAGTTTCCGAATGCCCGCCAGAAATTCATCTTCTTCATGGCTTCCGGGAAATTCTTCATGGTAAAGCCGTGGGCACCGACCAGCGCCAGGGGATTTGAGGTGATATCTGCTTTTACCTTAAATACATTGATTACAACCAGGATAAAAGGAAAGATAAAGCAGAAAAATAACACAATTAAAAGAAGCATTTTTAAAATATGGCGTGTCTTTTTGCCCTGTGCTGCTTTTTTATTTTCATTCATTATGCTGACACCTCCGCTTTCTTTCCGATATAGACCTGAAGAACGCCCACAACTGCGCAGACAATAAACAGGATAAGAGCTTCAGCCTGGCCTGTACCATAGTTTTTATAGGTAAATGCCTGATTGTATACGTGCATTGCCGCCATGACCGAACTGTTAAAGGGTTCGCCGTTGGTCAGGGAGAGGTTGACATCGTACACCATAAAGCATCGGGTTATGGTCAGGAAAAGGCACTGAACAAAGGAAGATACCATAAGGGGTACGGAAATATAGCATAGGTTTTGGATACTGGTGCAGCCGTCAATGCTTGCTGCTTCAAGTACATCCTCCGATACGCTCATAAACCCGGCGACATAGATCAGCATCATATAACCGGCATACTGCCATACCGATACGATAATCAGGCAGAGCATGGCTCCATTGGTGGTTGCCAGCCAGGATATGGACAGGGCGTCGATAGAGAGGGCAGAACCCAGGGAAACGAAAGCCCGGTTAAAGACAAATTTCCAGATATAACCAAGGACAATGCCGCCAATCAGGTTAGGAATAAAAAATCCTGCCCGGAAGAAATTCTGTCCTTTAACGCCGCTGGTCACTAAATAGGCCAGAATAAAGGCCACGACATTGACCAGGATAACAGCAATTGCCGAGTAGAGAAGTGTTCTTCCCAGGGACTGCCAGTATGCCGAATCGGCAAATGTGGCTATGTAATTTTGGAGCGCAACAAAGGGCTTTTGTTTGGAAACACCATCCCAGCTGGTAAAGGTAAGATAGAGCCCATAGATAAAAGGAACGATGACAACTGCTGTAAAAACTGCGGTGGAAACTCCTGCAAACATTAAAAAGTGTTTGCACTTATAAGAAAAAGTGTTTGTTTTCATAATTGCAATTTCTCCTTCCTTGCTGTATTGCTGTCCGTCTGGATACAGCAACAAACAGGTTAGTGCTCAATAATGGCTGCAGAGGACCAGTACTGTGAAAGTTTATCGGCAAGACCTGCGCGGTCAATTTGTCCGGCTAAGTATTCCTGCATATTTGCCCCGCAGATGGAAAGGTGATCGTCAGGGAAGTAATTGTAATTGTCAATCAATGCGCCCTCGTCGGCATATTTTTTTACCGAAACAGATAAGGGGTCCAGTGATTCTGCGCTGATATTGCTGTAAGCGGGAACCAGGTTGCATTTTTCGGTCAGGAAATTGTTTCCCTCTTCATCCATAACCAGCCAGGTCAGGAAGTCTTTGGCGGCCTGGCGCTGTTCCTCGGAGGTATTGTCCGAAGAGTCAATAAAGAAGTATTTGGAACCGCCGCCCACCAGTTTTGTGTTGCTCTTGTCCGAAGTGTTTTGGGGAACCGGCATCATGCCCATCTTTTCTTTATAGTCGTATTCTTTGATAACCGACCAGTCCCAGTTTCCGCCGAACATAAAGGCAATCTCGCCTTCTGCCAGCTTCTGTTCGGTTACCTCACGTTCTGCGGCGATGGGAGAGCCGGCAGCATAATTATATTGCATCAGCACATCGAAGGTATCCATCATGGAATTCCATTTTTCATTATTTGCCAGGTCGGCACTTCCGTCATGGAGCTTTGTGATAAAGCCCTCGACATCATCCTGCTGCTCATAGGTTTCGGCCAGGAAATGGGCGGCTAATGACCAGTCCTCTTTCATAATTCCGGTCGGCGCTTCCATGCCCCCTGCGACCAGTTCGTCCAGAAGTCCCTTAAATGCGTCCAATGTTGCATAGTTTGCTGGCTCAAACGGCTTGCCGGTTATGGTTTCGATGGCCTCTGCATTGTAAATAATACCCCGGGCTTCCACGCACACAGGAAAACCTACGACCTTGTTATCAACCGAAATGGCATAATTTGTATTTTTTATCCATTCCTCACTGCTTAAATCACTGGCATAATCTTTTGCCAGGGAATAGATATCTTTTGCATCTACCATGGCCAGCGTATAGGGATCATTGGCAGAGTAGCGGGTCGCCAGGTGCGCGGCAACTGTGTCGCTGGAGTAGTAAACTTCCACATCTACGCCGGTTTTTTCGCTGTATTCCGCAGCCATCTCTTCAAACTGTCCCTGAACTTCACTTTTGGAATTGAAAATGGTAATGGATACGCCGCTGCCATCCTTGTTTTCGGATGCACCGCCAGCCGGAGCGTTTTCTCCGCTTGAACTGCCCCCACAGGCAGCCAGGAATACAGCCATGGATGCAGCCAAAGTGACAGTCAGTACTTTCTTTTTCATAGACTTGTTTCCTCCTTATGAAATAAATAATTTTATTGATAGGGCTACTATAGCACTCTTGAGCTAATATGTCAATCGTTTATTATATATTTTTTTAGTTATATTTGCGATTTACTGTAG
>VSOC01000310.1 GCA_009774615.1 Lachnospiraceae bacterium
TCGAACTCAATCGTCCCCGGCGGCTTAGAAGTCAAATCATAGAACACTCGGTTCACACCCTTCACCTCATTGACTACCCGGTTCATTACCTTCTGCAGCACCTCCCATGGGATTTCTGCAGCCTCTGCGGTCATAAAATCCGACGTTTCCACCGCCCGCAGTGCCACGGCATAGTCATATGTCCTGAAATCACCCATTACTCCCACCGACCGCATATTCGTCAGGGCAGCAAAATACTGTCCCAGCCGCTTATCCACGCCGGCCCTTGCCACCTCTTCCCTGTAGATAGCGTCTGCTTCCTGCACCATCCTGACTTTTTCTGCCGTCACTTCCCCGACAATCCGAATCCCCAAACCAGGCCCCGGAAATGGCTGGCGGAAGACCAGGTATTCAGGAATCCCCAGTTCCAGACCGACCCTTCGCACCTCATCCTTAAACAGCAGACGCAGCGGCTCAACAATCTCTTTAAATTCCACACAATCCGGCAGTCCGCCCACATTGTGGTGCGACTTAATCACGGCGGATTTTCCCAGCCCGGATTCAATCACATCAGGGTAAATCGTTCCCTGCACAAGAAAATCCACGGCACCGATTTTCTTTGCCTCCTCCTCAAACACCCGAATAAATTCCTCACCGATAATCTTTCTCTTTTCCTCCGGCTCTTCCACTCCGGCTAATCTTTGATAAAACCTTTCCTGCGCATTCACCCGGATAAAGTTCAGTTCATAAGGCCCTTTAGGTCCAAACACTGCCTCAACCTCATCCCCTTCATTTTTACGCAGAAGTCCGTGGTCCACAAAGACACAGGTCAGCTGTTTTCCCACAGCCTTGGAAAGCAGTACTGCCGCAACCGAAGAGTCCACACCGCCGGACAATGCGCACAATACTTTTCCTTTCCCAATTTTCTTCTTCAAGTCATCGAGCGCCGATTCCACAAAGGAATTCATCTTCCAGTCGCCGCGGCAGCCGCACACCTCATAGACAAAATTGTGCAGCATCTTCATCCCCTCTGCCGTATGCATCACTTCCGGGTGAAACTGCGTTGCGTACAGTTTCTTCTGCGCACACTCCATCGCTGCAGTCGGGCAGACCTGCGAATGTGCCGTAATGGTAAAACCTTCCGGTACCTGGGCAATATAATCGGTATGGCTCATCCAGCAAATGGTTTTCTCCCCCACGCTCCGAAAAAGCAGCGATGCCTTGTCAACTTCAACCTCCGTCTTACCATACTCACTAACCGGTGCAGTTGCCACCTGCCCGCCCAGGGTATAAGCCATTAACTGCGAGCCATAGCAGATCCCCAGAATCGGAATCCCCAGCTTAAAAATCTCCTCCGAAATATGCGGCGATTCTTCCAGATACACACTGTTCGGCCCGCCGGTGAAAATGATTCCCTTCGGCTCCATCGCTTTTATTTCTTCGATCCCCATCGTATAAGGCCAGACCTCACAGTAAACATTACACTCACGGACACGCCGGGCAATCAGCTGATTGTACTGCCCGCCAAAATCCAAAACAATAATCATTTCCTTATTCATCCCAAACTCCTTCTATAGCAATAATATTTATTCCCCATTTTTATGAATACGCACAGGCAAGCACATCTGCCAAAACACTGTCCTTACAAACACACACGCAGGTGCATCTGACAAAACACTGTCCTTACAAACACACACGCAGGTGCATCTGCCAAAACATCATCCTTACAAACACACTGCACGAAAAAGAACGCTGTTCTCCCCGCCATGCAGCTAACTCAGACTGCCAGGCATAGGGTATTACAGCGTTCTTCTATTCTTCTTTCGTGCATAACTTTTTATTTTTCTTCTGCACTTTTTATTCTCTTCCTTCGCGTTTTCTATATTTGTTCTTTTGCAGATTTTCAATTCACCTTACCATTTGTAACTTAAGTTATTTTCTCTTCTATCTTCTGAGACAATACCTATGTACTTTAACCCAAGCGTTCAGCTTTATGTTTCCTCTTTATGTACCCCGCTTTTCTATCCACAAGTATATTCTCTGAAACATTTCTTCTTTTGCACACACTTATTATAACGAATCAGGCGACAAATAGCAAGAGGTTTTGTCAAAATACCAGAATTTTCTTAAGAATGAAAATGAAATGGGAATTCTGTCCATTTTTCTATCGACAAATTTCCAAGACTAAGCTATAATGATAGAAACGACAAAAAGTCTTTTGCTGCTTCTTATGATACAGAATAGCACAGCAGGTTCATTAATAAATATAGCAATATAAGCAATTAACCAATCATCATATCATTTAAGGAGGGCTATTTATAATGAAACGAATGAAATCAGCAACAATGAACAAAGCAAAAGTAATCCTCACTTCTGCGGTTATATCCACCCTTATGGCGGCCTCTGCATTTGCCGGAACCTGGACACGCACCTATACGAGTCCCGATGGTGAAAGTGAAACCTATTCTACGCTCTGGTGCTACATCAAAGACGACGGTACCTACGCTCAAAATGAATGGGTTCAGGATGCGGACGGCACCTGGTACTGGGTAGAGTATGACTGCACCCTGCCAATCACCTCCGGCATCTCCGCCGACGGTTTCCTGTATGACAGCGATGGACGCTACATTCCCATGGAAGGCCGCTTCTTTCCTACGGTTGAACAGGCTTCTGCCGTCACTGTGGGCATGTCTTATGATCAGGTTCTTGCCATCCTCGGACAGGAACATGTCCGTTCAGACAACCATATCGTATTTACCAATGAAGGGATTACCAGCCATGCCGTCTGCACCTGGTTCTTCGGCGCTAACGGCAAGTACCGCCTGGAATTTGTCAATGGTGCTGTAAGTGATATCTACGGCTATCTTTAT
>VSOC01000311.1 GCA_009774615.1 Lachnospiraceae bacterium
GGATGCCAGCAAATATTTAGGAAGTCAGATACATGATGATGTGCGCAAAGTTGGAAGCTTGATAGGTAAGTATGAGGGATTATTTTGGGCGGTAGATGGTTTGAGGTATGATTACGGCAAAGGAACAAATGGGAAAAGAAAATATATTTTTAATGCCACCTATGCCACTAATGTATCTAATGCCACCTATGCCGATAATGCCACTCAATTAGAATTTGAGGATATATAGTGCCAAAGGTGGCATGAGTGGCATAGTGGCAAGATGTATTTACCACACAGGAAAGGAAGGTAAAAGTGAAAAAGATAATTCAGATTATACCAGTGGTGACTGATCTGTATGCCATATGGAAAGAGGACAGTGACAGCGGAAAGCGGTATGGCGTTGACAGGGCGTATTATCTGGGATTGGATGATAACGGCGAGGTTTACCCACTTGTAATTGATGGCGATGGTTATATTGATACGTGTGATTATGATGAATGCATGGTATTTGATTGGAACGGCTACCAGATGTGGAAGCGGCACGAAGCGGAATTGCCAGTGTATGAATACTTTAACAGATTTGAGATGGAACAAAGAAAGGACAATAAAAAATGGATGGAGGGATTGTATCAATGAACGAAGAATTATTAACCCGTCTGGTGGAAGCACTGGAAGGAATCAACAGCAGCTTGGGGCAGATGAAAGTGACGCTGGACATTCTGCAAATGTATGTTGACGGTTTTGCAAAGGTGGGCAGGGAAGGAATGAGTATTGGCGTTACAGGTGATATCACAACATATTAAAATGCCCCATAGGTACGCCAATACCTACAGGGCAAAGCACAGCCGGAGCCGTACACATCACAGGTACATAATACCACGGCTTTCCGGGAAAATTCAAGTATAAGGAGAATGATATTATGAGCAATCTTGAAAAATTGTATTACAATCTGCATTTATTGGACGAATATTATATGGATTTGCCCGAAGTGAATGCGCAGGTGTCGTAAAGTAACACACTAATAAATGCAGGCAGCCATACCTCTATTCCGTATAAAATGGCGTATGTGGCATTTCAGATATGTGGTTTAGAAGCATTGTAGGAACTGAAAACAATATTCCACAATTTGAAAGGATAAGAGGTAAATGGGCATGGAAAAAAAGGTATACATCACAGAGGAAGAACGGGAGAAGTGCCGCAAAGTGATTGATGCGTTTGCGGAACTGTACGAAATAGAAGATGAAGATATGCTAGTGGTTGATGTTGGCAGATATGGGTTTGTTAAATTGCAGTGCTATACACCGTCATATGGCTTTGAAGAACTTGATACCTATACAGACAGTAACAGCTTATTTGAGGGACTTTGGGGCGAATGGCTCAATCTGAATGTGTTTTTACTTGCTAGGGAAATGCGGTTAGATGAGGTTCTCTATGAGGAAATATTTGACCACTTGCCAAAAGAAAAACAGTCGGAACTTATCGGGAGAAAAGCAGACTTTGCGAAAAAGGCGGGTATAACTTCGTAAAATGAATTTTACAGAAAGAAAACGCACTGTGTAGAGGGCAAAAAAAGATTAGAATGGCTCTGTGTATGGGATAATATGCAGAGCTTTTCTTGACCAGCAAAATATTTGTGATCGAGATAGAAAGACAGAATGAATGAGATGGATTCCGTAGGCGTAGGCATTGTGGAAATGTCGTATAACTGCCTGTTTTATGGAGTTGTGGGTAACTATGTTTGCAGGACGTGGGAAAGCTGTACTTTGCTTTTCCATGTGCTGTAAACATAGTTATCCATGACGGAATAGGCAGTTATGCACATTTCCATGATGCGTTTTCAAGGAAACACAAGGCGGAATTGTCGCATAGGGTACTGGATAAACTGCAAAATATAACAGATGAGGAATTTGCTAACCTTAATTTGGAAGTAGCTGAATAATAGAATGAAAATGTGTAATGGCGGGGGGTTGTTCCTGCCATTTTTTGTGGAAAATGGTAACAATAAAACCTGATGAGTATCTGGTACTGCCTGTTATTCCGTTAATTATTTAATTGTGAAATTCAAAAGGAACAACTTGACAGGGCGTACTTAATTGAATATAATGTACTTATTCAAGAAGTACATTATAGAACAAAAGGAGGGTTGTTGTGGAAATCATAATTAGCAGTAATACGAGCAAACCTATATATGAGCAGATAACTTCACAGATAAAAGCCATGATTATGAGCGGCGAATTACAGACTGGCGATCCTATTCCCTCTATGAGAGCGTTGGCAAAGTCCATTCATGTAAGTGTCATTACTGTTCAAAAAGCATATGAAGATTTGCAGCGAGATGGTTTTATCGAAACAACAGTTGGTCGTGGCAGTTTTGTATCGGCACAGAATAAGGACTTTTATCAAGAGGAACAACAACGGTTAGCAGAAGATCATTTACAAGAGGCTGCTGACATTGGACGAACAAGCGGAATACCTTTAGAAAAATTGATTGAACTTTTAACGATGTTTTATCAGGAGGAGGAATAACTATGGATGCTATTTTACAGGTAGAAAATTTGACAAAGCAATACCCAGATTTTACATTAGACCATGTTTCATTTTCTGTACCTAAAGGTACTATCATGGGGCTAATTGGAGAGAATGGGGCGGGAAAAAGCACAACAATCAATGCAATCCTTGACCTTATCAATAAAGATGATGGTACAGTAGCTTTTTGG
The DNA here is from genome assembly GCA_009774615.1 of Lachnospiraceae bacterium. Classification (GTDB taxonomy): domain Bacteria; phylum Bacillota; class Clostridia; order Lachnospirales; family Lachnospiraceae; genus Caccovicinus. Next base: position 2,700 of record VSOC01000311.1, read on the forward strand.
GGGCAGGAATTATCTTCATCGAAGCAGATTAAAGAGAATATCGGTGTTGTATTTGATGGCATCAATTTTTATGAAACACTGACTCCCGCAAAAGTTGGGAAAATTTCAAGTGCAGCATATAAACAGTGGGATGAGCATTTATATAAAGAG
>VSOC01000312.1 GCA_009774615.1 Lachnospiraceae bacterium
GTATACAATATATCTTGATATTATTTAGTTCTCTTAAAAGCTGGAGACCATAGCGATTATGGTTTTCAGCTTTTTGTAGTTATCAGGAATCATTGGTCAATAGAATATTTTGTCTGTGAATCATGAAAGTTCTTTACATGCTTTACATCAATCGATTCTAATTGATAAAATAGCCTTTTTCTGCTATGATGGGTAGTGAAAAAGGAGACTTGAATAAGATTTACTAAAAGTGTATAAATGATTTTATTAAGTGACAAGGGAGAGCGTGTTAATGATAAAAAGTATTCGTTTAACAAGATTTAAGAAATATAAAAATCAGGAATTTTATATTCATGCAGCAGGTATTTCGTTACTTGTAGGGGGTAATAATTCTGGAAAATCTACGCTTATACATGCTCTTTCAGTATGGGAGTTTTGCAAAATGATTCTTATACACGAAAAAGGTAGGAAAATACTTAATAAAAGCGAAATTCTAGGCGCAGAAGGTTTAGGTATGAGTGCAGAAGATTTTTTGCCATTAGCGGTTCCTTCGTTAAATCACTTGTGGACTAATTTAAAAACGCAATTATCACCTTCTGAAAAGCAACAGTGGAAGGATCAATTCCCAGGATATATTTTGAGAATTGATTGTATTTGGGATTATAAAGAACAAGTAAATAAACAGCTAGAAATAGGCCCATCATTGGTTAATGATAGGTTGTTTATTAGAGTTACATCCTCTAATATACAAGATGGAGATTATATTCCAACAGTAGTATATCTTCCTACTTTTGCCGGGGTATTACCAAAAGAGAATAAAGCAACGATTGTCAGGGATTGGAAGCGAATATTTTCCGCGTCTAGATTTACTAAAAAGATATAAACGTGTTATGTTTATTGAAAATGAAAGTGATAGGAAAATATTATCTATACTTGCAGAAAAATGTAATATGTCGTTTAGTACAGATATAGTATTTTGGCCTAATACAGATAAACATGATACACGGCGTCATCTGTTTGATGAACTTAAAAAGATAATTCCTAATCTTAAGGGAATTAGTATAAGAGATAGGGATATGGATGAACCAGATATTGTGGGGAATGGATTGGTATATAAAGGCATTCTATTACCGTCAGATTCGGATTTGAAACTTCTCGAATGGAGAAGAAAAAATATTGAATCTTATTTGCTTTGTCCAAAAGCTATTGCATTAGCTTGTGGAAGAAAAACAGAAGAGATTATTCAATATTTTAGTGATAAACATGCATTGTCAATATCTGAAGATGGGTTTGTTGAAGAAGAACCACCACAAGCAATAAAATATTTAGATGGTAAAAAAATTTTTACATCTGAGGATATTGGACTACAAGTATGTTTTGGTTGTAACAAATATGATGTTGCTAAAAATATAAGCGCTGAGGAAGTATGTGATGATATAAGAACATTTCTTACCCAAGTAAATACACTTTTTTCAGAATAAACTGATTTTATCTATATAAAGCGTTTACTAGAAATACCAGATGCTCGCATCATAACATGATTATCATAAATAAGCAAAGATGATATAATAGAAGAGGAGAATTGTGGATGAGTGAACATAATCATGAGTCGTATAATGTATCAAATCTTATGTATCATTTTATATTCCCAACAAAATATCGAAGAGTCGTAGTAAGTGAAGGGGTAGATGAAGTAATAAAAGAAACTTTCATGCCCCGCTTACACTGGGGTAGTTAATTTAAGTACTCAAACTTCGCATATAGACAATCCTTATATACTTATTTAATAGTGACGTTTGAGTTATTTAAAGAAAAAAGATATAGATGACTTATTTAATTTTAGATTACCTATTCCAGATGAGTTAGCAGATAATATGGAGAAATATATTATCGACTTGGGAGAAGATTCTAATAACCATCTTGAATGTTCCAATTGTGGAGGTATAGTTAGCAAAGAACATCCGGTATACAAAAAATATAATTGCTATAATATATGCGGTTTTGAATTTGAAAGATGTAAGTAAAAATAAGAAAATATAAAAATTATTTAGAGGAAGGCATGATTGATAAGCATAGCAAAGAAATACAATGTTTTCAACAAGCTCTACAGATTGCATTAAAAAAGCGTGGAGAAACCAAACATATTTTAAAATACCTGAATGGGACAGATATCGTTCGAAATGAAGAAGAACGTCCAGATATTGTAAAATTATGCAAAAATGATTTACGTGGACAGCGTGAAACAATTGTTGGCATTGAACACTTTAGGGTGGACCAGTTATCAATAAAAAAGAAAAGCGGTAAAATCGCCTCCATAGGTATTTCCACAGAAAAGAATGTTAAACATATATTTAATGAATGGCATGATGAAGTGATGAGGACAGATAAGGTTCCAGAAGTAGCAATTCAGTCTATTGCAAAAGGAATAGCAGAGCAGGTTCAGCATATGAAGGTTGCTACATATCATACATATATTCATTCATTTGAATATTCTTTGGAACAACATATAAAAAGTTTTGATGTATATCGTAAGAATCTTGCCAAGATTGCTGAAAAAAAATATAATATAGAATTAGCTCTATTGATAGAGATTCATATGGAGTTTAAAAATCTATACCTAAATAATAAGGATGGAACATCAAAACGATCTTTCGGCCAATATCCGATTTTGGGGGACATTATACGGATGTTAGAGGAAGGTATTGATAAACGAAAGGTAGATTACATTGTATTATGTTTAGGAGATACTTTGTATAATGATTATATAAAAGTGATTGCATTTCATACTAGTACTGTGTTGCGTAAATAACGGTGAATAGGTGCCTGATGTCTGCGTTAGATGTGAATCCCGCGAAACGAA
>VSOC01000313.1 GCA_009774615.1 Lachnospiraceae bacterium
CCTATATACAAATGTAGTAACAACTCCAAGTCTTCCATTCGGTCTTTGATGCGGCCCATACGGATTAGCAAGACGGACAATCGAATAATCCAACCCGTACATATGGTGATACAGATAAAATAACTTTTCAATCGCAAGCTTTTGAATCCCATAAGTATTAATAGGATTTGTCATTGTATCTTCTTTAATCGGACATACCACCTGATTCCCATAAACCGTTCCGCCAGAAGAGATAAAAATAATTTTCTTCACATGATTAGCTACACAAGCTTCCAGAATGTTGATGGAAATTAATACATTCTCTGCGATATCTTTTCCAATATTATGATTGGAACATGTAGGATTATTTGTGCTGATTAAATGATATACTATTTCCTGTCCTGCAAGCAGTTTGTGAAAATCCGTTTGTGTACAAAATCTGCAAGTACACCAATGAACATTTTGTGTTCTGATACATGTATCAAAATAGCTTTCTGATTCATCTACCGCCAAGATTTCATGAGAAGAATTCCGCATAAGTGACATAATAAGATTCGTCCCAATAAATCCAGCTGCTCCCAATACCGATATTCTCATGTATTCTCCTCTTCTATGCCTTTTAACGTCTAACCCTATCTTCTATTCTCTGTAGATTTTCCTCCATTGCTTCTACAGAAAAATAGTTCTCATAAATTTTTCTGGATTCTTGTCCAATGTCCGACAAAATATCTTTATGGTCAATACAGTAGATTATTTTTTCTTTCAAAGCTTTAATGTTCTCTGTAGGAAAAACAAACCCATTCTTCCCATCAATAATATATTCACTCTGTCCTACCTGGTCAGAAACAATACATGGAATACCATATTGCATAGCCTGTGTCACAACTACCGGCATCGGATCATCTCTGGATGGACATACCAACAGATCCAATCCAGCAAAATAATCGTTCAATGCCCGCTGTGACATTTCCCCAATATATTGAATTTCCGGATTTTCTTTTAAAACTTTATCCATATCAATAACAGGTTCAATATACTTCCCCACAATTTCAAAGGATATAGCATTCTTCTTTTCGGCAGGGATTTTTTTCACTGCTTCCACAAAAATATCCTGTGCTTTTCTCGGATAAATCAGTCCTATTATTCCTATTCTAAAAATAGCATCTCTGCATTTTGTTTCAACCCGATTATCCGGCAGATAATACAGCATTTTTTCAACAGATAAATACGGGTAATGTTTTTTAAAACATTCTACGACCCGTTTTCCGCCAGCATAGTAATAAACATTATTTCTAACAAGCAGTGGAAAATCATGAAAATCCTTATCATTGGATTCATGTATCCACCACACTACAGGTACTTCGATATGCGCAATTCTCCATACAACATCCGCTATACCAATGGTTCCCACAATGATAAACTCCATCTTTCCAATGAAATCAGCAAACTGTCTTCCGCCATAGAACAAATGGATCTGCGGAATATAATCAATATGATTTTCCTGTAATTCTTCCAACAATTCACCTTCAAGCAAGGCAGACATCAATGGACAATAACCCATCCTCTTTAAAACTTGGGCAACATGCATAAGTACAACTGACACACCATTTCTCGTCAGTTCATGACAAATCAACATTACTTTCTTCTCTGGTCTGTTAGCCGCCCATTGTGTAAAATCATACTGCTTACCTTCAGAACAGATGCATGGCTTAACTTCAAATAAATCATCCAAATCTGGATACAGCTTAATTTTATCTCTGCTCACTCCCAGCGCAGATAACTGCTCCAAAATGCTCTGATACCGCATCACCAAAACAAGAACATAATCACAATTTGTAAAATCGGCTTCTTTTGGAGTCATGATTTTTTTCCCATCAAGCATTGCACCTGTTTTTTTCGGGTCATTATCTACAAAGCAAATAACCTGCGTCATATCAATATATGCTTTTGACTGCCTGTAGTAATTACCTGTCCCAAATAAAATAACTTTCAATTTATCTCACCTCATTCAAATGGACACAATATTTTATGTCCCTGGCCTTCTTTCTCAATCTGCATCCGTATTTCCGGATAATATTTTTCATTGGCTATAAACAAAAAAGCATCCGGAAATTGACACAGCGCCTCTTTCAAACTGCATATCTTCAAATTTTCTACAAGCATCCCCTGTTTCCCTTCGTCATTATCAATAAATGCCTGTATCTGACAATTCTTTTTTTCCCGCATAAGTTTCAGCGTTTCATAACCCCAATGTCCTGCTCCAAAGATAAGAATCTGCGTCGGATAATCAAAATTTAAATTATCCGCATATACTCTGCATCGACTTTTCTCATTTTTTAAAAATTCTGCAAATGCAGAGGGACTTTTTAAAAGCAGTTCAAATTTCTCCAAATCTTTCTTTTTCATATCTTTAGTAGAAATGATACTCTCTCTTATAGCTTGCATTATTTTATCAAGAAACCAGGAATAATAATTGCTGCAAGCTGGTGATTCAAATGCAAATCCCACCTTCTTTAATGTTTTTTCATATTCATGAAAAAAAGCAATCATCATATGAAGATATATTCCTCGCCAGTAAATATTCTCTTTGCCCTCAAAATATTCCAGAAGCTTTTGAAATTCAAATTGTGTATTTTTAAGACTATGTATGGAATAGGAAGATGCATCATCACGATCCATGCGATAAGAATAAAAAGGCTGGTCAAGATAAACTGCTCTCCTGGCGGCTGCCATCACTTTTTCCATAAAACCTATATCCTGATAGGATGCACCAGCAGATTCGTTCAAAAAAATTCGATTTTGAATTAAAAAATCCTTTTTATATATACC
>VSOC01000314.1:0-1165 GCA_009774615.1 Lachnospiraceae bacterium
GGGGAGGATGAAAATTTTGTGAAAATAGGACAAGCAGTTGAAAAAAATGAATAATTTGTTATACTAGAATTATAAGAATATTGTTGAAAAAAATAGAGAAGAGGGATGTGCATGGATAATTTAGGCGTTAATCTTTATAAGATTCAGATGATGTACTTTTTTAAAGAAAACAGTGATTTTAAAGCGTTTGAATTAATTGTTCGTTTATATCATCAATTTAAGGATATATTTATTAATTCTGAGCCGCAATCTTTGCCAATTCCTGATGATGCTCCAGATGATGTACCTCGTTGTATCTGGAATGATAATAGGGTTGTTTTTGATATTAACAGTTTTCAGGACAGAAAACTCAGCGAACAGGGCATTAAAGGATATTTCAGTACTGCAAGATAACTGGAATGAAAATGGTGCGAAATCTTTTTCAAGAGAATTGGTCGAAAAATGTTATAAAATATTAAGGCAGTTAACAGCGGAACCCTTTATATGTCCAACCGCATGTGGATCTATACAGTTTGAGTATGAAAAAGAAAATGGTGAATATTTAGAATTTGAAATTTATGAAGATCGGATAGAGTTTTTTTCAATATCTCAGAAGGGAGAGGAACAGGAAGAAACATTTTTGGGAAAAAGTGCAGCAGAACGGATGAAACAAATGGTGGTAGATTTTTATGGATAAAAGGGATTGGAAACGGATTTACCGAAGGGTTAAAAGCAAACCAGTCTTTATGAAAGATGGCCGTCCTTCTTCAGCGTTATTTAAGGATTCACATGGGGTTTCTGTCGATAAAGATATGGGGAGAAATGAGAAAGATATTATTTCGGATGAAGAACGGCTTCATCGATTTTATAACCAGGGATTGACTGAGGAAGAGATTCGACAGAATGTGGAAGAATTACGGGCGATTATTTCTTTATCTGATGAATCCTGTGATTTGGCAGGTGCTTGTGTGTTATCAGATCCCATAGAGGGGGAAAACTTATATCATGCATTACTACAAAAGTCAGAAAATGAAATTTTATTAACAAAGGCTCAGGCAAGAATTTTGGAAAGAGCAGCAGTGATTGTGAAAACCTATTCGATTATGTAAAATTTTGGCCGCCAGAAAGAGAACTTTTCTGGCGGCTTTATAAAAATAGCATTGATTTTGTATTTTCAATCATGATG
>VSOC01000314.1:1265-2804 GCA_009774615.1 Lachnospiraceae bacterium
CAATCATGATGCAGATATATTGGAAGAAATCTGCCGGCTTGCTCCACCTGATGTTATGCGAGGTGAGTTTTTAAGCGGAGATTGTCAAGAGTATGATATTACAATATTTGACGACAATCACGAACTAAGTGAGGAAACAGAAATAAGAATCGTGGAACTTAGTAAACAATTATATTTGTATAGTGGAATTGATATATGGTCATTACTTTTCGCATATTTAGATGAATAAATAAAAAAACTTTAAATCAGCTGATCTTACCATACTGACCGGAAATGATGACCTTTTGACGCTTCGATGAAGTTAGTGAAATCTTTATCTTTAGTAAAAATAATGATCAAGTGGACGATTGTTTGTTAGATGAAGAGGGAACACCACTCAAGAAATTTTTTCACCTTCTCCCTCCCTGTTTTTAAAAAGGAAATATAATACATAACTTGCAACTCGGGATCGCTTAATGGGATAAGGGTTCTGTTTGGCCCGTCGTTTCTTAAATCCCTTGACAGGGTGGATATCGTAGCCAGGAAATTCGTAGTGCGGATTAAATGCTGAGTAATGTTATATTCATTTTTTACCAATGTGATAGGAAGGCTGTTCTGCTTAATGATATTTTCAATCTGTGTCAGAAAATGCCTGCCTATCTGCGGATACTTCTTTAACATGGCACTCATCGCGGGCTGCGAAACATGCAGTATCTGTACGGCTTTGGTGAGTGAACCTGTTTCTGCAATAATTTTAAAATATTGAAGCTGTGTAATATCCATAGAAATCTCCTCAGACTTTAGCATAAACAAATTAATGAAGCTAATGTTTTTGGAAAAGGACAGCCAAATGGCGGGTTTGCCCAGTATTTTATCGGAAATTCTTTTTTAAACCCGCTTACGGAATTTGGAAAATGCCCGGTATTCCTTGCCAATGTAACTTTTGAGCCGGGCTGCCGGAATAACTGGCACATCCATCATGCGAAAAAGGGCGGAGGACAGATTTTGATTTGTACCGCAGGCGAGGGCTGGTATCAGGAAGAAGGAAAAGAAGCCGTCAGCCTTGTTCCGGGGATGGTTATCACGATTCCCGCGAATGTAAAGCATTGGCACGGGGCAAAAAAGGACAGTTGGTTTTCCCATATTTCCGTGGAAGTGCCGGGAGAAGAAACGGCAAATGAATGGTGTGAGGTTGTAACGGATGAGGAGTATGGGAAATAAGAGTCTATAGAGAGAAGATGAGCGGTATCGTGAAAAAAGCAGTCATAATGGCTGCTTTTTTGTGATGAAAAATTATATTTTCGTTATGGACGGGAGTACAGAATTTCTGTGACAGTCATGGTAACGATGCAGGTAAAAAAATTCAAAAAATTCATGAAAATTTTGTTGCAAAAGTGATGATAAAACCGTACAATATAGCCAGAGAAGTATGTATGCTGTAAAATGAGCCATACTAACAAAGGAGGTGTTTATTATGGCAACTTCAAGCATTACAAAGAATTTTGTTATATCAGGCCAGAAGCAGGTGGAGATGTTTGCTGATGCGATTGAAGCATCTGC
>VSOC01000315.1 GCA_009774615.1 Lachnospiraceae bacterium
TCATAATCATGTTTAAAACGTTCCGATAACCAATCCATATGATGAAAAAAACAAAGTTCTCCTTCATAGTTATAGTCTTGTGATATCACATCAATTAACTCAATATTTACTCCATTATCTTTAAATCGGTAAAAACTCCATCCGGAATTAAAGCCACTATTTACCCAGTTTTGTGCTAGAATTCCATCGGTATAAAGATATAAATAGTTTCTGTATCCAAAGTCAGAGTCTTCAAAAATTTCATCAAAAGGATTTATTGCTTTTGTTCCATCAAATGTATAAATATCATAAAAATTCATACTATGAATTCCATTAGAAGAACCTATAAATAATTCCGGAATCCCATTGTGATCTACATCCTTAAACCCATAAAACACTTGAAAATCATACGTATTATCACCTTGTGGCCATAAATCCATTAAAAGTTTTTGATTAAAATCCGGACCAAATTTTTCTCTAAATAAATCTTCATTGGTTTTGCGAATATCAAAATAATAATTATTTTTTACCGCATCAATATATTGATTAATTATCTCCCCATATGCATCTTCGATTTGGTTCTTTTTATCCTTATACTCATCACTTAATTCACGAATAACAATATGACTTTCATTTACCTCTGTATCTGCTTTATTCAAACTAAAACTTGAAAGAATAACCATTTTCATTATATACAATAAAATAATATTCATAATTATTTTTCCTTATCCTGAATAATTTAATATTTGAAATATATCTCTCCACTTTTCTGCCAGTTTACTTCTGTCAGGCTGAACCATTTTATCTGGTTGTTCATAACACAACAGAAATATCTGTGCCAACTTCCCAACATCTTCCGTGGAACAAACATATTGAGCAAAACTCATTTTAGGTGTATACCCTTCATCATTCCATTGTTTATCTTTTTCAACATTAGTATCTATTTCATATATAATTCGATCAAGCTGAAGATCAATATCATTATAAAAAATTTCCAAAGCCATATCTGATTTTAATCCTAATCCTATCAGCCATGTTTTAACTTTATCTGATGGAGTCCATTGAACTAACCCTCTCCCAATCTCATTAATATCTCCTTTTCTATTTTCTGTCCTCTTATAATTTAAAGTACTCTCTTTTTCCATATTACCAAGTGTTGCATAAATGGCATTATCAGTCCACCCTCTTTCAGACAAATAACGATAGATATATCTTGCCTCAATTAGCATTTCAGCTTGGCTCAATTGATCTTCACTTGTGCTTAAATCACTCTTTCCCGGTTCCTTTTCCGGCATATTTCTTGTATATTCCTTTACAACCCATCCCTCTATCCATCTCATATTTTCAGGATTGGCTTCATCTTCTTGATTATAATATCGAATATTTATCCATTCCTGCTCTACCCCTTCCGAATCAACAACTTTCTTAGTTGGTGAAGATGGAATAGTTAATAAAATTTCATTACTTAATATAGCTACTATCTTATCACCGCCCGGTGATTCCCTGATATTTATGGATTCTATCGTATATAATGCCTTTACTTCTTCTGGCATTGTTTCCACGATTTCTTTAATACTAATCCGTCCAAGGCCATAGCTACATATTAAATTTGCATTTTTCAACAATACCTTTTCATACTGTTGTTTTTCTTCATTCCAGATATGTGTATGAACATTATCATCTTCCATCCATTCCGTCGTCAGAGCAAGCCTGCATTTGAAACCGGTAATGGTTGTATTTGAAGTTTCGCTATAAATAGTTACTGATTCATTTTGTTTATGTACGATATAGGGCGAAGTACAAATTCCAAAACCATATACATTTTCTCCTGCTTTACAGTCACTGCAGGTTAAAACGGCATTACCGTTTCTATCGTATACACCATGATCACGAACTACCCCAAGTCTTGTTATCTCATAGCCATAATTACATTGAACTAATGAACCAGAAACAACATAACTTTCTTCGCCAGTAATTCCGTGATTTTGCCTGTATTGATTCATTCGAGCTATTGCTAAAGAATTATTTAATAACATCTGTTGTATTGCTAAAGATTGTCTTTTACTTTGATTCTCACCTACTATAGTAACTACACTTTCTCCTGCCTTATTTTCTCCACTATTTGTTTCATCTGTTGTTATCTTAATATCTGCTCCCGCATTATTTTGCTTTTGACGATTATCTGTACTTTTTTGCTCCTGATTTTTAGGCTTTGGTTTTCTTAATATATATCCATATTTATCCATAATGTATCCCTCGCGTTATATTATCCTTGTATTTTTCATTACCTAAAACACCACCATTTCCCCCATCACCATCGTTTCATCGATCCCCATAATCCCAAAATGATGTTCCCAAAACAAACACATCGAAATATCTACCGAAAGAAACAGTCCCTGCAAAAACTCCAGCCTTTTTTGTTCCTCTTCGGTCTTTTTCATCCCCAGATAGACTAAAACCTCACGTCCTCCTTCATTGTGGGTATAGATAAATGCTTTTGGATAAATGCACAGTACAGCTTCTTTAAATAAATAAACCGAACTGCCGCACTGGTACAGCCTCACCACCAGTCGAAGAATCGAATTCAGCTTGTCCTTCCCCAACTGCCGAAACTGCCTTACCTCATCTGCTGCCCAACTTCCACACACACCCTCTGCTAAATCACGAAGAAGACCGTCCATCGCATACTCCTGTTTCGACATACCCTGGCGAAGATCCATCTGTACCATATAATGCATAAAACTGTCAAAGAAAATTTCTCTTGTTTTTTCAAACCCTTCCAAGTTTGCATCAAACATCGCAGAGAACTCCCGGGCAAAACGAT
>VSOC01000316.1 GCA_009774615.1 Lachnospiraceae bacterium
CCTCTACGGTTATAGGAAATATATATTCTGTTAAGCAGAGATTCTACTTCTGGTTTCATGGTGAGAAGTAGCGTTGCATAAGCAGGGATTTTTTAACTGGATTCCTTCCAATCCCCGATATGTTATGTACGGATTCTGTGTTGCATGAGCAGATAGATTACTGCCCGAAAAAAGAACATAAAAAACCCTCCAAACTTCAAAAACAGGTCTGGCTCTGTGATGACTGTTATCTGCAAATTTGTTACTTCAATCAATGTTTCCTGCTTACATTTTGGCCAATCGAGAGGATAATTTTTCAATACCGTATCTTCTCGGATTTTATCACGGGTTTTACTGCCGCAAACAGGACAACGTATCCATTCTGTTCCATAAATGACACTCATATTTTACCCGCTTTCCAATCCCAAATACTTAATTGCCTACTGTCGTCCTTTTCTTCAAAGAAATGCAAATAGTTAAATATTTGCTCGTTGTCATGCAAAATTCCATTTTCTTCGCATTTTCGGTGAAAAAGCCGCATTAAATTTTTGCTGTTGTCGCTTTCTATCATATACTTATTTCCGTATGTACGGATATATTTTTCTTTCAGTTCAGGAAATAATCGGTCTAACTGTTCATAAAAATACTCTCGATTTCCTTCTCGGAGAGTTAGCCCCATTCCAAAGCAAATAACGCCATAAACCTTTGCCTCAATACACATATCCAAAATACCTGAAATATTATCTTCAGTATCGTTAATAAACGGCAAAATTGGCGTCAGCCATACAACTGTCGGTATCCCTGCGTTCCTTATCTTTCTCAATACTTCAAAACGCTCCCTTGTCGTACTTACATTCGGCTCAATCTTTTTGCACAAATCTTCGTTGCACGTTGTCAAAGTCATTTGCACAACGCACTTGGACTTTTCATTTATTTTCTGTAAAAGGTCTAAATCCCTCAGTATGCGGTTTGATTTTGTTATGACCGTAAATCCAAAACCATGCTCATATATTAAGTGCAGAGCCTTCCTGACATTCCCTATTTCCATTTCCAGCGGAATATAGGGGTCTGTCATAGAACCTGTGCCTATCATACACTTTTTTCGCTTATGAATAATAGCATATTCCAACAAGTCAATCGCATTTTCTTTGACTTCAATATCCTCAAAAGCGTGTTCCATGTGATAGCATTTGCTTCTGGAGTCACAATAAATGCACCCGTGTGAGCAGCCCCGATATAAATTCATTCCATTTTTAGCAGATAATATCCCTTTAGCTTTCACGAAGTGCATAGTATCTCCTCCCTGCATTTAGGCACAATTTTTCCTATGTGCTTTCAGTTTTTTCATTGCCCAATCATAATGGCTTGCTGTAACGCTGACAAAATAAGAACCCAGAGTGCTTCCGCCTACCCATTTATAAACGCCTTTCGAAAATAATTCCTCGTTTGAAAAAATTTCTGCCAGTTTTATTACTTCGTTATGGGATTTCTGGAACATATTCTTTGCGTCCTCTAATGATGTAGACTGATGCTTTTTCCAAAATTCCACATTCATATCTCCATAGGTTTTCCAATTATACGGTTCTGGAAGAAACGGTTTATTATCACCGTTCTGATTGGAATACACCCAGTTTAACAAAAGCTGATGCCACTCATAGAGATGGATGAAAATATCACGAAGATTTTTATCTCTTTTCCAGTGAGCTTCTTTCTTTTTTTCATCACCCGAAAAATCAAAAGGCGTTGATAATTCTTTTTCTGTCAATCCAGAAACAAGAGTGTTTAACTTTTCATAATTAGCGGCTGCGGCTGTTAGTAAATCTGTTTTTGTTGTTGGTCTGCCCATATTTATTTTCCTTTCGTTTTTATCATACTATGTTGCTATTTCTCTGTATCTGTAACTTTATATCTCAAGATAGTTTTTAAATTGGCTTTGTCTGTACGGTTAGCATTATTCAAATATATTTCACGGTGTTCTTTTCCCATACGCTTATATCCGTGTTCCATACAATATCCGTCCATAATCTCAAATGACGCAGGCTCATCATCAAACGCTCCTTTATGCAATATTTGAATGCACCTGCCATCGCAGATTGTTTCAAAAGAAATATCGGTTAGATACGGAATATTTTTTCTCACCTTTACTGTCTCTAACGCATTATCAAACATTTTTCTGGAAATAAAATCTGGTTGTCGTATCATGATGCGGTACTGCAATTCTTCTTTTACCAAATATTCTTTTTCAGAAGCCATACTCCACATTCCCTCTAAAGGATATACGGTATAATCTGTTATTTCGTTGCTTTTTGGAGCAAACGCTTTATATGCCATCTTAATTTTATAAGCCATCGAAAACAGGGCGGCAACTTTATCTGAAAAGATTTCATCATTAGGATTTCCTCTGCCAGAAAGAATGATATATTTTTGAGCGGGAATATCAAGCACGCAAGGTTTTGCTTTTACACCATATATTTCTTTCTCATGCTTTTTCCATTCATGTTTCATTTTCAGCCCTCACTTTCCCAAATAGAATTTACAGGTAAATTATATCACGCTTATGCTGACACCCTATGTCAAGTTTTATACCCTCAGGGCATCCCATTATGTCCATCCGGCCGTTTCACAAGGTATATTTTTCATAGATTTTCTGTGCCTGTTCTGCCACGATGTCTTTCAGATATGCAGGCTCTATAATATCTACTTGCGTTCCAAATGACAATAAATACCCTATAAGCCATTCATCTTCTGGCATTTGGGCAGATACGATTAAATCCCCATTTTCTTTTTTGCTTACCATCGTTTTGTCAAATTCATCGTAAACACG
>VSOC01000317.1 GCA_009774615.1 Lachnospiraceae bacterium
GTTCATAATCCAAACAATCATTACATATGTCTTCAATGCATATTATTATGAAACAATAGAAATCCTTATTAAATCTAGAAAATGTTCTTTTTTGACGATCAAAAGAGAAGTTATTTTTTTGATTATTGCTTCCATAATATGATATTGAATAGTCAAATTTATTTGGCATATAAGTTAAAATATCTGATTCTCTGCGTCCTATCCATATTTTAATCATGTTGTACTCCTTAATTTTTTGACAAGAAATATTTTTTAAATTAATGGATAACTATGTATTATCCATCCAAACCAGCCCAATATATAAGTTGTCCAATTATCTGGGTGAATTTGGAAATGAATTTCTGGAATTCATGTGCCGGATATCCTAATTTAAAAGCGTAGGAATGAGGCTACGCTGTTTTTGGAAGGAATTGAGTTATAATCACTCTATGCCCAGGTAGGACAACCTATCTGGGATTATTTTTGCCATTTTCTCTTATTATCAGATAGCCATAATCCCTATGTAACAGAAAAACAACAAGGAACGTGAGAAAGGAGAATGGCAAATGATTTTGCATGAAGAGTATTTTGATGATGTGAAAGAATACATCAAAGCTATGAATGAAAAAGAATTTACGAAGAGAGGGACAACAAAGAAGGAGTTTCTGGAGAACCAGGACATTATGGAAAATATCTGGTGTGCCCATCAGAAAAACGTAGAAGAATATGGATATGATAAGGCATTTTCCCTTCAAGATGCTGTTAAGGAAGCATTAAGTGAGTTCCCTTCAAAAGAATCTGCTTTATATCGCTGTCCGTTCTGTGGCTCTGAGCGTTTTATTGGGCACCAGGTTATCCGTGCAGATGTGTATGTAGATGAGAGTGGTGAGTTCGATGGGAATCTCCCCAGTGGGCTGGAAGCATCAACTTATGATTCTAGCGCCCCATACGGACCATTCACCTGCGTTAAATGTAGCCAGGAGTTCGATGAGCTCCCAGGTAACAAGCAGGTAAAACTTACTGGAGGGATATTTACTGTTGTTTCTGATGAAATGGTACAGAAATTTAAAGAGATTGGATATGGATACTCCCATGAAGAGAATGGCTATATCGTGGTCAACGATGGAAAGAGAGCCGTTGCGGTTAGTAACTATGATTATGACCATTATTATGATGGTCAGAAAACAGTTATGATGTAATTGTCAAAAAAGGAGATGAATAGGATGTTCAATGTTGGTGATATAGTTTTTGTGTCAAACCCGAATCAGGAATACGAAGAAGAAATGGGAGTGAGGGAACACAAGGCTTTTTTTGGTCGTATAACAGATATAGAAGAGTACGGGAAAGAAACGGTTGTGGAAGTGCATTTCCCTAATATGCCGAGTGGGCCTGCTATGGACTGGACCTATAACGCAGAGGAACTTTCCTGTGCATCAGAACTGAAAAATCTGACCTTGGAAGAATTTTCAAACCGCTATGGAGTTAGTGTACTGGCTGAATATATTATGTAAACATTGCATTAAGATAAAAGGAGAAGAAAATGAATTATGTATTAAGCTGGAATGATGAGTATCTGGATATGCAGATTATATGCGGCCCTATGGATGAGGCTGCTGCAAGACAGGCAATGAAAAAAGAAGTCATGAGGAAACTCGTAGAACTTAACCTGGCAGAGGATACAAAAGTGGCTGAAAAAATGTACCTTGTTGCGGAAAGCACATCGGTAGAGGGAGAAACAAACGATCTGCATGTGAACTCTAATGGTGCCTCTATCATTTATGGTACAGGATATGAAGAGCGTTATCAGATTGTAGATTATGAGTAAAATGCTGGAAAATCCTTTACAAGAAGGAAAAATATGGGATAAGTTCAGGAACATTGGCATGGTTCCTGATAAGGCAGTGGCAAGATTTCTGGCGTTGAAAGGTAACTGGAACGTTAGCAAGTTGCTGGAAAAAACTGAAAATATAGGCAACTGGAGCGACAAGTCCAAAAAAGATACAGATGGCTGGGATGAGTAAAAAATAAAATGAGGAGAATATGTGGTATGTGGAAAAAATCAAATTTTATTGATGGCGCAATCTTCCGTAAAGATAATGGTTTTGTAGAGATTTACGAAGTGATTCCATATTTTGGCAGACACACAGGTTATACCATAGCCCATGGGCTGCTTAACTTTAACGAGAACAATCTTAAAGAAGTCATGGAGGCATTTGATTGTGTTTCTCTCTCCAAATTAAAAGAATATCTGAGAATGAATTGGAAGCAGGGCACCATCTTGGCATGGTTTGATATGACTTGTAAAAATAACCAGGATGTATACCGGATAATTCAGGGGCTGTTTAGCTTTTACAATGAAGTGTTGCAACAGATACATCGAATGGTGGAATATGTGTAAGATAGCGGCAGAGAATGACTGTGATTGAGTATGCCTTGATGGTGATGATCCGATAGTACCTGGACTGATTGTGTACGAATGGTTCAATTAATAATCAATAAGTTTCTTCTGGAACACATCGAAAGCTGTTATGGTTTTTGGTGCATTCTTTGTTGTGTGTTTCTGCCCGGAAAGAGTGTTCCCGGGGAACACCATGCTACTAAATTTGAAACCTTGCATCATACCCATAGCTGCAAGGGAAAGTATTCTCTAAAAACGTCATCTGTAAAAATAGAAGAAAGAAGCAAACTAGTATAACATTTTTTAAATAACTGGACTAAATATATGTTTCGTAGTATAATGTCTGTATTACATACAGGAGGCATTATACTATGGGAAGAAAATCCAGCGTCATCATCCTTGCACCAGAAGAGCG
>VSOC01000318.1 GCA_009774615.1 Lachnospiraceae bacterium
ATGATACTGAATATCCAAAAACAATTCTATTAAAAACTTTAAACGTTGTTCCAATTCATCGTTTTTTCGACTGCTCGTATAAACTAAAAGTTCTTCAGGAAAATCATTATTATGATAGACAATGCTGTTATCAATTAAACTATGAATCATATCAATAAAAATTGCCAGTGAACTTCCTGTTCGATAACTTCTAAGCCATCCACTCATTAATTTATTTTGCTCTTCCTGTTCCATATGAACAAATACGTTAATTGCTTCATTCCCAAATACACCACTTTGAATATCTCTAATTAACAATTTTTTATAATATTCTTCTTTTGTCATTCCTCTTCGAGCATCATTTTCTGCCAACATGTGTATAATTAAATTTGTTAAACTATTTCGCAGATAGGGAAATTCCTTTTGGTCGGGCTGATACATATGTTTAAAAATAGAATAAAATCGGCAATAGGTATTTACTCCTATTGTTGTTTCTCCCTGAAGCTCATCCTGGTTTATAAACGGAAGAGAAAGTTCCATATAAGCACTTCCCTTTTCTTCATGAACAAAACGCAGATTTTTTAAAGGAATCTGCTCCTTTTTCGCTTCCAGAACAACTTCCCATAACTCCCTCATCGCATTATCCCTCCACATTCATATTCTGGATAAAGCCGTTGTACTTCAGATACAAGAAAACTGGCAATATCACGCTGCAGCCAGGCTTCTTCTGGTCCAGGAATAAAGTAGAGAATCAGCTTCTTCTGTGCCTGGTAATCTCTCATTTCATCTTCAATAAAAGGATTCATCGAATAAGTTTCTTTTTCTTTTTCAAATTCGTCAGCAATCGCACAATCCTGATAAATAACATAATTTTCCATGCCAAATCCACGGATAAAACGAGAAAGTTCGGCCTTTGTTTTTACTCTCTGTTCCCATTTTCTCTGAAACTTTTCTGTAAAGGTTTCTTTTCGTTCATTTTCCATCAAAGGATAAAGATAACGGTCAATTTTACTATCTTCAACATTTCGTATCATATAGATATTCCACTTCTTAGCATCACTAACCTTACTGGTAATCAACAATCTGTCCTTTCTCTGACTAATACTTTGAATATCTAAATCATCTTCTGCCAGATATGCGTGCTGAGTTCCGTATTTTTGTATCGAAATATTATGTTCAAAATTTTTATGTTCTTCACATGGAACGGGAAATCCCACACTTTCCAAATTTAATTTGCAAACATTCCAAATGGGAATAATATTATAACAAATAAGCGGCTGGTATTCTCGAAATTGAATTTCAACTTTTTGGATAATCTCTGTTTTAGGGATAGCTTCTGGCAAATGAGTTAAAACGACATCTGCCATCTTATATAGATATGGCGCATTAACTGTTTGCCATGGGATTCCATTTTTAATAAACAACTGATAAAGCTGTCCAATTTTCTTTAAATAGTCCATATTTTGACGCAGCCTTACTGTAATTTTCCAATCTTTTTCAGGCTTATCGGTCTGAAGTATCCCTTCAAATTCTATTTCACTATTCCATATCTTTTGAATTTGTTGATAATCACAATGAAGCAGCACCTTCATCAAAACAAACTCACCATCTTCTTCTAAAGCTTGAGCGATATCCGTTGCATTATAGGATTTTTTCTGAACATCAGACCCTTCCATGGGAAACATTAAATGATGAGATACATCAAAAAATTGTTTTTCAATAACGCCTGTCCGAATTCGATAACGGTTAACATCATAGGCAAGTTCATCTTGTACTCGCTTTTCAAGCTCTTCATACATCTGCTCATTCTTTTCGTATAATTCTAAAAATACTTCTTCCATTAAATTTTTAAAAAGTATACGTTCTTCTATAGCTGGAATAGACTGGATTTCTTTAAGAATCATTTCTTTCATGCTGTTGGATTTTTTCATGGTAAAATTGTTCCTTAAACTTCATAGCTTTAATTATATTGTTGCTTGTGTAATTTTAATGTTTTTCAAGATACATCAATATTATTTTTCATCACATTTTATCAAATACATTTTTACTCCACCCATTTCACGATAAAAATTCCTTTGTGTATCCTTTTTCATTACTAAGATACTCAATAAATCTTTTTCATGCAACTACAAAAATTAACTACTCGTCTAATCAAGTTGCAAAGCAAAACTAAGTAATTCCATTACTTTAAGCATATCTTCTGGTCTAAGATGATCTGCTGGTTTTTCATCGAGCAATCTCATTCTAGAAAAAGTTTGAATTTGAGCTGCATTTACACGACCATGAATATGATATCCGAATAAGTCCAAGTAGGTAGGGAAATGGTTGCCGTGGGATGTAATTGGACAAACCATTAGGTAATTAGTCTTTTCATTATATGAATTAGACGATACTACTACAGCAGGATGTTTTCCCTTCATTTCTTGTCCAACTGATGGTGAGAAGTCCGCCCACACAATATCTCCTTGTTTAAATTTATTCTTCGGCATGACGTAATTCCTCCATAGCCATATTTTCCCAAGCTTCCCTTTCTGGTCCTGGTACATCTTCAAATTTAGCATCGGAGGTATAAGGATTAGAAATTTTCGGTATTAAGATCAAACTTCCATCAGCTTTCTGATGAATTGCATACTCAGTACCCACTTCTACTTTAAAAGAAGCAGGTAGTGAAAAGCCAACTGAATTACCGACTTTTTGAGTTACAATATGATGAATAGATATTTTCATAAGTTTTTACCTCATTAAGTTACTTTCAAGGATATTGTAGTACTAAAAAAGACTAACTTTCAAAAGAAAGCTAGTCTTTTTT
>VSOC01000319.1 GCA_009774615.1 Lachnospiraceae bacterium
CTTCTGTGCCACCGACAGAAGAATTTTTACATAAGTTTCATAGGAGAAGAGAATTAACTCTGAAATTCGCTTCAGACTATTTAAATAGAAAAATACGAATTGATGAAAAAATAATCAATACCAAATCTAATCTTGATTATAGTGTGGTTCAGGAAAATATGTATGTTTTGGGATTAGATTATAATTATTTTTCCGAAAGGCAGAATAATATTACACAATTGGTAAGGTTAAGGAATTCTGTTGCGCATGGTTCGCAAAAAGAACCAATAGAATTTACACAGTTTGAGAAAATTGAAAAGGATATTTTTGAAATAATGGAAGAGATAATCATATATTTATTTCAATTTTGTTCAGAAAAGAAATTTTTAAGATGATTTTATATGTTTTGGATGAATAAATGATATGATGTAGAGGTAACAGAGGGATATAAAGTATACAGAAAGGTCATCGCCCATGAACATCGCCGCCTACTGCCGTGTTTCTACAGATAAATCCGATCAGCTAAACAGCTTAGAGGCACAAAAGAAGTTCTTCACTGAATACACTGAAAAAAACGGTCATAACCTTGTGCGCTTATATGCCGATGAAGGAATTTCCGGTACAAAAACGAAAAACCGAAAGGAATTTTTGCGCCTGATGCGTGATGCACAGCATGGTTTGTTTGATATGGTGGTGGTGAAAGATATTTCCCGCTTTGCCCGGAATACGGTGGATTTACTGCAAAGTATCCGCACATTAAAAGCCTTGGGCATCGAAACTACCTTTCTGACCGCCAATATGACCGTTTTAGGACAGTCGGAGTTTGTTTTGACCATTTTTGGGGCATTGGCCCAGGAGGAAAGTGCGAATACTTCTAAGCGAGTGAAGTTTGGCAAGAAAATGAACGCAGAAAAAGGCCGTGTTCCAAACATCGTCTATGGCTATGATAAAACTATTGGTGATTATTTCAATTTGAAAGTGAACAAGGAAGAATCCAAAGTCATCCGTCAGATTTATCAATGGTACACCCAGGAAGGCTACGGCGCGGCTAAGATTGCCAATATGCTCAATGAACGCAGCATAAAAACCAAGCGCAACTGCAGCTGGAGTCAAAACGCTGTGTGCCGGATTCTCACCAATGAGCTCTACACCGGAAAGATTATCAATGGCAAACAGGAAATAACGGATTTTCTTACCGGAACACGGGCTGATAAGGATGAATCGGAGTGGATGGTAACGGATCGGCCTGACCTGCGGATTATCGAGCCGGAGCAGTTTGAGAAGGCACAGCAGATTTTACATGGGAGGAATCAGGCATTTCACCTGAAAAAAGAACGCCAGAGCAATAAATATTTATTCAGCACCTTAATTAAGTGTAAAGAATGCGGCTGGTCGTTCCGGCGGACGGTTCGTACCTATAAAAATACCTATATCCGGTGGGTTTGTTCCGGTCATAATGGAAAAGGCGCTGACAGTTGTTCAAATGCTGTCACCATCGACGAAGAGGACTTGATTACTGCACTGGAAGAGTATTTTGAAGCGATGCTGAAAGAAAAGAAAAATATCATCCGCCATGTGGTTCATGAATTTACCAGAATCTACAAGGCAAAGGATGATAATGAAAACTACGAAAAGGAACTGACCAACCGTCTTGCCAAACTCCAGAAAACCCGTCAGAAGTACATGGATATGTATACGGATGATTTAATCAGCCGGGAAGAACTGAATGAAAAAATCGGCGGGATGAAAGCGGAAATGGAAAAGATAGAAAATGAACGAAAATTAGTCAGCTATAATTTAAACAAAACTGACCAGCTGGAAGACCTTATCCAGCGAACCTTCCGCAACATTGAAGATATTACATCCGTCCGAGAGATGACGAACGAGCAGCTAAAACAAATCATCCAGAAAATCGAGGTGGACAAGACCGGCAATGTGGATATTTACCTTCGTCTGTTCGGTGATTTGGGACTGGAGGAAAACATTCTAATTAGTAACGGCCATACATAAAGATGTAACCGACCGCCTGGAACACATCAATCCTTCTCTTGCTGCTCAGGCGAGGATTGTTTTGGACGTAAATAAGTCAGAGCGTCATATTCGCGGCGGTCTGGCGACGAGGGAAAAGTACCAGCACCGGCTTCAGATTTGCAGTAAAGAAGACGATTAAATGTCAAAGAGCCATTTCATCAGTTTGCAGAATGGCTCTTTTTCTTTTTGTTTTAAAGGCAGGGAAGTTTCTGTTAAATTAAAACTTTTTATCCTCTTTTATTTCTGCGTTGTATCACAAAAGGCAGGGGAGTTTCTGCTAAATTAAAACCCTCCATAGATAAATGCCTTTGCATCAAATCCAAAGCCATAGGTTCCAAATACCCAGATAACAGCGATGGCTCCCAGATAAATTCCCCAGCGGATGACAAGGGGCTGCTCCAGGATTTTATCCCGGATACACAGTCTTTCCTGATGGATGTCGACCTGCCAAAGAACATAGATGGAGAGGAGCAAAATTCCCCATTCCTTCCAGGAAAGCCCCAGGCGAAGCAGGGAGTCATCAAAGAAAATCCAGGGGTTCCAGACAGTCAACATGCCATAGAGCATGGAAAGCCCGGCAAAATTCCCTCTCATTAAACGGATGCCCTTCATAGAGTGTCGCTGATAATTCCTGATAGCGGGGGATAGGACCCTGGACAATCTGCGGAAAAAAGCAGACAAAAAGAATATATTTTCCCGGATTTTTCTGTGCCTTGATTTTCCCCTTGCTTATATCGACAAGATAGGCAATGGTCTGCATGGTATAAAAAGACAGC
>VSOC01000032.1 GCA_009774615.1 Lachnospiraceae bacterium
ACTGTTCACACGTTCACAGCAACAGGCAAAAATCCATGAAAATCGCCTTCGTCGATGGGATTTTTGCTCACTGGCTCCGTTTAACCTACGGTCAGCGCAGCAAGTGCGCAGACCTACGTGAACAGCAACCGAAAAATAACTACAGCGAAAACAACTGCTTCATCGTTTCAAATAATTCATAGATATAAGGCACCATCCAGAAAAGCACCAGCACCAGCCCGGCTAAACTGGTTAAAAATGCCTGTTCCTCCCTTCCGCTGTGCTTTAACACCTGGCAAATCACCGAAACCAGAATTCCTACCGCCGCAATCCTAAAAATCAGACTGACCCCCATTGTTTCCTCCATTCCGTGCTTGTTTCACAGCACATTCCTCGTTACTGTTCACACGTTCACAGCAACGGGCAAAAATCCATGAAAATCGCCTTCGTCGATGGGATTTTTGCTCACCTTTTGTCCAAAGCTTCTTTCCTTAAATACCAGCGCATTCATTTGAGCCAAATCAATGCACACTAGTACTGTGTTGCGTAAATAACGGTGAATAGGTGCCTGATGTCTGCGTTAGATGTGAATCCCGCGAAACGAAGGCGTAGTGGTGCTACGTCGAGTTTCGTGGGGTTTACAGATGACGTAGACAGCGGGTGCATATTCACTGGAATTTACGCAATGCAGTACTAGTACATCATAATCGAAAGAAACAGCCCGCCCATAATCCCCAGACTTGTGTACAGCTTTGTTCTTTCCCGGACATTCTGCTTTAAAAAAGAAATCTGACCGTCCACCTGTTCCAAATACAGCAAAAGATTCCTCTCCTGCATCCCCAGATCCAGATAGCCCAGATGGTCACCCAGGTTTTTCAGACTGGACACATCCGCTTCCTTCAGAGGAGAGGCCTTGATTCTTTCCAGTTCTTCCTGCCAAATCCGGGAAAAACTCTCACCTTCCTGCTGTTCGATCCGTTCGGCAACGGAAAGGAAAAAAAGAGGCATGGTTTCCAGACCTCTTTCTCCTTCTGCCTTTTGGCACCGTTCTCCAACCCGTCTAAGGGCTTCTCCAAGGGCTGTGTGCCCGTAGATAATTTCTGCCTTTAAAAGATACATCATCTGGCGAAGCAGTTCCAGACATTTAAGCCTTAACCGCCAGTCCCTTGCCATGTGCTGCCCAAGTCCCGTACAGCCTAAAGTCACCAGACAGGCTCCCATCCATTTCATATACGCTTACCTCCTGCACCTGTTTATTTGCCGTTCATACACGGTAAGCGCAGCAAATACGCAGGCCCGTGTAAACACCCTACTCTTCTCCTTAAATCCGACGGCAGATCACCCTTCCTTCCCTGTCCAGAACCGCACTCACCTTCCCCGGCGGCCCCTGCGGTGCCAAAAGCACATACCGTGCAAAAACCCCGGATTCTGCCAGTTCCCGCAGCAATGGTTTATTGAAAACATCTTCCAGTGAATTTCCATGAACGGTCGCCAGTATCCGGCAGCCGCAGTTTATCCCGTAGCGCAGGGCTTCCATATCCTCCCGGCTTCCAATCTCATCCACGGCAACCACTCTGGGTGCCATACTGCGGATCAGCATCATGATTCCCTCCGCCTTTGGGCAGGCGTCGAGAACATCCGTCCGCATTCCCAGGTCATGCTGCGGCACCCCCTGATAGCAGGCCCCCAGTTCCGAACGCTCATCCACCACCCCCACCGTCACTCCCGGAATAAACGAGGGAAAAATGCTTCCCTTTTCTTTCTTTCCTTCCGCCATCGCCCATCCATCCGACACCTGACGGATAAGATCCCTTAACAATGTCGTTTTTCCGCAGCGCGGCGGTGAAATAATCAACGTGGAGCCTATCGTCCCTTCCTGATACAGCCAGGGAAGGAGTCCGCCGGCACAGCCCTTCACTTCTCTTGCCACCCGAATATTTAAAAAGGAAATATTGCGCAATGTCCTGACCGATGACTTTTCTGCCACGGTCTGTCCGGCAATCCCCACCCGATGTCCCCCGGGAATCGTTAAAAAACCCTGGCGCAGTTCTTCGTCAAAGGCGTAGAGCGAATAACGGCTCATATATTCCAGGGTATCCCGAATATCCTGGGAACTTACCCGGTAATAGGGTGATATATCGCCATTTAAACCGGATAATGCAGAGGCCGATGCAGATACCTCCACCCTTTCCCATTCCCCGAGGTCCACCCGCAGCCGCCATTCCTGCCCTTTTGCTTCCATCAGGAGGGGGCGGTTTGCCCGCAGACGGAGTTCCTCTGCCGCAAAGGTCTGTGTCTTGGCATGAAAAAGAAGTGCCCGCAGTTTTTGGGGAAAGATCCGCACAACTTCCTCCATTTCCTTCATTTCCAACCGCCTCCTTTAAGGCAAATCTATGGCTTTGTTTAACTTACAGTTATCACAGCAGATGCGCAGACCTACATGAACAGTAACAATATATGGACAGCCTTCCACAAATATGACTGGAAATATAGCCGTCCGATGATTTTTCTGGTACAATAAAAAAATCAACAAAAAACACGAAGGAAAACAGGAGGAATTTTTATGATCTACACCACAAAAATACCGTCCCCGGCGGGGAAAATCACCCTCGCCAGCGACGGCATACATTTAATTGGTCTTTGGTTTGACGGACAGCAATACTTTGCCCACACGATAAAGGAAGAAACAAAAGAAAACCCCGGCCTTTACATTTTTACACAGACCAGGGACTGGCTGGATCGCTACTTTTCCGGCAGACAACCCGCGGTCCGTGAACTGTCCCTGCGCCCGGACGGAAGTGTATTTCGCCGGGAGGTGTGGAAACTTCTGTGTGAAATCCCCTACGGCGAGGTTACGACTTACGGCGCTATTGCACGCAAAATAGCCGCCGGCCGCGGACAAGAAAAAATGTCCGCACAGGCCGTCGGCGGTGCCATCGGGCATAATCCCATCTCCATCATTATCCCCTGCCACCGGGTCATCGGCAGCGACGGAAGCCTTACCGGCTATGGCGGCGGGCTGGAATTAAAGCAAAAACTCTTAACCTTTGAAAAACAAACCGCAGAAGAGCCGGTGAACTATGCCGATGTATTGGGAACCTGACCGATTTCATGCAGCCCGCTTCCGTCAATATTCATCCGAAAATAGGGATGCGGGCAATGTCCCAGATACATCTGTATAATGATTTCGCTGCCGCTGATTTCATAATACAGCGCTTTATACTCCTGCGTATTTTTTTCCAAAGCATCATAATCAAACAGGATTTCTTTTTCTGTTCCGTCCAGATTCATCCGGTAAAGTTTCGTTCCCTCCAGGGCATAATAAACCTTTCCCTGATAATATTCCACCTGTCCTATCTCACGCTCTTCTTCAGCCAGAATGGACAGTACATTATCCTCCCACCGATAAAAAGCAAGATAGTTTTTCCCGCTCTCTGCTTCCGGAAAAGAATAAAAAATCCCGTCTTCATCCCTGTACTCCATAAGGAAATAATAACCCGGATACCTTATCTTATCCGGCGGGATTTCTATGCCTTCCATCCGTTCCACTCGGCTTACTCCCCAATCGTTTATCCGATACGTAAGCAAATGGCTGCGCTTTCCTGACTGCGCAAGGGTGAGCGGCTTATCCAGGGAAATTTCATAGACAATATCCCAGTCCGCCTCTTCTTCCTTTTCCCAGTTCTTTTCCATATCGTCAAATTCAGAACTGCGCTCTTTTCGCACGCCGACCCCGGTTTCCCAGTTATCCTCCCTGTAGGACGTGATGTATTCCCCATATCCGTAAGAATCAACCGACAAGGTCTGTATCCATGTTCCTTCGCTGTAGGTATAAGTATAATCCTCTGACCACTTCCAGCCGCTTCCTCCAAAAGCGTGCGTGGAAAAAGAAGAACCCTCTGCCGTCAGCGGAAGGTAGGGATCGCCAAAAACGCCTCCTTCCGACCAACAGCGAATCAGGTTCTCATCCTGAAAATCCAAATGGTACTTCCCTTCACCATCCCCTGCCACGGCAAACAAAATACGCGGAAATATCCTGTGTGTTCCCTGGTTCTGCTCTTCGATCTCCCTGTCCTTTTCCACCTGCTGCACCGCAACATAGTCAGAAAAACCATCCCCGTTAAAATCCAGTTCAACACGGTCCAAAAGAACCCATCCCTCCGCCACAAAATCTTCCAGCTTAAAACCTTCCTTCGGCAGTTTAGGTACGATTACCTCCAGCGCTGCTCTTCCATCGGAATCGTTTTGGTCGGGGCTTTGACTGTCTGTACTTTCCCAAACACCCGGGCTCTCGTGTGTATGGTTAGATATCTGAACATCTGTGCTTTCCTGACTGCTCATACTTTCCCAAACATCTGTACTTTCCCGGATATCTATACTTTCCTGGCCGTCTTTACTTTCCGGCAAAATTCCGTTTTTCTGACATCCTGCCAGCACAGTTAAAAGCGTTCCTGCACAGATAATCCCCATGCCTGTTTTTCGTTTTTTCATATCCCCATCGTCATGCATCAATAGCAGCCATGATGTCTTTGATAATAGCGTGTCGTTGAAGGTGTCGGTTCTGACGGTGCCGGGTCGCCTGCCTGTACACAGGTTCCGTCACAGTAGCCGTGTCCGTGCCGATAACCGCAGTACACCTCATCGTTATGATAATGATGCCCGGCCTCTGTGCAGCCCTCAATCGTACAAACCGGGCAGTCTGCCCCGCTGCCGTCATGTACCGGACAGCCCGGTACTGCCATTCCGTCCGTAACTGCTGCATCTGCACGAACCGGACAATCCGCAACAGCCCGACGGTGATGCCCGCCCGAATGATGCCCGTGCGCAAATGCCGGAACCGTAACCACCGACATTGACATAAGAACACTTAAACCTAATGCTGCAACCTTTCTGCTTAACATAATAACTCCATCTCCTTTACCTGATCTTACTCCATCTTCGTTACTTCATTGTTTTCTGCTGACTCCACGGTTCCGCCGAACGGATACACTCTTGTCAGGATATAATCGTACTATCGGCAATATTCCAAAAACCATTACTTAAACGTCCAAAATTTATACATTAACAGTTGTTCCGCCCTCACTTATGGTAAGGTTCATGATGAATAATCCGGCAGCTCCGGTAAATCTGCTCCAGTAAAACCACCCGCATCAGCTGATGAGGAAAGGTCATTTTCGAAAAACTCAGCAAAAAATCGGCACGCCTTAAGACAGCATCCGAAAGGCCCAGTGAGCCTCCGATAATAAACACCACCTGCCCGTTTCCATCCACACGCAGTTTTTCTATCTTTTTTGCCAGTTCCACCGAATCCAGCATCTTCCCCTCAATCGCCAGGGCGATAACATAGGCATCTGGGCGGATCTTCGCTAAAATTCTCTCCCCTTCCCTCTCCTTTATCTGCGCCTCAAGAGCCGGGGATGCCCCGTCTGGTGTTTTCTCGTCTGCCACGGAGAATATTTCCAGCTTTATATAACGGCCAAGCCGCTTTGTATACTCGGCAATCGCCGCTTCCCAGTAGCCTTCCTTAATCTTCCCCACGGCAGCTATCGTTATCTTCATCGCATCCTACGCTTTCTTATTTTCACCCGAAAATAGCATTCTGCACATTCTTACTTCACCTAAAAATAGCATTCTGCACATTCTTATTTTACCCGAAAATAATATCCCACCCCCCACTTCGTATGCACATACTTCGGATCACTTGGGCTTGGCTCAATCTTTTCCCTTAACCTGCGCACATGGACGTCCACGGTCCGCACATCTCCCGTATCCAATGCCCGGTTCCCCCAGACAAAGGTTAAAAGGGATTCCCTGCTGTATACCTTATTCGGATGGCAGACTAAAAGTTCTAAAAGGTCAAATTCCTTCGCCGTCAGATTAATTTCCTTTTCGGCAATAAACACCCTTCTGCCTTCCATATCCAGCTTTAAATCTCCGGCCGTAACCACCTTGTTTTCCGGTTCCGCCGCCTTTTTATTCTTTGCGCGGTTCCTGCGCATAATTGCCTTAATCCGGGCCTTCACCTCCAGAATATTAAATGGCTTTGTGATATAATCATCAGCCCCGTACTCCAGGCCCAGAATCTTATCCATATCGCCGCCCTTGGCCGTCAGCATAATAATCGGCATCTCCGAAAACTCCCGGATCGCCTGGCAGACCTCAAATCCGTCATACTTTGGCAGCATAACATCCAGTAAAACAACATCGTACTCGGTTAATTTTGCTTTCTCTATCGCTTCTTCTCCGTCATAGGCACAGTCAACCTCCATTCCGTCCTGCACCAGACTGAACCGTATTCCCTTAACAATCAGCTTCTCATCATCTACAACTAAAATCTTGGCCATCTTCCACCTCTATCTTCACCAAAGGGCAGCCATTCAACCAGCACCGGCATAACAGGGCGGCCTTAATGCTGTCCTATACCGTGATATCCTCTTTTATTTTTTCAAATGCGGCATCTTTAATTCCCGATACCTTCATAATATCTTCTATTTTCTGAAATGAGCCGTGCTTTTCCCGGTAGGCGATAATATCCTCCGCCCTGGACGCACCAATCCCCCTGAGGGTCATCAGCTCTTCTTTTCCGGCTGTATTAATATTTACTTTTGGCTTTGTTTCTGATTCCTCTGCCGCTTTGGCTTCTTTCGGATACCCGCTTTGGGTCCCCGGAAACGCTATCCCCTGTCCCTGGGCAGCCGTTTCTGCCTCCTGCCTGGTCCACACGGTAATCTTCATCCCGTCAGCAACCGGCTGAGCAAGATTTAAAAAACTCTGGTCTGCCTCCGGCAGAAATCCCCCGGCCATCTCCACAGCCTGGTAAATCCGGCTTCCCTGCGAAAGTTCATAAACCCCGGGAGTTTTTACCGCACCGCAGATATGTACAAAACAGGACGGCTCTTCTATAACAACCGATTCAGGTGTTTCCTCCCGGGAAAGATGCTCTTCACTTGTCAATGGTTCAGGGAAATCATGTGTATCAGAATCAGATGTGCCGGTCTGTGCTGTTTCTTCTTCCGGGGATAAAACCAAAACCTGTTCTTCCTCATTCCGGGGTTTTTCTGTCTGTTCCCTAGAACAACGGTAAAAAACCCCGGCCAGCAGCATAACCGCAGCTATAATTGCAAATTTTATGGTAGTTCTTCGTAAAATATTCATGGATTCCTTCCATGCAGGATTCCACTTCAGCCTATACTACTATTCTACTAGGAGAAATCCTGAAAAACAAGTACTATTTTCCTGTTTTTTCATAATTTTTTGTTTCTTTTTTCGTACCTGGGCAATAAATTTTTACGTTTTTATCGGGAATGTTTAAAAATAATAATCCCGCCGATAGCCACCAGCGCACCGATCACCTTTTTCCATTCAAAATCCGCCTTCTCCACCCCGAACAAACCAAACAGTTCAATCCCATAGGCAATAATAATCTGTGCCACAACAATCAGAAGCGCCGCCTGCGCCGGCCCTAAACTGTCCATACTCCGAATAACCGTATAGGTAATCAAAGCACCTAAGACCCCGCCTAAAAGCATGTATTTTGGCTGAATCTGCCACAAAGCCCCTATCGGCTGCCGCCCGCCGAACCACCACATCACAAGGCAGACGATAAAAGCCGAAAGCTGTACCCATCCTGCTGCCGTCCATATACTGCTCTGCTTGGTCACTTCTGTATTCAGTACCCCCTGCACGCTCATCAGCGCACCGGAAAGAAGCGCAATAATCACTCCCATAATTTCCTCCTTCTCGTATTTTTTTCTAAAAAGATATTCTAAACTATAGTTTGGTTCTTATCCGGTTTTCTATACGGGGAATTAAAAATTATCAGAAAAAAGGTTACTGTACACAAATTCACGGCAACGGAAAAATCAGAACGTAATTTCCTGTAAAGCAAAAAAGCGGTTCCGAACCCTTTCGATCCGAAACCGCCGCAAAATCCATTATTTTTTCTTTCTTTAAATTTACTTCCCGAAAAAGCTGTTGATTCCTGCCAGAAGCCCGTTAGCCAATACCTCCATCGTTCCCGCGGAATGATCCGACACTTTATCGCCCAGTTCGATATCCACACTGGGAACCGTTGAATAAGATGTCTGGGTTAAATCCATCTCCATCGATCCGCCGGAAAAAATCTTAACCCCGGCCCCGCGCAGGCCCGAAATCAGGTTTTCTCCCAGGTTATTATGTTTCTGCCAGTTAGAAGCCACCGGCTCCATCGCCCGGTAAGAGGCAACATTGGGCACACTCATATAAAAAGCGCCTTTATCGCTCTCCGAGGAATCCCAGTGCAGAGCAATGTGACAGTCAGCCGTATTATTGGCAATTACGGTTCGGGCAATGTTATCGAGCTGCACATCATTGCTCTCCCTTATCATCACAACATCATAGCCTGCTGCAAGAAGCTTCGGCTTTAAGGCAAGAGCAAGCGCTAAGGTAACATCCCGCTCCGGTGTTCCGTCCTTAAAGGTCATTCCGCTTGAAACGGCAACAGCCTTTACGGCTCCGGCCCCTGTGCTTCCCCCGGTCACCTTTGCCGAACCGTCCGGATGGCACAGGGTTTTTACGCTTCCCCCTCCGTTTGTCCCGTGTCCGGCATTGACGCAGACGGTAATTCCCTTTCGGTTTTCTGCGGTAGACTTATAGAGGGTTGCCGCCCCGGTTTTAATCATCGAAAATTCCGCAAAACGCCAGCTGCTGTCCACCGTAATCGAAGTTTTATCGGCAGTCTGCGTGCCTGCTGCATTCCCTGCGCCTGCCGAACCGGTACTTGCTGCGGCTGTCGTCTGGTTTACCGTTCCCGAACCGGAATTTCCCGTCCCTGCGCCTGCCGAAGTTCCTGCCGGGTTCTGCGTGGTAACAAAGGCTTTTGACACATACAGTGTCGCCCCCTGGTAATTCACCCTGCACCAGTCGTCGCTGTCACCGGTGCGCGAAAGCGCTGCCCCGTTATTAAGCACCGCAGAAATATTATTCGTACTTGCCGTAGTGGGAGAGGTTCTCAGACGAACCTGGCTGCCGCGGATATATACGGTATCCGAAACATCCGTAAAATTCGGTGCCGGTGCCTGGGCCATCGGGGCTTCTAAGGCACTGATCCCCGGTGCAGACCCCTCCCCGGTTTCCTCTGCTGAAGCCGGTTCTGCCGGAAGCTGCTGTGTTTCTTCCAGGCTGCTGCCCTCCTGCGCCGTGGTTTCCTTTACCTGGCTCATATCAATTTCTTCATATTTTGTACAGCCTGCGGTCCAAACCGTACTGATACACAGAGCAGTCAGGACACCGGCAAATTTTCTGTAATTCTTTTTCATTTCCCTTTTCCTCCTCTTCTTTCAGGCATTCCTGTTAAGAAATGCTCCTGCCCGAAAATCCGTGCACAAACACCTTTTCCGGCTTTCTCTGTGTTCAGTTTACTACAGACTTTATGATTTGTAAACACAGGCTCTTTTCTATTTTCTAACAAATTTCTTACAAAGTTTCTGCCAAGTTACTGTGAACATGCCAACAGTAACTCTGTCAGCATCCGCTGCATGCAGGACAAAAACCTATAAAATCGTCCCTCCGCCGGCAACCCTATCGTCAAGATAAAACACCGCAGCCTGTCCCGGGGTTACTGCACGAACAGGGTTTTTAAACTGACATTCCACAAGATCTTCACCGATTTGGCGAACCACACATTCCTCCCCTTTATGGCTGTAGCGGATTTTGACACGCATGGTCTGCTCCTCCCCAAAAAGGCCGCCAATCCCCATCCAGTTCACCTGATTGCACCGCAGAACCCGGGAAAAGATTTCATCGCCCTCACCAATCACCACTTCATTGCTCTCTGGACGAATTTCCTGCACAAAAATCCTGTGCCCCGCGGACAGACCAAGACCTCTTCTCTGCCCGATGGTATAATGAATAATTCCCTTATGCTGCCCTAAGACTTTCCCTTCCCGATCCACAAAATTCCCCGGGTTGGATTCTCTTCCTGAATAGCGCCGGATAAACCCTGCATAATCATGGTCGGGAATAAAGCAAATCTCCTGGCTGTCCGGCTTATCCGCCACGGAAAGCCCGATTTCCTCAGCAATTTTGCGCACCTGCTCTTTCGTATAATCGCCCAGAGGCATAAGCGTTCGGGAAAGCTGATCCTGGGTCAGGTTATACAGGGCATACGTCTGGTCTTTTCCTGTCAGGGCGCACTCGCGCAGGGTGTAACGGCCGCCGGGCAGATGTTCTACCCGGGCATAATGCCCCGTGGCGATATAATCCGCCCCCATTTCCCTGCTCCACGCTAAAAGGGCCTCCCACTTGACAAAACGGTTGCAGGCTGTGCATGGATTGGGTGTTCTTCCGTGCCAGTACTCATCCACAAAATAATCCATAACCCGGTGCTGAAATTCCTGACGAAAATCCAGTACATAGTGCGGGATCGAAAGCTTTTCGGCTACCCGCCCGGCATCCTCGGCCGCAGACGGCTCACGGACATCTGCCCCCTCTTTCTCCGGCGTTTCTTCTCTGCTTGTCCAGGTTTCCATCGTTACGCCGATAACCCGATAGCCGGCCTTTTTTAACAGCCAGGCAGCCACGGAAGAATCCACGCCGCCTGACATTCCTACAACAACCGTTTTTTGTTTTTTTTCAGTATTTTCCATTTTTCCTTTTTCTTTCCAGTTTTAGTATTCTTCTTCCTCTTCTTCCTCGCTGATATCATTCTTGGGCGGTTTAAGTCCTTCGATTTCTATATGATTCTTCTGTGCATAATCCCAGAGAGCAGCATGAATTGCTTCCTCAGCCAGAAGAGAACAGTGCACCTTTACCGGCGGAAGACCGTCAAGTGCCTCCATAACCGCTTTATTGGTTACCTGCATGGCTTCCTGAACGGACTTTCCCTTAACCAGTTCCGTAGCCATACTGCTGGTTGCCACGGCAGCACCGCAGCCAAAGGTCTTAAATTTTACATCCCGGATAATCTGATTCTCATCGATATCCAGATAAATCCGCATAATATCCCCGCACTTGGCATTTCCCACGGTTCCCATGCCGCTGGGGTTTTCCAGTTCTCCTACATTCCTTGGATGCTCAAAATGATCCATAACTTTCTCTGAATACATGTGTTCTCCTTCTTTCTATGGTTATTTTCCTGTTATTCTTCGTTCCTGTTATTCTTCTTCCATTTCTGTTTTCTTGTGTTTCCTAAACTTTCTGCAGCAGTCTTACACCATTAACGCCCCTTCTTTACAAAATCCTCATACAGCGGCGACATCGCTCTAAGCCGCTCGACAATCCTCTTAATCTCGCCCACAACATAATCCATCTCTTCCTTCGTGTTTTCCTCGCTCAGAGTAAGTCTTAACGAACCGTGGGCAATCTCATGGGGAAGCCCGATAGCTAAAAGCACATGGGAAGGATCTAAGGAGCCGGAAGTGCAGGCTGAACCGCTTGAGCCGCAGATTCCCGCCATATCCAGCATAATCAGCAGAGATTCTCCCTCGATAAACTGGAAAGCAAAATTGCAGTTGTTGGGCAGACGATTTTTGCGATGTCCGTTTACCCGGGTATAGGGCACCTCTGCCATCACCCGATCCATCAGATAATCCCGAAGCTCGGTTTCTTTCTTCATCCTCTCTTCCATGGTGTTTACGGCAAGTTCGGCCGCTTTCCCCAGACCCGCAATTCCCGGAACGTTTTCCGTCCCTGCCCGGCGCTTTCTCTCCTGTGCCCCGCCGTGAACGAAGGAACGAATCTTAACCCCCGTGCGGATATATAAAAATCCGATTCCCTTCGGCCCGTTAATCTTGTGACCGCTGGCACTGAGCATATCCATTCCAAAGGCATCCACATTTATCGGAACATGGCCGTAAGCCTGGACGGCATCGGTGTGGAATAAGATACCGTGTTCCCTGGCAATCTCTGCAATCTCCTTCACCGGCTGAATGGTTCCGATTTCATTATTGGCAAACATGATGGAAATTAAAATCGTATCCGGACGGATGGCTTTTTTCAGTTCCTCCAGCTTAACCACGCCCTGTTCATCGACATCCAGATAGGTTACGGAAAACCCCCGGCTTTCCAGATACTGACAGGTGTGAAGGACTGCATGGTGCTCGATTTTACTGGTAATAATATGCCGCCCTTTCTCCTGATAGGCTTCCGCCGCCGCCTTAATCGCCCAGTTGTCCGACTCGCTCCCTCCCGCCGTAAAATAAATCTCCTGCGGTTTTGCGCCAAGAGAATCCGCAATCACCTGCCTTGCCTGGGCTACAGCCTTCTTTGAAGCATTGGAAAATTCATACACCGAAGAAGGATTCCCGTAGTACTCGCTGAAAAAGGGAAGCATTTCCTCCACCACCTTCGGCGAAGTCCTGGTCGTTGCCGCATTATCTAAATAAATGATCTTTCTGTCTTCACTCATAACTGTCCGCCTTTCTCTATTTAATCTAATCTTAAATTGAATCTAATCTTAACATCTTCGAAAAATATATCCATCTACCCTGCGATAAAGTATAGCATAGATATCCTACTAATTCAATATGATTTTATTTTCTTATCTGCCTCCCCCTGCCCTCATCATTTTCAGGCAAATCAAAAATAGAGATTATTAGGTAAAAAATCATTGTAAAATCGATATTTTAAAGTGAATAAGACTGACAATCTTACACGTATACTAAAAAGGACACAGGAATCAACAATAATTCTTTCCTGATAACGACTATACAAAGAAAGGGTTCCTCTCTTTATGGAAAAAAATTTCATCGGTGAACGTATCACATCCCTCCGCTTAAATGAGGGCATTTCCGAGTACAAACTCAGCAAAAATATCGGAAAATGCAACAATTACATCAATAAAGTTGCTTCTGGTTCTATTACGCCCACCCTCGATTCTCTGCTTGCCATCTGTGAATATTTTGGCATTACCCTTGCTCAGTTCTTTCAGGACGAGAGTACATCCGTTTCCTTAACTGCGGAAAAAATAATCGCCATCGTTCCCCATATCAGCGAAGATAAACTCCAGAGTCTTCTTACCATTGTAAATTCCCTGAAGGAGTGACTAAAGCGGCGGCGGCGGAATATGCCCCCGCAGCAGACCTACGTGAACAGTAACACACCATTAACTGTACAACTTTATATTACGGTGATACTTGTATTTTCAGGAAATGGGTGGTATGCTATTTTCAGGCACATAAACGTGCAGAAACTACCCGGATTCATCCAAAAGGACGAACCATTCCGGAAAATAAGGAGGAAAGAACATGAGTAAAGTTGACATCGTAAGAGCTGCTATGGTACAGGCAATGAAAGATAAAAATAAGGAAAGAAAAGACGCATTATCCATGCTGTTAAGCGTTTTAAAGAATGCCGAGATCGATAAGCGCTCCCCATTAACCGAAGATGAGGAAAATGCTATCGTTAAAAAAGAAATTAAACAGTGCCAGGAAACCCACGACACCGCGCCCATAGACCGCACGGATATCCGCAGCGAGGCTGCACTCAGAATCAGCATTTATAAGGAATTTGCCCCGGAGGATATGTCGGTGGAGCAGATTACCGAGGTTATCCGTTCTGTGCTGGCTGAACTTGGGATTGAAAAACCTGCCCCGGAGGATAAAGGAAAGATTATGAAAGTGCTGATGCCCAGGGTCAAGGGCAAAGCCGACGGAAAACTGGTCAATGAAACCCTGGCCAAGATGTTCTGACTTCCTTGAAGAAGCGGCAATAACATAACTCCAGAAAGGAAGAGCAATGAAAAAACGATATCTTATCATGACGGCCGCCGTGTTCGCCTCAGCACTTTTGCAGGCATTTACCATGAACGCATTTCTGGAACCTGTGGGACTGCTTCCCAGTGGCTTTACCGGAATTGCTTCCCTGCTTTCAAAAATTTTAGGCAGTGCAGGGATTCATTTTTCGACGTCCCTGGGCATGGTGCTTCTCAATATTCCTGTAGCCATCTTCTGCTATCAGCATATCGGAAAAAAATTTGTGCTTTTTTCCATGCTGCAGGTATTATTATCCAGTATTTTTTTGCAGATCATTAAGTTTGATCCTTTGTTCAATGATGTTCTGCTGAATATCTGTTTTGGCGGCTTCATCTATGGACTGGCAATCTCCATCGCCTTAAAGGGCAATGCCTCCACCGCAGGGATGGATTTTATCGCCTTATATGTATCCAACCGCATCGGAAAATCCATCTGGCAGTATGTCTTTGTTTTCAACTGCTGCCTGCTCTGCATCTTCGGTGCCCTGTTTGGATGGGAACATGCGGGATATTCGATTTTATTCCAGTTTATCTCCACCCGAACCATCGACAGCTTCTATCATCGGTTTAAGCGTGTAACCTTACAGATTACCACCCAAAAGCCAGATAAGGTTATCAAAGAATTTATCCGAATCAGCCGACATGGGATGTCCGTGGTTGACGGACACGGCGGCTACAGCGGCCAGCCCATGAGCCTTCTGCACACGGTCGTTTCCACTTACGAAGTGCAGGATATTCTGTTTCATTTAAAAGAAGTCGATCCAAAGATTATCGTCAATGTCCTGCCCACGGAAACCTTTGTGGGGACATTTTACCAGAAACCGCTGGATTAAAAAACACCATTTATGCAGCCGCAGTTTTAACGACAGCAGGTAAAAATCCATATAAAAAACACGAAGTAATCCATACAAAAAAACAGGAAATAATCTATACAAAGAACGGGAAGTAATCCATACAAAAAAGCCGGGAAGTTACAGCGAAGCTTCCCGGCTTTCCTGTGAAAAAAGCCAATCTAAAAGTCATTCTTTTTATTCATGCTGTCCAAGGTTTCCGGCAAGCAAAAAGCCTATTCGCAGAAAACATACTTCTCCAGCCGGGAAAACGCTTCTTCAACCCTCGACAAGGGCAGGGCCAGATTCAAACGCACATGGCATGGGCCGCCAAAATCGCGTCCGTCCTG
Source organism: Lachnospiraceae bacterium (assembly GCA_009774615.1). Taxonomy (GTDB): domain Bacteria; phylum Bacillota; class Clostridia; order Lachnospirales; family Lachnospiraceae; genus Caccovicinus. Next base: position 14,889 of record VSOC01000032.1, read on the forward strand.
CCACACTACCCCCACATCGTACCCCGCCTTCTGCAGCTGATCGATGGTTTTTCCATGCTCGGCACACCATTTTGTGCAGTCTAAAAACAGCATATACGTTCCCTGCGGGCAGGAAAATTCCACGCCTGGAAAATGATTTCTTATATAGTCTGTAGCAAAGTTTATATTCGCGGTAATGGTCTGGCGCAGCTCCTCCAGCCAGGCATGGCCCTCCGGCTTGTAGGCTCCAATCAGGGCGTGCATGGACAGCACATTCATATCATTGTAGTGGGAAAGCGAACACTCTTTTTTCATCCGATCCCGAAGCCACGGATTATAAATAATATGATAAGAACCTACCAGTCCGGCAAGGTTAAACGTCTTGGAAGGGGCATAGACAGCTATCGTTCGCTTTTTAGCATCTTCGCTGATCGACTGCGTCGGAATATGCCGATAGCCGCATAAAATCAAATCCGACCAGATCTCATCCGAAATCACATACACATCATGTTTTCGGAACAATTCCATCGCCTTTTCCAGTTCCCATTTTTCCCACACCCGGCCGCAGGGATTGTGCGGAGAACAAAATATCGTAGTGTGGATCTGGTTTTCCACGATTTTTTTCTCCATATCTTCATAATCCATGCGCATAATGCCCTGTTCGTCCTTCACCAGGGGGGAATGTACAATCGCATATCCGTTATTTTTCAGACTCATGGTAAAGCCAATGTAGATCGGGGAATGAAGCAGTACACGGTCGCCCTTAGAACACAATACATTCAGTGCGCTGACAACGCCCCCCAGAACTCCGTTTTGATAACCGATGCACTCCCGGGTTAAATCCCCGACCCCATTGCGGGTCTTATGCCAGCGGATAATGGAATCAAAGTATTCATCTGTTGGGGCAAAATAGCCAAACGCCGGATGCTCGGCCCGCCGGATAATCGACTCCGTGATCGTAGGTACTGTGGGAAAGTTCATATCCGCCACCCACATGGGAATCGGATCAAATCCCTCCTTGGGTGCCGGCATGGACATCGGTCCGGTTCTGCCAATGGCGTCCACCGCCGAAGCATCTTTTCCCCTGCGATCCATAATCGTTGTAAAATCGTACTTCATAAAACATCTCCTTCCTTCATCGTTCGCTTAATCCTTTTTTCATTACTGTTCACATGTTCACAGCAACAGGCAAAATAGAAATGCAAAATATTCTCTAAAGCGAAACAAAGCTTCTGCTATTCATCCTCTTCCCCGGCAAACGGCCCGGTCAGTTCCCCATAGGAAAAGTATTCACTTGGTTTATGGCTGATTGTAAAATCCACCCAGTATTCCAGCCAGTCCAAAAAAGAAAACGGCTTTCCGGTTTCCCTGTTTCGTATGGGAGCTATGCCAAAATCATTCGCGAGATCATAAAACCAGACGGTTCCATAAGTCGCTTCATCCTGTGCACTGACCACAAGAACGTTGTCCATCCCGCAGCCCTCCGTGCACAGAGGAATAAAGCCGCCCATTATCTCCTCGTCATCCTCATCTTCGCTAAAATAAGCTTCCTCTTCCTCCTCGCTCATGGCAAAAATCAGCAGCGGCTTATCCAAAGTATAGGGAAATGGCTTGCTCACATCCATGCCTTCATCATTCAGCATTTCTTTTAATTCTTTTCCCAAAAGACTGCAAAGCCCGTAAAACGGCTGCGTCCCGCCTCCTGCCTTCGTCGTAATAAAGCGCCGGTAATCCTCGGGAAGGCGAACCTTATACTTTTTCTCCCAGTTTGCAACCTGCGCTTCTGAAAACGGCTTCTTCCACTCCGGCGGCCACTTACCGCAGGAAAACTCCAGTTCCTCCGGCAGTTCTTCCATTTTCTTCCATATCCGTTCAATCCTGGCATCTAATGCATCTGTAATTTGCTGGTTCATCTTATCCTCCTTTTCAGCCATTATATATCCTTTCCAATTGGCTACACACTTCTTCTTGAACTCAACAGAACAAACATTTTGTTTTTTAATTATACGTTGTTCATATTATTCCGTCAAGAAATGAATATAAATTTTCAGAGAATTTATCCCTATCTAAAGATACTGTCATAACTTCTTCTGTCTGTCCCAGCCATCATTCATCTTCTATTCAAAAATTCCTTAAAACACAAATGCAGGGTGAGCCGCAACTCCTCCCTGCAATTCCTGCCCTATCTCTAATCATGTTTTTCCATCATCACCCTGCATTTCTTTTTATTACAGGCAATTCCATAGTTAATGATTTTATGCACACCCTCCTGACGAAAAGAGGCTTCATACCGTTTGTCGGCAATTTGCTTCAGTGCATCCCTGCACTCCTTCTCCTCACTGCCATCCTCCGCATACTTAACTTCAATCACTATTCCTGTATCTGTACCGTCAATGGTAATCAGAATATCGCTGAATCCATCCCCGGATTCCCGGTTAGACCTTACAATCCAGTCCTCCTTATAGCTTAAAATCCCCAGCAGAATTCCGTGATAAAAGTTTTCTCTTATTGCCCTGCGCACAAAGGTATCCCGCACGCTGATCGTTTTTTCCATATATCCGGTAAACAGCCCTTCCACCACATCCGGCTTTCCCTCCGCTAACGCAGTACAAAAAGCAGTAACCATCTCCCCGTCCTTCCCGATATCTTCCTTAAACGATTTCAAAATATGTTCGGTAATAATATTGCGGATTTCCTGATTAGGCACGGCCAGATTATACAGGTTCCCGACAGGCTCGCCCCGCTGTGTCAGATAGCCGGTCATAAAAAGCGTGCTCCAGAGATTGTCCATAGATGTGTACAACTCCTTATACGTAAGTTCCTGACCTATTTCTTTCTGTACGGTTTCCCCATTAACCAGCCGTTCAAGTTCTGCCCTGGTCAGCCTGCCCAGTTTACCCGCACTGTCAATAAAGCGATGGATTACCTCATTGCTGCTGGTATTCAGCCAATAATTCTGCGGCAAAAGCTTCGGATCATCGATATGATCACTGCAGTAATTAATCACATCCCACGGACAATAAACATCGACCTTTCCAAACCGATAGCCGTCGTACCATTCCTTAACCGTTTCGTAATCTGCTTCCATCCCATAATAGCGAAGCATCTCCCTTACCTCGTCGTCGGTAAAACCAAAATATTCGTCAAATACCGCTTTCGTTATCGGATATATTTTAAAATGATTAAGCCCTGTAAAAATGCTCTCCTTTGCCACCCGCAGGCATCCGGTCAGGACAGCAAATTTCAGGCTGCTGTTCGTCTTTAAGGCATTTTCAAAAAGATTTCGGATAAGAAGAACCATCTCATCATAATATCCGTTCTCATTTGCCTTCGCTAAGGGAACATCATATTCATCAATCAGGATAATCACTTTCTTCCCATAATACCTTTCAAGGATCTCCGAAAGTTCCCGCAGACTGTAGACCAGCGTATCCATTTCCATTCTCCGGTCCAGCAGATCTTCAAGTATTTTCCGGTCAATGCAGTCAAGCTTTTCACCGTCCAAAAGCACCCACAGCCTTCTTGCCTCCGCATTGATAATCCTGATCAAAAATCTGAAGGCGTCCTGAAAATTTGCGGCATTCACCCCTTTTAAGCTTATGGAAATCACCGGGAACTGCCCCATATATTCCTCACACAGTTTGGTATCCTGCGTTATCTTAAGCCCGTCAAAAAGTCCCGGATCACTGCCAATCGAAAAAAAAGACTTTAGCATACTCATATGCAGTGATTTTCCAAAACGACGCGGACGTGTAAATAAATTAACTTCTCCCCACTGTTTTAATAACTCTTCAATCAGTCCTGTCTTATCCACATAATAAAAGCCGTTCCTGCGGATTTTCTCAAACTCTTCAATGCCCACCGGAAGTTTCATCCATTCTGCCATATACCCACCTCTTTCTCTTCGTTATTTCATTATTCATACAGCAATGTTATTTTCTCCATTCTAACATTTCCACAGCTTTTACACAAGGTGTATCGGCTGGCTCTCCTAAAATGCCTCTCCAAAAATGTTACTGTTCAGAAAGAAAAACAGGGCGAATCTACTCGCCCTGATACATGTATTTAACGTTCTGCATCCTCTCTGTCGTATGCCGCAATATCCAATTCTCTTATATACCCGTTAGAAAATACTATCCTAGCCAAGGAATCGGACTACATTCAAAGCCGTCTATTTAAAAATTCCTTAAAACACAAATGCAGGGTGAGCCGCAACTCCTCCCTGCAATTTTCTCTCGTTATTTCTTATTCATCCCCCATAAAAACCATTATTTACTTCACCTTCAGCGCCCGCATCGAATTTAAAATCGCAATCACAGAAACGCCCACATCGGCAAATACAGCTTCCCACATATTTGCCGCGCCAAAAGCACCGAGCACCAGAACCAGCGCCTTGACCCCCAGGGCAAAGACAATATTCTGTTTAACAATCCTTAAGGTCTTTCGCGAAATCTTCACCACGGCGGCAATCTTTCGCACATCGTCATCCATCAGCACCACATCCGCTGCCTCAATCGCCGCGTCGCTTCCCATACTTCCCATGGCAATGCCGATATCCGCCCGTGTCAGCACCGGTGCATCGTTAATCCCGTCGCCCACAAATGCCAGACGTTCCTTTGCCGGCTGCTTTGCCAAAAGTTCCTCCACGCGCCCGACCTTATCGCCCGGCAGAAGTTCCGCATGAACTTCATCCAGTCCCAGTTCATCCGCCACAGCCTGGGCAGCTTCCTTTCGGTCGCCGGTAAGCATTACGCAGCGCTTTACGCCCACCTGCTTCATTTCCCGGACAGCTTCCTCTGCTCCGTCCTTTATGCTGTCGGCAATCACGATGCTGCCCAAAAATCTGCCGTCACATGCCACATAAACCACCGTGCCGCTGCTCTTTACTTCAGCAAAAGAAGCAACCTCCATCCTCTTCATCAGCTTCCCGTTGCCCACCAAAACTTCCCGGCCTTCAATCACCGCCTGAATACCGTGTCCGGCGATTTCCTCTGCCTTTTCAATCCTTGCCACATCCACCGGCTCTCCATAGGCGGCCTTAATCGAGTTAGAAATCGGATGGTTGGAATAACCTTCGCCGTAAGCCGCCAGGTGCAGAATTTCTTTGCCAAGTTCAGCCTGCGTTTCTTCCTGCCCTCCCTGCAAAGTTCCATTCCCGGCACCTTCACTGCCCTTCCCCACGGGAGTTTCATCTCCGGCACCTTCACTGCCCTTCCCCGCGGGAATAACCTCCTGTACCTTAAACTCCCCCTTCGTCAATGTCCCCGTCTTATCAAAAACAATGGTCGTCATCTCTGCCACGGCTTCCAGATAGTTGCTTCCCTTTACCAAAACCCCCAGCTTGGAAGCTGCGCCGATTCCCCCGAAAAATCCTAAAGGAACCGAAATCACCAGTGCACACGGGCAGGAAATCACCAGGAAAATACAGGCTCGCTGTATCCATTCTCCCCAGTTTCCTCCGGTAAGCAGAGGGGGAAGCACCGCCAAAACTGCCGCCCCTATCGTTACTACCGGCGTATAATACCGGGCAAAACGGGTGATAAAATTCTCTACCTTTGCCTTCTTGCTCCCTGCATTTTCCACCAGTTCCAGAATCTTTGCCACCGTGGAATCCTCGAATGCCTTTGTCACCTGCACCTTTAAAGTTCCGCTGCCGTTCACACACCCGCTGATAATTTCATCGCCGACACCAGCCCTTCGCGGTACGGATTCTCCGGTCAGTGCCGCCGTATCAATCATGGATTCTCCTTCCACGATTTTCCCGTCTAGCGGAATCCTCTCCCCGGCCTTAATCACAATCACCATTCCCGGCTCCACATCGTCCGGGTCTGCCTGAATTAGCTGCCCGTCCTCTTCAATATTGGCATACTCCGGGCAAATATCCATCATATCGCTGATCGACTGGCGCGAACGGCTGACCGCGACATTCTGGAACAGTTCGCCCACCTGGTAAAACAGCATCACCGCCAATGCCTCCGAATACTCCCCCACACCAAACGCACCGAAGGTAGCAATCATCATCAGGAAATTTTCATCAAACACCTGTCCGTTGCGGATATTTCTGGCGGCCTTTCCGATAATATCATATCCAATCACCAGATAAGGAACCAGATATACAAAAAATCCGGCAGGAAACTGTGTCAGCCAGGGAAACTTCCCGCTGCGCCCGGCAATTGTCAATCCCACAAATAATACCAAAGTCACGCAAATCCGCACCAACATCTTTTTCTGCTTATCCGTCATAACTCTACTCTCCAAATCTGCTTCATTCTTCATCAGGCCGCCCTGTCTGCTTTAGCGTAAACACAGCAGAACATGTCTTAAATTCATTCACGCCATCAACACGCTGCCCTGTCTTTCATCCGTAACTCCGTCATAGCCTTCCAGCCATCACTACATCAAAATCTTACAATCCGGCTCCACCTTGGCACATGCCGCAGCAACCTGCTTCATAATCGCGTCGAACTGATCGTCCTCTGCGTCAATCGTCATCTTCTGCATCATAAAACTTACGCTGGCATCGTGCACACCGGGGATTTTCTTAATCGCATCCTCCATCTTCGCCGCACAGTTAGCACAATCCAAATCCTGTAACTTAAATTTCTTCTTCATTTTCCTTATCCTCTCTTTCCTGGTTTTTTGTCCTTTCCCTTTCTTACTTTTTAAACTCCTCTTCTCCAGCCTTTCCCAGACTCCTCAAATCATTCGTCGATATGTTCCCGTCCCTGGGCAATAATCGTCCGAACATGATCATCCGCCAGCGAATAAAACACCTGCTTGCCCTCCCTGCGGTTCTTCACCAGCTTCGACTGCTTTAAAATCCTTAACTGGTGCGATATCGCCGACTGGGTCATATTTAAGGTCTGGGCAATATCACAGACACAAAGTTCTGCTTCAAATAATACATACAAAATCCTGATTCTTGTAGAATCCCCGAACACCTTAAATAACTCTGCCAGATCATACAGCTTATCTTCATCCGGCATCTTTTCATGCACAGCCTTTACCAGTTCCTCATGAACCACCACTGTATCACAGCACTCCACATCACGAATCGCCAAGGCAGCACCTCCCTTTCCTGCTTCTTTTTCTTCAATCGTTTTGTACATGTTTGTTGGCAGGCTTACACCTTTTCACGCTTTATCATATGAATAATTGTTCATATGTTTAAGATAGCACAATCTTTATTTGCTGTCAAGAAGCTTTTAAAGAATTTACTTACAAAAATTTCCTTCTGCTTGAATTAACTTATCTGGATGAACTTATTTGGATAAATATTAGATTTTTTTCGATAAAGTTCAGGAACACGCCGCCACTATGGGGGAAAGCATGAACTCTTTCGTTGTCCGGGCGGCTCTGCAAGGTTACATTTCAAACCGAACCTTTAAAAGACGAAATTCGTTGTTTAGCGGCTCTACCTTGTTTATGTAACATCTGATAAAAAGCAAGACGGCAGCAGGATAGCGCACTTTTACGCTTTCCCCATTTGTGGGGATTCCCTTATTCCCTGCTGCCAGTCTGTTTTCTATACCTATGTTCTGTAAAATACGCATAATTTATACGCAAAAACTATTGATATACGCATAAAAAAGGCGTATAATACATAATCCCGTTTTCGACACTTGTAGAATAAAAAGAGGCGAAAAACCTTGTATTTATGCGGATTTTAGCCTTTTTTGCGTTTTTAAAGATGTTGTATGGAAATCCTATCCTGAAATTTTTTTAATTTTTTTATTTAATTCTTTGGGCTGATAGTATTTCTTATCTAATCCCAAGTCAAATACAGCATTCAGAGCCGTACAGGTTTGCGAACAGGTATAAGTTGACATATAACAAAGATCTTCGATATTCGCCACATTCATGTTTTTGAGTGTTTCGATGATGTTTTCCACGGTAAAGTGGGTTCCATATAAGTCAAGTTTTTTCTCCAATAAACGAAAGATGAGTAAAGCTGTATAGCAGATCATAAAATGTGCGATAATTCGTTCTTTGTTGTGGTGATAAACAGGGTGTGCACAGAAGTTGGTTTTCATTTTTCGGAACACGAAAAACTCCAAGCGAATCAACAGACTAAAGTCCATAAAATAACGGCCTGATGAACAGGCCGTTGCTGGTTATTCAAAGTATGTCATAGGGAAAATCTGTGAAATCTCCGTTTGGTTTATCCTCCCCGAACCGGGCTGACGAAAACCGCATTTCATATTGTTCCTCTGCGAGCGCCCGAATGTCCGGGCGTTTATCGTGCATCCTCTTTTTCAGCCAGGAAATCTGCTCCTTTGAAAGCCGCCAGGGGAGATTCAGCAGGCGGTTCATTGCCGCCATTTCAGATTTCTTTTCCGGTGGCGGGGAGGCGCAGGCTTTGCAGATGTGTGCCGCATAGCCTTTACCCGAAAACTTTTCATTTGCTTTATACTCGCCGCAGATTTTGCAGTAATGCCCGCGCTTTTTCATTCCGCTTCACCGTTCTCTGTCAAAGCATACAAGCGGTGAACTGCCCCCATAACGGTGTTCCATTCCAGATCAGCCGCATAGGAAAATTTCCTGCGGTAAGCGGACCAAAGCGCCTGCATCGCATGGCTGTTTTCCACTTCGGAAAACACTTCCTTCGCTTCTTTCAAATGCCCCTCGGTTCCGCGCTTGCGGGCGGTAGCAAGGAGCGCGTGGCGGAGAATATCGGAATCCAGCGATCTTCCATGAAGCTGTTCCAGAATGTAGAGGTCATAAAAATCCCTCATACGGGTGTTTGTTATGGTCCGGGCAATCATTGTTTCCAGCTTTTCCGCAAGTACGGTTTCCAGATTGTACGCCCAAATATCAATGGAGCGTTCCTCCAGCATAAGCCGGAACCTGTACCGGACTGCCCTCGGCGTAATCACATCCCCGGTAGAAATATCAATTTTCAGCGGCGTCACCACCCCGTCAAAGACAGTGGCCATGCTGACCCGAATCCCCGGATACTCGGCCTCGTCCATGATTTCCGAAATGCTTTTCACCTGGAACTCCACACCGTCCTCAATGGGGACTGCTATGATAGAGGACATCAGATTTTCAATGTCCTCCACATTCACGCTGGCCCCTCTGACGGTTGCGTCTAAATCCATTGTAGACCGGGCATCCAACCCTACCATTGCGGCAACCAGCATCCCGCCTTTCAAAATAAAGTTATCCCGATATTCAGAAAGGGAAATACGTTCCAGGAAACGCTCCATCATATAGTTCCGCATCAAAATCTGTGCGTCCGCCGATTTCTCCTTTGCGAGATTGCGGATCAAATCTTTCAGCTGCCTTGCTGTCTTTATCATAATAGCACCTCCAAATACTGCCGCAAAATTTTTTCAACCCGGAACAGCCCTGCATACTGCATCAGCCTCCGCAGGTTTTTCTCTTTCCTGCGGGCGTACATTTTGAGCGCCCCTTGAAATGTCTGCATCTCAATGCTGCTCCGGCAGCGAAGCAGGTCGCAGATGGTCCGCTCCATATCATAAGCCGGAACCGTATGCCCGAAAGGGGTTTGAGCCGTACTCTTTCCGACGTCATGCAGCTCCGGTTTTATGGTGTAGACCAAAATCCCGTCCGCTTTCAATCTGGTCGTGCTGTATCCCCGTCTGACGGTAATGGAATAGGGGGAAGGCTCCCGGTCGGTCAGATCATGGAAAAACAGCGCCGTTTCATGAGAAAAAATCCCCTGGCTGCATCGTAAATGGAGCAGGTACATCCCATCGACCCAGGCATCCGGCGATACATAAACCCCATGTGCCGCCTGTTCCAATTCTTTTTCCTTCACATAGCTGTAAAAAACGGATTTTGGAATCCCCCGTTTCACCGCCTCTGATGTTTGGAGCATACCGCGCTGTCCCTCTAAAATCGTGTCCAGCTGTTCAAACTGTGTCATGCTGTCACTTCCTTTCGTGCTACCATTATACACGGTTGTAGCACGAAAGTAAATAGCGTCAAAAAATAAAAATAGAGAATGCACAGGAATCATCCATCTGACATTCTCTATTTCCTTTTATGTTTCTTTTTACGTTTTCTTCCTGTTCTACAAATTAGGCTTACATCCACACAAATCCTCAAACGCCCGCACCATATGATCGATGCTTGCCTGCGCCGCCTTTTCCGGTTCTCGGTCAATTATCGCCTGTAAAATCTTTTCATGAGGGCTGACGGCATGGTTCACATGTTCTTCAAAACAAAAACTGTTCTGGCGCAGAAGCCTGCAGGAATGGTTGGTAATGCGCACCAGGGATACTAATAAATCATTTCCTGTACTCAGGGATATCCTCTCGTGAAATTTCTCATCCAAACGGGTAAGCTTTTCGCTGTCCTGGAGCTTTATCGTTTCTAAAAATGCCTGATGGATAGTGCGCAGATCTTGAATATCTTCTTCGGTGGCATTCCGGGCAGCCAGCCGGGCCACCATCGGGTCTAATGCCATCCTGACATAAAGGTAATCGCTGCACAACACAGAATTTGTCGAAATCCACTCCGTTGCTTCCTGAATAAAATCCCTTTCCTTACTTTTGACAAATGCTCCTTTTCCGGCACGTATCTCAAGATATCCCTGGGACTGCAGCACCCGGTAGGCTTCCCGGATAGTGGTTCGGCTGATATTCAGTTCCCTGCACAGCCAGACTTCTGCCGGAAGCTTCTGTCCCGCCTCAATTTCATCACCCTGTATATATTCAATCAGCTTTTCCACTGCCAAATCCACCGTGGATTTCTTATAAATTGGTTCCATCATTTACCCCTTAACCTTAGAATGAATTTCCCAGCAAAAGCCTTGGCACGGTTAGCGTAATCTGCGGGAAAATATTAATCAGCAATAAGACAACCAGCAATCCGATATAATACGGCGTGACTGCCTTAAACGCCCGCTGGAAGGATATTCCCCCCAGTTTTGAAGTAATAAACAGACAGATTGCCATAGGCGGGGTTAATAGTCCAATCATCAGGGCCAATATCATTATAACACCAAACTGGACAGGATGCATCCCTATTTGTGAAACAATCGGCATTAAAATCGGGGTTAAGATCAATATACTTGCATTGGTTTCCATAAATGTCCCCATAAAAAGCAGAAGTAAATTAATCAGCAAAATAATCACCACAGGGCTGCTGGTCAGACCAAACAGCATTTCCGTCGCATGTTCCGCCACCTTTTCCATCCCCAAAACCCAAGCAAAGAGCTTACCGGAAGCCATTAAAAGCATAACCATGCCCAGATTTTCGATTCCCGTAGTCAGTACCCGTAAAATATCCGAAAATTTTAGTTCCCGGTAAACAAATAACCCGACAAACAGTGAATAAAATACTGCTACTGCGGCAGCTTCCGTCGGCGTAAAAAAGCCGGAGAGAATCCCGCCCACTAGGATAATCGGCGATAACAGTGCCGGCAGGGCCGAGAAAAACGATCTTGCAATTTCACCCAGACCTGCCCTTGTATGTTTGGGATAATTATGCTTTTTAGCGATCACATACACGGTCAGCATCATAAACAGACCCATGATAATTCCAACCGTTATCCCGCCCATAAACAGAGAACCAATCGACACCCCGGCTGCGATGCCAAACATCACCATAGGGCTGCTTGGCGGAATAATCGGCCCGATAATCGAAGAAGCCGCCGTAACGCCCACCGAAAAATCCACGTCAAAACCTTCCTCAGTCATTGCCTTAATCTCAATGGCACCAAGACCAGCGCAATCCGCGACTGCCGCGCCCGACATTCCGGCAAACAGCATACTTGATAAAATATTGACATGACCAAGTCCGCCGGTGATATGCCCGACACAGCAGTTGGCAAACTTAAAAATCCGCTTGGTAATCCCGCTGCTGTTCATTAATTCTCCCACCAGCATAAAGAAAGGCACAGCCAGCATCGTATAAGAGGAAACACCGCTGATCATCGCCTGGGGAACGAAGGTAAGCGAAACAGCATTGGTTAAAATCACATAGAAAAACGCGGATAACACCATAGAAAATCCCACCGGAACCCCCAAGGCAATCATGACAATAAAGCCTAAGATCACTAACATCTGCCTACACCTCCCCTTCTGCCCTGGACGCTGTTTCTTTTCCGGGGCCCATTCTTAATAACTCCAGTTCCTGAATAACATTATCCAGAAGGAAAAAACAGGTAAAAGCCATCCCCACCGGAAAGGACATATACCAATAACCGGAATTTAACGGAAGCACCGTCAGGGGAACCATCCTCTTTTTCTGGGCAAGCATAAAACCGTAGCGAACCAGAAAACATGATGCCACAAAGATAGCCGTCTGAATCACAAGCATCAGCGCATGTCCCGGATAAAAAGGAAGCTTATCGGTAAAGACGGCAATCCGCACATGAACCTTCTTTCTTACGGCGTAGGCCACGGTCATAAACGCACACCATGAAGCCAGGACAATGGAAAACTCCTCTATCTCAATAAAGGACTTTCCGGTCAGCGTCCTTCTCACGACCTGGAAAAAAACCGCACAAATCAAAATAACCAGCAAAGTAATGGCAATCACCTTTACTGCCTGTTCCAGCCAATAGGCCAGCTTAGACATACTCGACGCAACCACCTTCACCTGCAACCCCTCCTCTCAAACTCAATCTTTAAGGGCCTGAATCTTATCGTAAGCTCCTTCAGGATATAAGTTCTTATTCTCCTCCAGCAAGGTAGGAATAATTTTATCCTTAAAGGACTGAATATCAATCTGATCTTTTGGAATCAGTGTCATTCCCTTTTCGGTAAATGAGTCTAGGAATTTTTCATCCTCAGCGTTCACCTGCTCATTATGCCATACAAAACCTTCATCGATAGCTTCCCCGATAATCTTCTGCTGATCCGGAGTAAGGGTCTGATACCAGGCATCATTAAAATACATAAAATAATTCGTGTACTGGTGCTCTGTCTGCATTAAATGCGTCTGTACCTGGAAAAGACCCGCCTGGTCAATATTGGCAAGAGGATTTTCCTGTGCATTCACAATACCGCTCTGCAATGCCCCAAATAACTCACCCCATGCCACCGGTGTTACATTCGCGCCCGTTGCCTGCCAGGATGCAATCACGCCCGGGTTATTCGGTGTACGGAGCTTAACGCCCTGCATATCGTCTACCGATTTAATCTCCTTATTCGCGGTAAGGTAGCGCGGTCCTCTGAGGGCAATGGTATCAATATAAGCGCGCACCCCATATTTTTCAATTAATTTATCACTGAGATCCGCACCCATCTCGCTCTGCCAGAACTTCTGCAGATGCGCCTGGTTCTCAAAAATAAACGCCATATTAAATAACTCCATCCAGTCGGGTACTGCCCAGTTAAACAGCATCTCTGCATTTAACAGCATTTCATAATTCCCCTCGGAAAGCCCGGTGCATAAATCTTCATCATTATCTCCAAGCTGTCCTTCCAAATATAATTCCGGCTTTAAACTTCCCCCTGACTTTTCCTCAATCAATGCCGCAATTTTCTTCGCCGCCTCCGTGGACAATGCCGAAGAATTATTCCCTACCATCTTAAAGGTCACAACTTCCCCCGAACCGGCATCTTCCGGTTTAGAGGATTCACCCTGTTTAGCTTCACTTGCGTTCTGCTCACCTGCTTCCTGCTTAGCCGCAGCCGATGTTTCCGGTGCCTTGGCATTTTCGGAACTGCCGGAACAGCCTCCTAATATCCCCGATACCGCTAACATAAGACTTAACCCCAGTGCTGCTGTTTGTTTTTTCATACCTCTTCTCCTTTTTCATCATTTTTGTATCAATTCACAAAACCGGATATCGTCAATTTGACTATTGTCCGATTAAATGTTTGAATGATTGTCTGACAATATTAAACCACAAAATTGCCCTACCGTCAATAATTTTTTTAATTTTTTCTATATTTTTTTAATTAACAGCATATTTTTTGTAGATAAGTTACAAAACAGACGATACAGAGCCCTTGCATGCAAAAAACGGACGATGCAGGGTTCTGCGCCCGGACCGTCCATTTTCTTTTTCTCAACCTGATTATTCATCTCTAACATGATTTACTTATTTCCAGTATTTTCCAATTCCCCGGATTTTCATAATCCTTATGCACCCCGTCATCATCGTACATCCGATAGGACGCGCCCGCAAATCCAAGCAGCTTCACCGTCCCCATATCCAGCGCTTCTACACATTCCGCAGCATCTGCCACAGGAATACATTTCCCGCCGCGGATAAAGAGGGGAACTTCATTTAAGGCAATCTCTACATAGTGATGACCCTTTTCCAAAACCTCCTCAAACAACGTCCCGTCCGGCAGGAACTTGATAAACTTCATCCGCTCCGGCAGGTAGACATAGCGGCCTGCGGCATTTTGCGTATAGACGGGGGCAATCATACATTCCCTGCCCAGAAGCAGCTGATCTTCCACCTGAGCTGCCATCTTATCTTCCGGATAGTCGAAGGCCAGCGGTCGAAAATACAGTTCATCTTCCAGCGCCGCCTTCATCAGTTCGCTGTACAGATAGGGAATCAGCCGGTAGCGCACGCCGAGGATGTGGCGGAAATCGTCCATGTTTCCAAACTGATAGCACTCCTGTTCCCTTGTGCCAATGGCGGCATGGTTGCGCATCAGCGGAGTAAAGACGCCCAGCGCCAGCCAGCGCAGCAGAAGATCCCTGCTTGTATTCGCCCCAAAACCTCCCAGATCCGCACCGATATAGAGAAACCCGCACATATTCAGCGAAGGCAGCATCTTTATATTCAAAAGAATGTGCGACCACCAGGATTTATTATCGCCCATCCAGATACCGCCGTAACGGTGCATCCCGATATAGGAGGAACGGGAAAACATTAAAAACCGCTTCTCTGGGTCAATCACCGCAAAGCCTTCCCCGGCGGCACGGGTCATATTGTAGCCGAAGAGATTATGTACCTGGTCATGGCGGATTAACTTTCCATCCACCTGATGATAAAACTGTTCATAGTCCTTTTTGCGGTTGGATAATTCTTCTAATTGTCCGCGAAGCTGTAAAAACGTAACTTTCTCTCCCAGTGTGGTATCCCACCGGGCATCCGTTTCCTGGTCAGCTAAAAAGGCTTTCATCAGACCCTTGGCTTCCTCAATGCCTTCCGGGGTATAGAAAATCGCCGGTTCATTCATATCGTTCCAGAACCCCTCGATCCCCATATCGGTCAGAAAACGGTACTTTTCCCCAAACCATGCCCTGGCCTTCGGGTTTAAGACATCCGGGAAATGGGTATAGCCGGGCCACACGGCCGCAGTAAACGGCGTTTTATCTTCTCTGACGCAAAAATACCCCTGTGCAATCCCCTCTTCATAGACCGGATACCCCTCTTCAATCTTCACCCCGGCATCGATAATCGGCACCAGACGGATGTTTTTCTCCTTCATCGCTTCAACAAATGCAGAAAAGTCGCCAAACTCCTCCTGATTAACCGTAAAGTCCTTATATTCCTCCATGTAATCAATATCCATATAAATCATATCGATGGGAAGGTGGTTTTTGCGGTAGTTTTCTGCCACCCGGACAAAATCCTCCTTCGTCTTATACCCCCATCGGCTCTGTCCAAAGCCTAAGGCAAACTTCGGCGGAATATAGCTTCTCCCGATCATTTTTCTAAACTGCTTAACGATATCCGCCGGACTTTCTCCCTCCAGCACATAGAGATCCAAGTCCGCCCGCGCACAGGAAACTGTCAGCAGATCCGGGCAGTCATAGCCGATATCAAAGGTCAGTTTTCCCGGATAATCCACAAAAAGTCCAAAGGTTTCCCTTCCCGATACCAGGATAAAATTATGCGCCCCGTAAAGCGAGAGCTTATCTTCGGTATGGTTGGGGTCGTCGGCACAGTCGCTGATGTAGCAGTAACCCCGTTTATTGATACCCCGGTTTGCCTCCCCAAGCCCATAGACGATATCCTCTTCCTGCATCGAATAAGAGAATAGAAACCCTTCTTCCAGGGAAACTGTCCCGTAATCGGGCTTTCCCTGTGAAATCTGAATCTCCTCAACCACAGCCTCCGTTGCAAACGGTGTCCCAAATTGATATTTTTGAATCATATGAAGTCCTCCTGTTTTTCCTTTTTTGTCAGGGTATTTTTACGTGGCATTAATTCTGCATTTATTTTCTCTGTTTTTTCCAGAGGTTAATCTCCGGACATTAATCCTGTCTATTATTTTATCTCCTAAGACTTGAAAAATCTTGCAGTATTCTTTATAATAAATAACACAATATTGACTTTTAACCCCTGTACTTCATTGCCTTTTAACCCTGCACTTTATTACCTTTTAACCCTGCACTTTATTACCTTTTAACCCTGCACTTCATCAATACCAAACACCAGGAGGCCCTTCTATGCCCGTAGACGCCGATTTACGTGAAATCATCACCCATGGAACAAAACAAAATCCAATCACTGCCATGCGCTTTATCAGCGGTTCGGGGACAAGCAGCCCGGAAAACTTCTTCGTCCAGCGCCACTGGCATTCCAATATTGAAATCCTCTTTATCCGAAAAGGGGCTTTTTCCCTTGAACTTAACCTGGAAAATCACCGTATTTATGCGGGCGATCTCTGCATTTTTAACAGCGGCGAACTCCACCAGCTTATCGGTCAAACTCCAGGCACCGTTCATGATGTTTTTATTTTCGACCCCCACATCCTGGACTTTTCCTACCCGGACGAATGGCAGGAGGGATGGATTCGCCCCTTTTTAAACCACAGCCTGCTCCTCCCCCACATCCTGCACCCGGAGAACTTTGGCTATGAAAAAATCTGCGCCCTTTTAGAACAGCTCCTGACCCTGGGCATAAAAAAACAGGAGGGCTGGTACATTCGGTGCAAACTCCTCCTGCTTGAACTTTTTGCCTATGTATCCGAAAATAACCTCCTTCTTCCCAATACTTCCCTGCCCGCCGCCGAAATGTTAAAAATCAACCGCTACAAAACTATTGTTTCCTATATCGAAGAGCACTACAGCGATCCGATTTCCCTGCAGCAGATTGCCGACACCATCCCCTGCAACCCGCAGTACCTCTGCCGCTTTTTTAAAACCATCGCAGGAATCACGCCCATCCAGTACCTTATCCAGTACCGGATAAAACGCGCCTCCTTCCTCCTGACCAACACCTCCCAGCCCGTCCTGGAAATCGCAATGGACTGCGGGTTTGAAAATTTCAGCTACTTTATCCGAAAATTTAAGGAAATTTTGGGTTGTACGCCGAAGGAGTACAGGGAGAAGAAGCCATAAGTTTAACCAAATTCAGCAAGAAGTCCCCTTACCCACCGCTTTTGTCTTTACGACTTAGAAGCGTGGGGCTTCCCTGATAGGTTAAAAATTCTTATTACTATTTGTCAAATATCACATCATGCATTGTTTTTACATACTCTTGTTTTTCTAAAGTCAATACCTCTTTATAAAATATTCCCTGAAAAATTTCCAAATCAAATAATATTTTATTCCGACTTTTCGATAAATCAGAGAGTTTCCTTTTAAATGCATCAAAGGAAACACTGTCCTGTTCTTTTTCTACAATTCCAGCGTCATTATATATTATAATCAGCACTACTCTCATTTTCAATTCGTCTAAAGAGAGTTTCGGAAAAAAAGCCATTTGCAAGGTCATAATGCTGTCATAAGCTTTCTGATGCAATTCTTTTTTAGGAATCCTTGATTTTCTGACATTTTTAAATTCCATTAAATATATATGTGCATCATCTTTTATATACAACGCATCACAAGATTTATGAGGTTTTTTTGCACGATATATAGCAGCGATATCACTTGTTATACGATCAAAATTATAAACCGGATTTTGATAATTAATAACCGCATTCCCGTCATCATCTTTAGAAGTTTCGCTAAGAGTAGTCTTTACTTTATTTTCATCTATAAGTCTATCCATTTCTACCTCATAAATTTTCTAGTGGTTTATATAATGTTTCATAGATACTCTCTGTATTTTTTGTTACATTCTCTGCAATATATCGATTCTTCATTTTTTCCTTCACAAAATAAAAACTTCCTTTATCTTTAATTCCATAATTAGCCATCATTACTTCCAAGGCCCTGATAAAATATGGACTATGAGAATTAACAACGGACACAACCCCCATGTTCTTATACATCAGCACCAATATCTCAGCAAACTTCAAATGCCACTCTGGATGTAAATTGGTTTCAGGTTCATCCATCAATAATATACTATTTTTCTTTAAAAAACCATTTTCGACTAATTTTTTAATCAAAAGAAAATTTTTAATTCCTGACGCAACATTCTCCAAATTAACAGAAATATTCAAATCATTATCATCATATAGGATACTGCCATTATTACTCATTCTCAAATTTCCATTAACCACATCTTCAAGTATTTCTTTAACGGTTTCCATATTACTTTCAATTTCTGTGTATTCTTCAAAAGTACTATCTGGATTAGAACTTCTTCGCAGATAACGAAGAATATCACCTTCCGGAGAATAAGATATTCCTCTATAATTATAGTTATTATTAATTATATCTAAAACACTAAACGTAGGTAGATAAATTGCATCAGGTTCATTAACTGAGTTGAGCGTAAGATTCTCAATTTTATTATCCTTAATTTCAATAATATCATTTCCATTTACGGAATGTATCTCAATACTTGCCGAAGAAATATCGGATGCAAAATTTATCTGTTTATTAAATGTGCCTATAATATACCTGTCACCAATAAATTTCATCATTATTTCTCTGGACCGCTTAAAAATCGCATCGATTTTATCATACAATGGAATTAAAAATTCATCCGAACAGATAACCTCATCTTGCAAAAACACTTCATAATTAGCCAAAGTTTTATGAAAACACTTTTTAATTTCCGAAAATCTGTTTTCATTTTCTAATAAAAAAGAAATATCTTTACTTAAAAGTCCATAAAAATCCATCAAAAATTTATGTGATACATAC
>VSOC01000320.1 GCA_009774615.1 Lachnospiraceae bacterium
TACTCTTTCGTGATAATGTCTTTTGCAGCCAATCGATTTACCTCCCCTTTTTGTTTAAGCCCATTGTATCATATTTATACTATTTTACAAGTCGATTATTTCGTTTTATCCGAAGTTGTTATTTGAGTATTATTGTTTATACATTCACTGCAACGCATGAAAATACTCTGGCCGAATTTGAATCTTCGGTGATAATATAGAACTCTTAATTCCACCCCTTTACCTTAAACATATACCTTAACTCTATCTTATTGTTATTTCTAATCAGTTCTCCAAAATAATTTGGTAATAACTCTATCCCCATAGGTTTCCGCAAAAATATCAATATTTATTTATATCAAACTTCGCACATAGATTTTAGCTATGCACCTATTATTTCCATTTATCCAGAGAAAAGATTGCCGTATTAGCAGCAGCAAGGAAATGCAACAAATTCCAGTGAATTTAAACAGGAGTGTCTTTCAACACTCCCATTTATTTTACTCTTAATTTTTAAAGTGCCTTCTGTAATTCTTTTATACGCTCAATACTAAGATTAACACAGATAGAAATCTCTTCCATCGTATATTTTTCTAATTTCAACATACGTTTTGCGGTTTCTTCTCGTTCCTCGGTCTGGCCCTGTGCCCGGCCTTCTTCCCGACCTTCATTTCGACCAATCAATCGTTCTTCTTCTCTCATTTCCATGATTGCCTGACACATATCGATCACTTCCTCCTTCTCATCAATCTTTATCTTAGAATTCGTTACCGCATTAATTACGGATGCTGCACTTCGTTCCATGTGCTTAAACCGCTCATCCGACAAAACCACCTGTTTCAGCTTTTCTTTGTCTTTCGAGTATTTGATATAAAGCAGCACTTCCCGTAAGCTTGTTTTCAATTTGTTCATGTCCTTCATATCCATATGTGCCGGAGCAATCCGATTGATTTTATAATCCGGTACAAAGGAAAGAATTCGTTTATCTTTCACCGACAGCATCTCATGAATACTCATGGGGCCATCCCAGGAAGCAGGGCTGAACAGAATTACCAGGGTAATTACCGGCACCAATCGGTCATCCTGATAAAAACCGCTTAAATATTCCTTAGAACTCGGCCCGGGAGGTGAACCTTCTTTCTTCCCCTCGCTGTTCCTTATCTTTGCCCGTTCCTTTTCTGCTTTTTGATGGGACTTTGCAGCTTTTTCTACCTGTGCGGCATACTGCAATGCATCATAAACCATATTTTTCACGGGCATAGCTGTGTGAACATCTGTTTGATTTTCAATACCCAAAATCAGATAAGCTGCGTTTTCGTCGGTCATTGCGGTCAGGTATTTTAAATTGTCACGAAACTTCTGCACAGGTGCTTCCGTTTTTCCTTCCCCATAGGGCACAGCAATTTCCGTAGTATCCATAGCATGTAACCTTGCCGGATCAACCACCGGTTCTCCATCAAACAGAAAACCATTAAATGCGTCGGCAAATACCGAGGTGTCCTTCATATACTCTTTCGTAATAATATCTTTTGCTGCCAATCTGCGTATCTTCCTTCCTGTTTAACCCCATTGTATCATATCTATGCTATTTTACAAGTTAATCTTTTGGTTTTACCTGAAGTTGCTGCCGAACAGAATACCTGGTGCTGGTTTTTTATCATAAGCAGCAAAAGGTAATGACTTACCATCATGAGATTTTTATCCATTAGCTTTCAAAAATCATTTGCAAAATAGTTTCTAAAAACTGCTGTTAAAAAGGCAAAATGAACATTACCGCTGCTATTCCTTTATACAAATTTAAGCGTTTCAATTGATTCCAAAGAAAAGATGGAATTTGCAGAGCAGGGGTTTCTTCGCTATGAAGAAAATGGCCAGAAGCAGGGTAAGGGAGATGAAAATCAAGGGAAAGGAAATATCGACCGGAAGCAATGGAATGAAGGGAAGAAGGACGAAAACAGCCCTTTAAGGCCAGTTCAGGCTGAAAGTGGAGAGGAACATGCGGTAATGGAGGAGCGGATGAAGGTAAATCCGGATGAATTTGACTATAGTTATTACGTGTACGGACTGCGGCTGCTGAAAAAAAATTCCTCTGATTGAAAGTTATAAACTTTTTTCCTCACGCTTATTAATATAGTTATTAATATAATGGTATATACTAAAATAATACATTGATTTTAAGTGCAAACAATAATAAACTATAGTTATTACTTAACGTGAGGTATGAAGATGAAGAACTATAATTTTGATAAAATCGGAGAAGAACTGAAACGTTTGCGGACAGAACATTCCTATACCCAGGAGCAGGTAGCCGAAGATCTTGGCTGTACAATTTCCTTTATCAGCAATATCGAAAATAACCGAGCAAAACTGAATCTGCGTGTCCTGACCTATTACGCAGAACTCTTCCATGTTACTGTGGACTCGATATTAAATGCCGGAAGGGAAGGAAAAAAGCAGAGAGATGTTTCTGAAGTACTGGATACCGAAGTTCTGGATATCCTGCATCAATTTTCCGCAGAAGAACAGGAAAGAATACTTAAGGTTTTGCGTTATATTCGAGAATTAAAAGGGTAAGTGGTTTTGTGCGTATAGTCTGTGCTGTAGTTATCGGCAGAAAAAACGATGAAAATCTCATTTGTACCGAATTATAAAATCAATCGGATTGCTCCGGCACATATGGATATGAAGGACATGAACAAATTGAAAACAAGCTTACGGGAAGTGCTGCTTTATATCAAATACTCGAAAGACAAGGAAAAACTTAAGCAAGTTGTTCTGTCAGATGAGCGTTTTAAGCATGTGGA
>VSOC01000321.1 GCA_009774615.1 Lachnospiraceae bacterium
GAGGAATATCTGAAATTCTCCGAAGCCATGATGGATAAGCCCCGTTCCTATTATGCGTTTGAAATGCTCTACTGGTGTGGTATGCGTTCCGGCGAACTGCTTGCGCTCACGCCTGCTGATATTGATTTTGAGAAACAGACGGTCACAATCAGCAAGACTTTCCACCGTTCCAAAGGGCGGGACATTATTACAAGCCCAAAAACGAAGAAAAGTAACCGCACAATCAAAATGCCGCCTTTTCTCTGTGAGGAAATGCAGGAGTACATCAAAATGCTTTATGACATTAAGCCGGACGAGCGTTTATTTACGGTCACAAAATCCTACCTCAATCACGAAATGGAGAGAGGGGCGAAGCAGGCGGGCGTTAAGAAAATTCGTGTCCACGATATTCGCCACACCAGCACCACCACCAAACTTCTTATGTCCGGAGGTGATTACAATTCGGTTATGCAGGCCGTCGGATGGTCTAATCTGGAAATACTGACCAGACGTTATGGGAAGCATTCTTTTGCAGGCGAGCGCGAAAAACTGGCTGGTAAAATGGATGATTTCCTTGACAGCAAAGGCATCTGTGATTCGCAGAAAAATGATAAAGATGAAGCAAATTCTGCAGAACAGGTATTACAGCAGCTTATGAAATCCAATCCTGAACTGCTAATAGAATTTGCCAGGTCTATCCAAAATGCTAATAAACAGTAAATCTATTAGCAGACAAAAGAACGGTTAAAAATACCGTATTAGCAAAAAAGAAAAATCTTGTGGTTGGGAAGCTTCAAAATGGGAGTTTTATTAGCAGAAAAACAGAGCGGATTATTTGAACATCCGACCAATTAACTCGTATTAGCAGGTAGGTTCGATTTTCAGATGTATTAGCATATTAGCAAATCCGAGTTCTGACGCTGAAATGAAGAAAGCCGAAAACCCGCTAAAATCAAGGCTTTCGGCTATGTTCCCAGCGTTCCCGAGGTGACTCGAACACCCGACCTACCGCTTAGGAGGAAAACTATACCTTGTCCTACGGTTACCTTACACATCTTTTCATGCTCTTTTATGTCTAAAGTGTCCTCGTAGGACCCATCTTATTGTGCTTTTTTATTGCATATTGCACAATTTTATCTACTACTATCCATTTTCACCAAATTAGCAAAAAATTAGCAGAAGCCGTTTTTAGGAACGTCGATTAGCAGAAAATTAGCAGAATCACCGTTTGATTTCTATGCTGATTCATGCAAATCAATTCAATTTTTAAAGTCTATATTTTGTTGCGGATGTGTACTCAGGCGGAAGGCCCTAAGCCGCATCGGATAGTCTCATTCTATCACAGCCCACACCGGCCGACAACAAAAACGAATTCTTTTATTCCAAAACAGGCTTCTCTAATTTATGGAGGGTTCTATGTCAGAATATCAATTAGAGATCAAACAGGTCGTGGACTATCCACGCTGCCGGATTTACCGGCAATTTATTCAGAACTTAATGGCAGACCGGAGCATTCGCACAGGCGGGGGTTCCGATCTTTTTTATTATACGGTACTTTGCAACTATGCGAACTTCCGTACTTCTTACCTCCGCATAGATGGTATCGGCTATACGGTATATCCCGGTGAGTGGATCTGCACCGTGAAAGAACTGTCCGCATGGTTCCGTACCCGTTTCCAGTGCCAGGCAGTTTCCATCCTGGACGAACTGAAGAAACGCCACCTTATCTCCTATCTTTTTCTGGGCCGTGGAAAGGTGGTCAAATACAAAATCCGTGACTGGAAAAAACATAATACCGTATTGGACTACAACTGCCCCTTTCAAAAAGATACGGGTTTTTTCTTTATGCCGACTGTGGTTGCAACAGAACTGGTCAGCGCCGGCCGCTGTTCTGAAATGGATATCCTGCTGGATCTGTGGATGTCCGCTGTCTATAATGACAGCCAGGTGCAGGGTTCGGAGATCGGTCCGGTTGTCTATCTCCGCAACGGCACCGGCTCTCCTCTGGTAGCCTACAGTGAGATGGCTGTCCGCTGGGGCATCTCCAAAGCCACAACAGGGCGTGTGCTAAAAAAATTCGCTGATATGGACTATATCTCCTTAATGTCTTTCCCCGGAAGGGCAGGCAGCATGATCTATCTGCACAGCTATCTTTCCACCATGTTCCAGGTTTCAGAGGAATTGTCCAGCGTTTCAAAATCTAACATGGAAGGAGTCATTACAAAAATGGCGCAAGTCTTTGCCACATTGTCAAGTAGTAAATTCAATTTTTCTTGCATATATTTTTCTATTGTACCAAATTGCTAACGCAATGGCTTGCCTACTCTATTCCTTTGTGTTACACTATTTCTAACGTAGATTGATTGAATAATTTTCTGATAATTTCATAAATTGTTTCTAAAAGAATACTAATTCTATAGAGAAATTATCAGAAAATTTATCGCAATCTGGTACAATAGGAAAGAATCAAATTCAGAGCAGTGAATATATCTGCTCTTTTTTATTACGCTGAATCTGATACTTTCCTTAGATATTATGGCATAATATAAGTAAAAAATTCTTACTTGAAAGGGGCATAAGCAAATGAACACACAAATATTAACAGTTTCTTCCAAGGGACAGATTTCTTTGCCGGTCAGCATCCGAAAACTCCTGTCGATTGATACTGGTGATAAACTGGTGGCATATGCTTCAGGAGATGTTATCATGCTCAAAACTTTAAAACTTCCTTCTGCTGAAGAATTTGAAGCCTCACTCGATGAAGCG
>VSOC01000322.1 GCA_009774615.1 Lachnospiraceae bacterium
TTGACGATAGCGCTAATAAATATATTTGCAGGGTGCTTTTGGTGGTTTAGAGATAAAATGGGCTCATGAAATTGAAATTTTATCGATGTAAGGAGTTCGATAAATTCTTTAGGTTAGAATCGATGATGGGGTAAACGAAAAAGCAGTTTTGGCATTCCAGTGAACTGCCCCTTCGTTTACACCATTTTCGATTTGACCTAATTGAACAAAGTAAGCGTCCGGGTAGCCACTACCTATGGACTTTCAATCTTTTGTTCTTACCCATAATTATACAGGATTTTCTGTGCAGAAGCTATAGAAATCAAATGATTCCAGATAAATGGGCATGACAACAAAACCTCAAATTTTGAGGTTTCAGAAAACTATTGGGAAATGAAATATTTAGCATCTTTGTGGTATCCGAAGCTGAGGCTTTCCAAGTTTACCGCCGCAGGCTTTACACATGCAGACATTTACGCCATAGAGATGTTTCAATATTTCAGGCATTCCCTTGCCGTGCAGTTCTGAAATATATTTTCTGCATCCGAGAAGATTCCGGCATAAAGTAAGCTTTTTTCTTTTGCTGCGGGAACAAAGAAGTCCGTAATGCCGAATTCGTACAAAACGCTTTGGTGGGACATGCATCAAAAAACGCCGTATGAACTCAATGCCAGAAAGGGTCAGCTCTTTCCACTGCCCTTTGTTCCGGTAATCTTTCACAGAAAAAGTGACGGTTTCCTCATCCATACAGATGATACGATGATTACTAATTGCAATCCGATGAGTGTATTTTCCAAGATAATCAATCACAGACTGTGCGCCATTAAAGGCTTTCTTACAATAAGGAATCCACTCTGTAGAATAACAGGCATTAAGCAGTTCTTTGAATGCGTAATGGTTACGGTATTTTTCGGCTGTCCCGTGAAACTTGAGCTGACCGGTCTCCCAAAGGTTTTTCAATTCTTCCATGTATTTTCCACGGAATACTTTGGAAATGATCTGGATTGGAAGGAAAAATTCAGTGCCGTTATCCTTCCATTCATTTTTTTGTGTCAATCCTCCTCCGAGCAGTATTGTGTGGATATGGGGATGAAAGTTCATTTCAGACCCCCATGTATGCAGGATGCAGATATATCCAGCAGAAGCACCAAGGTGCTTTGGGTCAGCCGCCAGTTCACTGATTGTAGCAGAAGCGGCGTGATACAGGGTATCATACAGCTGCTTCTGATTACTGTAAATGACCGGATTGAGGATATCCGGAACTGTAAATACGAGATGAAAGTAAGGGGCGTCAAGTACATCTTCCCTGCGGGCATCCATCCACATTTCCTTCGGGACAGCCTGGCACATGGGACAACAACGGTTGCGGCAGGAATTGTAATGAATCTGAATAGTACCACAGTCCTCACATATGCTGACATTTGCACCATAAGCTCCGGTTTTACAGTTCATGATGTTCCGGGAAACTTTTGCCTGCTCGGGAGAAGGGGAATACTTTTCAATGTATGCCGGATAAAAACGCAGAAAAATATCCTGTACTGTCGGTTTATTCATGGCCAGCACCTTCTTTCCGGTCAAACGGACTCTGGATTCCCATCAGGGATTTGTTGCTGACATGAAGATAAACCTCCGTAGATTTCGGATCACGGTGACCAAGAAGTGCCTGGATATTTTGCCGTTCCACGCCCTGCTCCATCAGATGTGTTGCAAAGCTGTGTCGGAGGCAGTGGGGAGTTGCTCCTGCTGGGAGTTCAGCATCAGATACAGCACGGCGCATCACCTGTTCCAGAGTACTGACAGTCAGGTAATTACCGGTAAATTTATTAGGGAACAGGATTCCCCGGGGCCGTCCTTTCTCAAACCAGTATTGTGTAAGGATATCCAGACACCGCTTGGAAAGAATCGTATAGCGATCCATCCGGTTCTTTGTATCCCGAACATGAATCTGCATATTTGTGCGGGAAATATCATCATAATGCAGATGGATGACTTCGGAAACACGCATTCCGGAAGAATACATCGTTGCAAACATAGCTTTATATTTTATGTCATCAACAGCGCCCAACAGACGGTCGATTTCATCAATCGTCAAAACAGTTGGAAGTTTGTGTTCCAGAATCATGCGCGGGACTGTAATGTCATCCCAAAGGATGTGCAGGACATTCCGATAGAAAAAGCGGATGGCAGAATTATAAAGGTTCAGGGTGGTGGCTTTCAGCCCTTCGTCCTTTTTCGCAAGAAGAAAAGCCCTGACATCTTGACAGGTAAGTTGTTCTGGGTTCTTACCCTGATATTTCAGAAAATAAGAGACGTAGTTTTTATAGCAGGTAATGGAATGTTCTTTGAGGTTACGGATTTTTCCGGCTTCCTCAAGCTGTTCTAAATATTTTTCGTACATAATAAAATCCTCCATGTAAAATCAGTAGTAATCAAAAACACTGCTTTACACGGAGGCGCATTTGGGCCATAAAACCGCTTGCCAACCAAGCGGAAGGATGGTATTCTTTTCATAGGCAGTGGGAAGGTCGATCCTGTTTGATTGTTTCGTTGTGGTGACTTAACAATACTACTTTTAGGACTTGCTTTCCACTGTTTTTGTTATAGAAAACAGAAAATTGCTATGCCACAGCCTTGGCAGGCCATCGCGCAGCGATTTTGTTCAATTCCAGTTTGTAATACCTCTATGGAAGTTTTGTAACCAGGCCGTTGAAGCCAATGGAGGAAACGTATATGG
>VSOC01000323.1 GCA_009774615.1 Lachnospiraceae bacterium
TTCCGCAAATCAATCACCTGATCACAGTGTTCAATCATCGCTGGATCATGGGTAGAAAAGATAATGGTCAGTCCAGATTCTCGTAAATTCTGTAAAAGAGATAAGATGGATATCTTCATTTGAACATCCAGGGCGCTGGTAAGTTCATCGGCAATTAATATCCGCGGATGGGTTATCAGTGCACGTATAATAGCGATTCGCTGCTTCTCGCCGCCGGATAATGAAGCTGCTTTTCGATGTATATAGTCGAGGTAGTCGAGATGCATATACTTAAATAAGGTCCTTAAATGTGCCGGGGCCTTTTTTATTGTGTTATTTTTAGAAAAAAGCAAAGGCAGGGTAATATTATCATAGACGCTCCACTCGTCAATTAATCCGTAATCCTGCGGAACATAGCCCATAAATTCCTGGCGGAAATTTTGCTTTTCTTTTAAACTTAAATTTTTTAATGAAATGCGATGGGAGGAATTGTTTTGAATATGGCTGTGTGTCGTTGTTTCAGACAGCATAAAACTCCGTTCATCGAAAAGCGTATAGCTTCCCTCATTGTAATCCGTAAGACCGAATAAGATATTTAACAAGGTCGTTTTCCCTGAACCGGATTCTCCGACCACAGCAACAAAATCCCCCTGGTGAACCGAGAAGGACAGGCGATTAAGGATATTATAATTTTCATAGGTTTTAGTCAGGTTTTTTACTTCAATGATAGGTTCGCGCAAGATAGTTATACCCCCTGTTTAAAAGTATAAAGATAGATAAATGAATCAGCACAAGGAAAGGCAGGAATATCCATTCATTGTGCCAGTACATCGTTCCACTGAATTTACAATAACAAAACCACAGCAGTTGACCAAAAAGAAAACCAAAACATAGCTGAAGCATAGTTAGTATTCCGATGCACTGCAGATAGAATTTGCGGTTAAGGTTACAGTAATTGAAAATAATAATGTATTTCTTCTGTTTGTAGTAAAATAACAGATAAAAATTCACAGACAGCACAATATAAATAAAAACACCTAACATCAGAAATTTAAAGTAGGAGGGAAGCAGGTGTAGGGTAAGGCGATAGGAATTTTCTATCTTATCCTGCCTTTTTTGAATTTGGATAAAAGGATAATTTTTTAAAACTTCTATGGTTTTTTCATAATCCTGAATATACAAATAAAGATAAAAAACCGGATCATGGGAGGGACTTAAATGAAGGGGAAGCGTATCCTCCGGGTCGAAAATGAGCAGTGTATCCTGCGGTGATTGGATATGGTCATAGTTAGGAGATAAAAGTAAAAGATGGTCAGCGTTATCGATGACATGGATATTAATTTTCCATGTTTCCTCATGAACATACATACCTATGGGCAATGTATATTCAGAGCCGGGTTTAAATACTTTTTGCAGCTTATCTGGAACAATAACCGAATAAGTGTCTTCACGGGGATTTCCTTGAGGAAAAAGATGAAAATATTCGGCCTCTTCTGCGGTAATTACATTGATACATACTATGCGGTTATGTTTTATTGTCGTATATAAAGGATTTCTGTGATAGTTTAGAATGAGGGCACTGCCTTTTAATGCATCAGTTAATTCCTTTTCTAATTGTTCACATTGATTTCCTTCCGGGATGGAAAAACTCACCGCATAAATATTTGTATAATCTAATTCTTCTAATGTTTCGCGTTTTTTATTTAATTCACTGTGCTTTGTAAAGCAGAAATTCATAAACAATACAAGAAGAACAGAAACAATCCCGCAGTAGTAAAAGGGGAATTTAAAGTTCAGATAATTCAGATACAGAAAATGTTTTAACCTATCCATAATATCCTCCCCAGCAAAAGCAGATAAGCCAGAAACAGTGACAGAACTGCGGCTGCTATAAGTTCACCCAGGATAATCTGCTTTAAGAAACTTTCGGAACCTCCGGACAGCAGGTAAACGGATGTATGCGACTGATTTTTGTAATAGAGAATACTGCCGGTTTGAAACAGAAGCAGTGTACATAAAGCAAAAACAAAGGCAATAGAAAGGAAGTAGTTACTTAATGAATTCCATAGATTAACGACAACATGCCAGAAATTGGATTCAAAAGAAAAAGTACCTTTTTGCTTATCGGATAAAATTTGATTGTATTTTCTGTGAAGCTGTATTCTCTCCCATAGATTTATGCGGTGTTCTGTTTTTAGTATAATGTGACTTGTGAAAAATGGTGTCTGTGCGTGAAGAAAACAATTAAGAGGAAGCATCGATTGTTCGGTAGTATAGGAAATACCAATAAGCTGAAAATCCGTGTTGCCAATCGAAAGCGTATCCCCAATCTCATGATTTTTATAGTAAGTCCGGTAATCTTTGTTTGATAAAATAATCTTATTTTCTCCATTTATTAATTCCTGCTCGGTAAAACTCCTTCCGTCCAGTTCAAAATCATCAACGGGATTATCCGGTGATGCGATACCAACCCCTAGGAGCGGGGGTACGGAAATCCGAATTTCTTTTATTTTTTGCAGGTTGTATTTTTCTAATAATTCTAACAGATAGATAAATTCTTTTTGTGCTGTTCCAAGTCCTAAGTTAACTGTATAAGAAGTTTGTGCTTCATGAAGTCCGCCGTAATTCATAAGGTTATCATTAATTTCTGTATGGATGATAGTCATAATTGTGTAAAAAAGGGCGGTTAGTATTATGGCAATGTAAGCCAGTATGGATGAATCGTAGC
>VSOC01000324.1 GCA_009774615.1 Lachnospiraceae bacterium
CGTAGTGGTGTACAACTATAGGATAGCATATTTTGTTGAAGTTTTTCTATATCAACTAGCACAACAGGTTAAATTAATAACTGACAATTATAAGTTTTATTTAAACTATCTCTGAGAGGGCATGAACTGTCCTCTCAATTTTTAGGAGGAAAGACATGGCAGTGAAAAAAGATATACAGAACTTACCAAAAGGAATTACGCTTCGGGCGGATGGAAATTATATGGGACGATTCAGCTATTACGGCGAACGTTATACGCTTTATGATAAAGATGTTAAAAAGCTGCAGAAAAAGTTGGAGGAATTGCGCTATGAATTAGAACATGGTCTTTATGCCAAAGAAAATAAAATTACAATTGATGATTGGTTTCATACCTGGATTAAAGAATATAAGGTGCCATCAGTTAAGCGAGGAACCATAGGAGTTTATGAAGATACCTATAGTTCTTATATCAAAAAGCCTCTGGGTAAGAAAAAATTAAAAGACCTGCGGCCGGAACAGATTCAAAATCTGTACAATACGCTGAAAGCAGATGGATATTCCCGGAGTACGATTGAACTGGTATCGGTTGTTTTAAGCGGAATGTACATTCAGGCATATAAAAACCAGTTAGTTCTTAAAAATCCGGTTCCCCTTACTACACTTCCCAAAATGGATGATCCAGCAGAGCGGCGGGTATTGAGCAGGGAAGAGCAGCAGCTATTTTTAACAGTTGCCAGGCAGTATCATTATGGATATGTCTACGAGTTAGCTTTGTCTACAGGGATGCGCAGCGGTGAGATACGGGGGCTTGAATGGAAGGATATTGATTTTCAAAACAGAATTATCCATGTAAGAGGAACTTTAGTGCAGAACCGTTATGGTTTTTATAAAGATTTACCAAAAACCAGCAGCAGTTATCGTGATATTCCAATGATTGATAATGTGTACCACCTATTAAAAGAACGCCGCATAAATCAAATGGAAAAGAAGCTTCTGCTTGGCCCTGACTGGAAGCCGCTGGATAAATTGGAGAACCTGGTTATTACCACCGACACAGGAAAACCTTTGGGAAAAACGTACTTAAATAATGGAATTAAAACGATTATCAAACGAATTGAAAAATCCGGTCAGGAATTTTCCTATATTTCTTTTCATGGGCTGCGTCACTCATTTGCGACGCGCTGCATTGAAAATGGTATGGAACCCCAGGTATTAAAAGTAATTCTTGGACATGCTAAACTGGCGATTACGATGGATTTATATGCCCATGTGCTTCCTGATACCAAGGTAAAAGAAATGCAGAAGATTTCTGGTTTGTTTCCTGTTAAAGGGGTGTCATAAAACGGTTTTCTGGATCAATTGGTGTAAAACTGGTGTAAATGCTGTCTTATCCATGAAATGTAAAAAAATGGAATATTAAAAAACCTTGTATTTATCAGCAAAAAATCCGGCCCACCTGTGCTTTCACAGATGAGCCGGATAAAAAGGGGAGGATAAGTAGTTAATTATCCTTTTTCGGATAAAAAGCCCAGTAAAATCAAGGGTTTTCAAAAAATTTGTGACTAACGTGTGACTAACCGTTTCAATCTATTTCAGCTTTTTACGATAATCTTTTCGATTTCTTTTCTCAGATCATCAAGTTCTCGATGTCCGTAGACACTATTTGTAATGTCTTTTCCAAAGCTGTGTCCCATTAGCCGTTTTCGGTCATTTTCATTAACTTGAAATTTTTCACACAACCTGGAAAATGTATGGCGGCAATCATGAGGGGTATGATTGGGCATATGTAATCGCTTAAGAAGTTTATTCATACGCTTCCGAAAGGTTTGGTCGCTGTCCAGTAGGCATTGTTCACGCTCCATCCGGCGCTTAACTAATGTGTATAGCGGAGTGGATGGGAACAATACGTTCCTTGGAGGAGCTGGTTTTTACTCCACCTTTAAAATATGCTGCATCAAAATCAATGAAAATTGTCTTATAGGCACTAATCCGAAAGCCGGAGTAACACATAATAAGAATTAATTCTATGTCTGGGTCAAACTGATTTTCCCATAAAATATCCAACTCTGCATCAGAAAAAGGGGTTCCATGTTTTTCATTATCAGGAATGTTTATCTTTAGATGGGCAGAGTAATCTTTGTCCGTTAATTCGTATAATTCGCCATATTCATACATCTGATGTAACAAATTGACCAGTAGTTCCAAACTGGCATGACCTAATGGGCTTTCATCAATCAGTTGATGCACCTTTTGTCCGGCTGTAATCAGCAAGCAGAGCCTGCGCTAGGCAATCAAGATTATCCGTTGCTTCGATTTTTATTTTGCTATGTGATTGTATCATGCTTGGAGTAATCCGGCAGGATAAGTCTACGCAAAGCCGTTCGATGTTGGTAGCATTGGACGGTTTTGCATTTGGTCTAAATGCGTATGGTTTTATTGTAACTTTTCTGTGTCAGAATCTGACACGGCTTATATTTTTCCGTTATAATTATATTCCATATTCTGACATTAATTGCTTCTGGAAGGAGGAATCATTAGCGGAGCGTTCCAAATCATTGTAACGCTTATCTTTAATTAACAATGAGTTTAGTTTATTGATTCGTGCTTCTCCCCGTTGCTCTGCTTCAAGTATCCCCTGATTGTAATCCCGAACTGCCTTTTCTCTGGCTTCGTACTCCATACGTTTTTGTTTATCCTGGCTGAT
>VSOC01000325.1:0-451 GCA_009774615.1 Lachnospiraceae bacterium
AATCATTTATAGGTAAAAATTCAACCATACCCTGTGTGTCATATATATCCCAACCAATATCTTGAAATAATTTCAAAACATCTATTATATTATCCGAATATTTTTCGCAATTTAATGTTATCATCGCTTCCATTTATCATTTCTCCAAATTTAATATTTCTGTTATTTTTGACATCTATCATATGTTATAATATTTCTATTTTATCCAATTCTTCTGCTTTCTTAAAGCTTCTATTATCTAATATACATTTTATAAAGTTTACGTTTTTCAAAAACCCAACCACTTAAATTACTTTCGCTTAAATAAACACCTAAAAATTAATTGCCTTATTATCCATCTCTCTAGATATTTTTCAAATACAATTTAACATTCCTCTTTTTTATAAATAAGCAGATCGTAATCTTCTGCTGTTTCTTGAATTACATATCCATATGAAAAGTTATTTAATGC
>VSOC01000325.1:461-2661 GCA_009774615.1 Lachnospiraceae bacterium
TTCTTCTGCTTTCTTAAAGCTTCTATTAGTTGCCATACACCCTCTTCTTCAATTTTCTTTCCATTTTCACTGATTCCCAAATAAAGCTGCGGATGTTCTCCTATAGCAGCAGGAAAAACCAAACTGCCATAGCAAGAAGCTAAACGGTTGATTAGCTGCCAATCGGTTTCTTCATATTGCACAATAGGAACTTTTACCGTTTTCTTTTCTCCTTTTTTATCCAGTATCATAAAATCTCCATGATAGGGTAAAAGTATTTCCTTTAACAAATCGCTGTAATACATGTTATTGCGTTGAAAGCTTCGTCGTCTTCGTTTTATATCTAAAAGAAAAGAATAACTGACTGCCTTTAAGATTACTTTTCCTTCTTCTTTTCCTTCTAAAGCAATGGAGTATAAGACACCTGAGAAAAATAATTTTTCTTTTTCGTTTTGACTGACAAAAATTTTAATTGTACTATTCCTTTTTGTTTCTAATAATGTTGGAATATCATTTTCCGCCATAACTCCCGAAATTTTTAACCAAATATGTTCTCCTGCCTGTTGAGAATAAAAAAATTCTGTAATTGTTTGTATTGAAATCGGAAGTTCTAATCTAAAATATTCCAGGAACATCTGCCTTTCCTCCATTCTATGTGCGATTCAAAACAGGCGAAAAACATAAACCATACATTTGCCGCCGAAGCAGATTTTCTGCCAGTTCCAAAGAAACGATCACATATACTGTTCGTATATTTTTAGTTTTCCATAAATATTGTCCATCTTCTGGCGAATAACGGAAAGTAAGATGAAATCGATCTGCATAAAAATCCTGTATAAGACAATCTTTTTCTATTAAATCAATAATCCAATATACATTTTGGTTTCGAAATTGAGAATCAGTAAAAAATACTGGGATTTCCTTCTGAAAACTAACATATGCATCAAATATATCTTTCATTGCCTGAGATATGCAAAAAAATGTTTGATTCTCGCATTTTCCCTGGATAAAATCAGGCAGTTTCTCCCCTTTATCAAAGTTTAAATAACTTACAAATGGTTCTTCTTTAAGAAAACGTCTGTCTTCAAGTTGTATTTTCTTATCCTTTAATGCCCGATTGTCTAAAGTCATGACAAAATAGTTATTCATCCTGCTCCTTTTTAGTTCATCCGAACATCCGATCCGGCAATTTCAAGCATATCATCCATTTGAATTCGTCCTTTTTTACAGCGCAGCCGAATTTGCTTAGATGCTGCTATCTCCAGTTCTTCTCCTGCATCTATAGTTATTCCCTCTCCACTGGCAAAAGTAATTTCTCCATTACTGTATATTTCAATACCATTGTCTTCATGTAAAGTTATTTGCGCCTGTTTTTTACCCGTTTTCTGATCCTCACAAATAATTTCCACAGAACTTGGTGTAAATCTAATTTCCTTTCCATACACGGCACAGGAGGACTCTCTCGCTTGCACAATCCAAAAGGTAAAATATTTACTCCTGGACGGCAATCATTTATTGTCGCTTCATTTTTTCCATGAACACTGCTTCCATGAGAAACTGGCACATGTAATATACTATTCTGACTTCCAAGAGAGCACGTAAGTACTTCACCATCTTTAACATTATATTTTTTTATCTCTGCCATTTTATGAACTCCATCATAATCAAAAAATATACAATATAGTATTTTCATCATCAAATGCTGTAGGAATTACTTTTTGTAAATTTTCTATTCTATCTTTCATATATTGCAAATCTTTTCCCTCAACATTTTTCATTGCCCATTCCAGTAACATTTCCAATTCTTTTAACACTGTATCTTTCATTGCAAAATTAATTTCAGCACCATCTTGAATATATTTAACATTAAGTTCATTAATAGCCTTTTCCCAATACTTATTATAAAAACGCTCAGATGCAATATTTTCACTTAAAACCAATTCCGAATTTCTATCATAAAAGTCACCATCATATTTGTACAATCCTACTGACATTGTTTTTCCTCTCCATATATTGCGTCAATTTCCTCGCCTTTTTAACCAGCTATTTTTTCATAATATCAAGTGTAGATACCTTTTAATAGGCTAATTATATGAATGTCAATTCTTATATCTTTTAATGAATTTTTATTTTATAAAATTTCTATTTTATCTAATCCTTCAGCTTCCATAAAATTTTCATCATTTAATATACAATTTATAAATTTTACATTCTCAAATTT
>VSOC01000326.1 GCA_009774615.1 Lachnospiraceae bacterium
CTTTAGGGGGCTGTTTATCTGGTTTACTTGATGAAAAGTCGTTCTAAATTGCTTGAAATTGCTTGAAAACACTTGAATTTATCTGCATTTTATAGTAGAATAAGTTGAATGTTGTTTTCAGGGCTTGACTCTGGAACAGGTAACGAATTTTTGATAAGAAATTACCTTTTTATTACTTTTTTGAATGGGCATTTTTCTTGGATTCATGGGCTTTCTGGGAGAAAAATTACCAAATTACTTTTTTGAAAACACTTTTTAAGAACTTCCCCTTAGGGGCTTGTGATGGATTTTGAGATAGATTTTGATAAGAAATTACCTTTTTATTACTTTTTTGAATGGGCGTTTTTCTTGGATTCATGGGCTTTCTGGGAGAAAAATTACCAAATTACTTTTTTGAAAACACTTTTTGGGCTTTTCCTCTCTGGCTAGGTATCTACTTCTCTATTTTCCCTAAATTCATCGTGGAATCTCCTTGCACTTTGTCTACAGACAATACCAAATTCCAGCGTTAGGATAAGTGTATAAAAAAGAAAAGGAGATACACTTATGGAAAATACGTTAGGATTTCGTTCTACAACGGAAGAAGTAAAGCATTTGATTATGATGTTTATGGGGACAGAAGAAAAAGAGGTGGAGCGTCGGGTTCTGGTTAAGCATATCAAAGAGAACCTTAAAGACAATCCAAGTCTTACGGATGGGGTTATTGCTGGGGCAATTAAGGTTCTGGTAAACTCCGGGGAATTAATCGTGGTACATCGTGGCTGTTATAAAAAGGGCATGGTTAAAGTTGCTTTATCTCCCCTGGAACAAATTTGTCAGGTGTGTATTCGGTTTAATAACAGCCTTGAAAAAGCCTGTACTGTCAATGCCATGGAATTGTCGGATAAGGAAAAGCTTATCTATGAGAAATTTATTGGCTACTTGATGGATGGTTATGAGCATGTGCATTTGATGCTGGATGGTTTACAGGGACTTCTTGATGGTTTATCGGAACTGGAGGCTTGTGAAAAGGATTTGACAAAAGATGCTTCCATAGCCCCTTCTTTTCTTTTCCTGGAAGAAGAAAAGGAAAAATTGGAAGGGCAGGAAAACAGCGTTGTCAAACCAGGAAAGGAACAGGAGAAAGAAGAAAAAAGCATCCATGAACCAGGAAAGGAGCAGGAAAAGGAAAATTCTCTCATGGAGAATAAAACTGCTGGACATAAGAAAACCAGTAAGAGCAATAAGAAAGAGAACTAAACAGGGAAATTGATAATAAGTCAGGCTGGTTTATCGGTCTGGCTTATTTTTTATTGGGGAAGGGCTTTTGCCATCTCCTTCCCACTCTCCCCTAAGTATTCTGCCAATGATAAGAACATGTTAAAAATCCCCCTTCATTCCTTTTGGATAGTCTGGCATTAGAAAAAATTCTGCCGATAAAATTTGGGGCTTTTCTGTGTGAACAAGTGCCAACCTCAATTTGTGAGCTAATCGACAGATTGATTCAGGCAGTACAGGTATCTATCATAGGACTTGATAGAAATGGGGTAATTAAGGATGGACTTGTTTATTAAGGATGGATTATGAATAAGTTTGCTAAAAAGGGCTTTTTTACTCTTCTCCTCTCTCCCGTAAGTATTCTGCCAATAATAAGCGCATGGAAAAGATTCACCCCTCGCCACACTTGGCAAAGTATACACCAGGCAAGGGTTATATTGTTGGTATTTTAGCATTTAAGGAATAATGATAGATATTGGGATTAAGTAATACTACCTGGAGTATGGATTAAAGATAGATGCAGGGAAAAGATAAGGCTTGTGTAAATAGCTTGATAATGCAGGGCAACAGGATTATATCAGGCTGGTTTACTGGTCTGGTTGATTAGGGCTTTTGAACATCCCCCTCCCCCTCTCCCTCTCCTGTAAGTTTTTAGCCAGCTATAGGGGCTTATAAAATTCCCCTTCTCGTCACCTTTAAAATACCAAGCACCCTTGAAAATCCTGCCAATAAATTCTTTTACATGAAAATGTACATAGAGAACAGGGGTATAAAGGGGGGATAAAAGATGGTAAAGGAAACATGTATGCATTACCGTATATAGTGATGTACAGGGGATAAAGGGATAGAAAAGAATTTACTTGATGTAAAAGGGCTTGTTAGCTTGGAAGTATGGAAGTATGGGATAAAAATAGCTGTTTAATGAAAACTCTACATTGGAAATCGTTGGGTGCGACAAGCAATCTGGATATAGGGGATAGTAGATAATATAGCATAGAATATTAGAAGGGCTTCTATCAAGGACTTGTTTAAAAAGGTACTTGTTATTGAAGCTCTTTTATTATGGCATATTTTCCTTCTATATATAATTTATTGGGGCTTTATGGAAGAAAATGAAAAGCTTCTGTATTAAAGTCTGGCTTAAATAAAGATGTTTACTGGAAATTTTTGGGGAATGCATTAAAATAGAACATAGGTTCATGAACCCTTTATCGCTACTGTACATCCCTTTCCTATCCTTTATTCTTCTACATCTTCTCTAAAAATGAATTGCATTTTTGGTGGTCGGTGCAATGATTTTTTTTCTTTTTGTATATCATCCGTTGTTTTTTGATTAGTTCCCAAAAGAGCACTGGCAGGTTCTGAAATAAAGGTTACAATCTCTTCTGCTCTGCCA
>VSOC01000327.1 GCA_009774615.1 Lachnospiraceae bacterium
AATGGAACAGAGTTTGTTTTATATTCTCCCGACCTTAAATGCTTCCTTGCGTCTGGCTGTTACATAGGCAGGGTATTCCTGCCTAAATCAAAATAGGAGGTCAGACACTATGGATAGGACTATTAAGCGTGGCGACATTTTCTACGCAGAGCTTAATCCCGTTGTTGGTTCAGAACAGGGCGGAACAAGACCCGTACTTATCATTTCTAATGATATAGGCAACAGCCACAGCCCGACAGTCATTATTGCGGCAATCACAGGCAGGACGCAGACAAAGGCAAAACTGCCGACACATACCGAGGTAAAAGATGTTGAGGGGCTTGACAGGGATTCTATTATCCTGCTTGAACAGATACGGACGATTGATAAGCAAAGGCTTAAAAACCATATGGGTACAATGCCCAATAATATAATGGCAAGAGTTGACAAGGCTCTTGCCATTAGCCTTGCTATGACAAAGAAATAAAGGGGGTGTATCGGAATATGCTCATTGATGATGAGTGGAATGGATTAGCTGACCTGTTGGCAAATCTGATAGCAAAATACGCTTCCGAACTGGGCATAGACGGTATGCCCGATGCCAGTCATAACAAAGAATATAACAGCGACTCTAATATTCACCAAAATCGCACATTTGTTGTTTCAGAGAATCGCTGATACAATTTTAAGTGCAGAAAATAAATATCACGGTTTTGGTAAAAAAGGAGTTGCTGTTACTATGAACAAAGAAAGAATAAAGGTTTACACTTATAAGAGGGTTTCCACCGCCATGCAGATTGACGGTTATTCACTGGACGCACAGAGGTCAAGGATGAAAGCGTATGCAGATTTCAATGACTATGAAATTGTAGGCGAGTATGAGGATGCAGGGAAATCGGGTAAATCCATTGAGGGGCGTATGCAATTCAGACAGATGATGGAGGATGTGAAGTCAGGAAAAGACAACATTTCGTATGTCTTGGTATTCAAGTTATCCCGTTTTGGGAGAAATGCGGCAGACGTCCTTTCCACATTGCAGGTCATGCAGGACTTCGGCGTGAACCTAATCTGCGTGGAGGACGGGATTGATTCGTCCAAAGATGCGGGCAAGCTGATGATTTCCGTTTTGTCGGCGGTAGCCGAAATTGAGCGTGAGAATATCCGTGTCCAGACAATGGAGGGCAGAATCCAGAAAGCCAGAGAGGGGAAATGGAACGGTGGATTTGCGCCATATGGATACCAGCTCGTAAATGGCAAGTTGGAAATCAACGAGGAAGAAGCAGTTGCAATCCGAACCATCTATGACCAGTATGTGAATACGGATATTGGCTCAAATGGGATTTCAAAATATCTGGAAAACCACGGCATCCGCAAGATACAGCGTCAGAATGGGAAGAACCCTCTTTTTGATGCCCACTTAGTCCGACTGATATTGAAAAATCCAGTCTATTGCGGTAAAATTGCTTATGGACGCAGGAAAACAGAAAAAGTCCACGGGACACGGAATGAATACCATCTCGTGGAGCAGGAAAATTTTCTTTTGGTAGACGGACTGCATGAAGCTATTATCCCAGAAGATGTCTGGAATGCGGCGCA
The DNA here is from genome assembly GCA_009774615.1 of Lachnospiraceae bacterium. Taxonomy (GTDB): domain Bacteria; phylum Bacillota; class Clostridia; order Lachnospirales; family Lachnospiraceae; genus Caccovicinus. The sequence goes on from VSOC01000327.1 coordinate 1,576, forward strand.
GGCAAAACTGATTGCACAGGCGAAGAAGTATGAACACGTCAATAAGGGGAAAAACGAGCGGACGCACCTGCTTTCTGGGATTGTGAAGTGTCCCATATGCGGAGCGGGGATGTATGGGAACAAGAGCATCAAATACAAAAAGGACGGAACGAAATACAAGGATTTCTTCTATTATGGGTGTAAACACCGTGGTATGCAGCGGGGGCATAAATGCGATTACAGAAAGCAGATACGGGAAGAACTTCTGGACGATGCCGTAGCCGAAGTGATAGTAAAGCTAGTCAGTAATCCCCATTTTGCGGCAATGATGCAGGAAAAAATCAACATGAAAGTTGATACGACCGCCATAGACCAAGAGATAACCAATTATGAAAAACAGCTCCGTCAAGATTATGCCATCAAATCGAAGCTGATTGAGGAAATTGATAACCTCAATCCCGATGACAGACATTATATCAGAAGAAAGGCAGACCTTGATGACAGGCTTTATCGGATGTATGATAAGATAGAAGAACTGGAATCGCAGTTGATGGATGCCAGAGCAAAAAAGACATCCATCGAAGCCGAGAAAATCACAGGGGATAATATTTATAAGGTATTGATTTATTTTGACAAATTGTATTTCGCTATGAACGATGTGGAACGGCGACAGCTTATCGAAGCGTTGATTGCAGAAATACAGATTTATGAGGAACGCAAACCCAATGGTCAGTGGCTTAAATCAATTCGGTTTAAGCTGCCGATTATTGAAAATGATTTAAGTATAGGTTTGGACAATGGTGAACATGTTGAGACGTGCGTCCTTTTGGGTAGGAAATAGTAACACTGCTGAAACAATCTATGCGTATGTGGATTATGAGCCAAAAGATAATGAATATCTGAAGGATGTCAAAGGCTGTGCAACCTATACGGAAATTAAAGAATGGATAATGTCGGAGTATGGTTTAAAGGTATCGTCACTGTATGTAGCACAGATAAAAGACAAATGCGGTATTGAGAAACGTCTGAATTACAATGTAGGCGATAATATAAGCCGTGTGCCGCATTGCCCGCCGGAGAAAGAAAAAGCGATTATG
>VSOC01000328.1 GCA_009774615.1 Lachnospiraceae bacterium
GGCTGCATGAATGTATTTGAAGCGATAAGGGAAAACGGCATTACCGCAAGGCAGGCGGCGGAGCATTGCGGGATAAAGATAAACCGTAACGGCATGGCGGTCTGCCCATTCCACAAGGACAAAAATCCGAGCATGAAGATAGACAGCCGCTATTACTGTTTCGGGTGCGGGGAAAAGGGCGATGCCATAGATTTTGTGGCAAAGTTTTATGGTCTTGGGAAGAAAGAAGCGGCGGTACAGATTGCGTCGGATTTCGGTATCACTTTTGAGAATAAAAGGGGCAGGAAGCCGTTGGCAAAGAGGAAAAGGGGATTGTCGCCGGAGCAGAGGTTTGAGAGGGCGGAGAAGAAGTGTTTCCGTGTGCTTTCGGATTACCTATGCTGTTTAAGACAGTGGAAAGAGCAGTATGCGCCGCACAAGCCGGAGGAAGAATGGCACCTGCTGTTCTGTGAAGCGTTGGAGAAGAAAGATTACATTGAGTACCTGTTAGATATTTTACTGTACGCTCCGCTATCGGAGCGTGTGGAGATGGTAACGGATTATGGAGAGGAAGTGTTGAGGATTGAAAGAAGACTGGAACAGTGTGCCGCCAGAGCAGAGGGCGGCACTGGAAAAAACAATGGAGAAAATGGAGCAGGCGTCACAGCCGGAAACATGGTTTGACGGGAACAAGGTCAATGACGTGCTTTTCTGTGAGGATTTCCTTGCAGGACACCCTATGAAATGCATACACGGCACTTTTTTTGACATAAACGGGGCAATCGGTGATTCGGAACAGATTAAGGCGGAGATATATTACAAGATTGCGCCTTATGTCACATCAGGCATAGCAAAAAAGGCAACAACGCTCCTGGATGCGCTGCGGATCAGGTGCTACTCGCCGCCGCTGCCATTCCAGACAGACCGTATCCATGTGGCGAACGGGACGTATTTCTTATCGAAAAACTTCTCCGCACAGAAAGATTTCTGCATGAACCGGCTTCCGGTGAGGTATATGCCTGATACGCCCAAACCGTCACAGTGGCTATCCTTTATAGGGCAGTTATTGGAGCCGGAGGACATCATTACATTGCAGGAGTTTATGGGGTATGTACTATTGCCGACAACGAAAGGGCAGAAAATGATGATAGTCATAGGCAAAGGCGGGGAGGGCAAGTCACGCATCGGCAGGGTGCTTCGTGCTTTGCTCGGTGACAACATGAACACGGGCAGCATACAGAAAGTGGAGGTTGACCGCTTCGCAAGGGCAGACCTCGAATGGAAACTCCTGATGCTTGACGATGATATGAAGCTGGAAGCACTGCCGCAGACGAACAACATCAAATCCATAGTGACGCTGGAAGATAAAACGGACTTGGAGCGCAAGGGGAAGCAGAGTGAGCAGGGATATTTATGCGTGAGGTTTATCTGTTTCGGGAATGGCAACCTCGGTTCACTGTATGACCGTTCTTATGGCTTTTTCCGGCGGCAGATAGTCCTTACAGTCAAGGAGCGTGAGCCGGACAGGAAAGACGATCCGTTCCTCGGCGAAAAGCTGATTGCTGAAGCAGAGGGCATATTTTTATGGTGCCTTGAGGGGCTGCACCGCCTGATTGACAACGGATACCATTTCACCATAAGCCAGAGGGCGGAGGACAATCTCACAAAAGCCATGCAGGACGGAAATAACATTATCGTATTCATGCAGTCGGAAGGCTATATCAGGCTTGAGAAAGGCACACACGCCACGTCAAAGCAGCTTTACAGCGCTTATAACCAGTGGTGCGAAGATAACCTCGAAAAGCCATTAGGGGAGCGCAGCTTCTCTAATTTTTTAAGGCAGAACGAGAAGCAGTACGGATTGGACTATACCCATAATATCGCCCTCGGTTCCGGTAAGACGGCAAGGGGTTTTAAGGGAATCCATGTAAAGGTGCGGACAGGGGAGAACGGGCATTAAGACGCAACAGACGCAAAGACGGGCAAAATCCGAAATCCTTTTTTATATACACATACAGCCGAATAAGAGCCTGTATCTTATATATTATAATTTTTATTTTCTAACTTGAAAAATAAGTGTCTTAGCGTCTAAACATAGGAAATACAAGGCTTTGGGGGCATTTGGGAAGCGTCTTAATTGCGTCCTTTCAAAGCGTCTGGAATTGAATTGATTGGAGGGAATATATTTGAATAAAACAAAACTGGTAGTGACAAGGGTATTTGACAGCAGGAGAACGCCGCAGGATGCGTTTGTAAGGGCGATATTAAATTCAGAAAATGCGGATAAAGCGGGAAAATGCTTGCAGGAGGGCGGCTGTGAAGGTATAATAGAAAACGAAGAACCACTTTGCAGTTTACCAGCTTCTTCCGGAAAAGGAGAAGCGAATGGGTAGGACTACATACAAAACAGCACCAAAAGGCGGGTTATATACCCGGTTGTCCGTTGATGACGGCATCACGGACAGGGAAAGCAATTCCATAACGAGCCAGAAACAGATGCTCATGCAGTATGCACAGTATCATGGGATAGAGGTTGCGGAAATATACGTCGATGACGGCTGGAGTGGTACAAATTTTGTTGAGGTAAGATAACGATACCTTTTTTGCAGAGGGTGTTATCTTACCTCTTTTTGATGTATGTTAGATAGCA
>VSOC01000329.1 GCA_009774615.1 Lachnospiraceae bacterium
TAAATTATCGTTTATAGCTACATTATGTGCTATTTTTTCCCTCAGTTCTACCAGAATAGAAGCTATTTTTTTCTGTTCCTCTATTGGCGGCAAATCAATCTCCAGATTTTCAATATCCAATGCTTTGATAGAAGGATATGTTGATACACTCTGTTCTGCAATAGCATGAAGCAGTTCAACTATACTCTCTTGGGACAGCCAAAAATATAAATAATCCGCATCAACCATCTCTTGACATACATCTATCACTACAAATCCTGTTGACACAAGAAAATTCTCAGGCAACTCTTTGATGATACCAAAATGTCGTTGATTTGGCCGCACAGTTGAATATATAATACTATTATATTTGACCTTACGCCTTGCCCGACTCGGTAATTTTTCAGCATTTAAATCAATTCGTTGAATTTCTACTATTGAACTCTCCGTAATGCTCCCCGTATCAAGATAATTGACATATGACCATTCCTCTTTCGGCGAATACGATTCATTATTCGTTAAAATAACATCTCCCAGCCGAATACGTTTTCGTCCATTCATCATTATTACTTTCCTATCCTATGTATTTTCTATGAGCTAATTTCACATTGCTTTGCTTGACCATAGCATATTGCAATGTCGTATCGATCCGCTGGTGCCCAAGTAATCGCTGCAATTGTTCTATCGGCATCCCCTTATCAATAGCCGTGGTTGCAAGGGTTCGCCGGAACTTATGCGGATGAACTTTGGATAACTCCAGCTTTTCCCCAAGGTTTCTAAGCCTGACCTCAATACCTCCAATCTGCAGCCTATCATAAGGAGCCCTTAACGAAACAAACAGCGCCTCATTATCATCGGTCCGTCCATCCAGATATTCCTGCAAATGTATTTTTGTTCCCGCATCAAAATAAACGATACGTTCCTTACTGCCTTTACCAAATACTATACACTCCCGTTCTTCAAAATTTATATCTTCCCGATTTAAGAGAACCAATTCGCCAACACGCATCCCTGTTGATGCAAGCATGTCAATTAAAGCTAAATCCCTCGGATTATCACAGGCATCCTTCATAACTTCTAATTCCTCATCGGAATATGTTTCCTTTACTACTGTGGCCGCCTTAACCTTGTGTATCCTTCGTACTGGGCTTTTTAATATGTAATCCTCATCCTCCAGCCACGTAAAAAAACTCGACAAGATTCTTCGGATGTTATCAATCGTTACCTTGCTTGACTTCTTCTCTTCCTGGTAATTCGCCAGATACTCCCTCAAATCCTCCGTTGTGACATGCAAAACCCCTTTTCCAATGGTTGCAAGCATCGCTTCTATCGTTGTTCGATAATATTTTAAGGATTTCTCAGAACAACCCTCAATATTTTTAGCAGAAATGAAAGCATCCAGTATTTTTATATTCTCCTGTTCAATATCCTCATGCTCTATACCATCCGACTTTTTAACTTCATACCCAAATAATGCATAGTTTAGCACTTCTAATAGATGCCCCATTTGTGCGTTGTTTAAAAACAGCAACATCCCCTGAATAATCTTGTTCATCAATTCTTCTTTCATAGTCTTTCCTCCTTCTTTTTTAGAGAAAGACTACGGAGTGGCAGTCCCTGGCTTTGGCTCCTGCCACTCACAGGGGGATAGGACAACAAATAAACTTCTATTTCGTATTTCCAGAGAACGATATAGGCAGTTCTTCCGCCTGTTTCCTCTCGACGCCATTGAGGGAATATGCCTATAGATTAATTTACAAATTCCTCAATTCCACTTAATTTTTTAATATCATCATTACTCCAATATTGATTGCTCCAACGATAATATACGTCTTTGCGTTTCTTAAATATTCTGAACGGCTCCTGCGTATTATCATATATATGCAGGATATCGCAAATCTTGACGAACTTTGGAATCAGTGCAAGCGCCTTATCATATCTTGATCTGATTTTTTCTTCTGGAACGCCATGCCCTCCCAGCACTTCTCTTGCATTCACTCTTGCAACATTGATATCTGCATTACATGTTAAAACATAAATCCCCCTGATAAAATATCCCTTTTCTTTTGCTCTTTGCAATAATAGCAGATTCCTGTCAGTAGACAACACAGTTTCAAATGTAAAATCTTTTCTCTCCACAATCATGCGTTCCCTTAATTCTTCCGCTTTTATAGCTGCTTCCAAATCCGTGCACAATGTAGTCCTTTTTATATCGTCTGCATTTATATATTCACCCCCAATCTTTGCCATTCGGGTGATTGTTGATTTGCCACTTCCATTTGGACCAGCAAATACAATGACTTCTGGAAGCCTTATCCCATCATTTCCCGACATACTCACGCCTCCCGTCCGGATATTCAAGGTACGCCTTCTTCGTTTCATCGTCATATCCTGCAACAGGCAAGCCTTTTATTTTTCTTACTTCATTATCAATCCTTATAGATTCCCTGAATCTGACCGTCAACTCCTCGTCAGAGAGTCCACAGGTGGAATCCAATTCGTTTAAAATCGTCATTAGCTAATCTCCTTTCTGAATCTTGTATATGTTATGCATATAAACGATAATTTAGCAGCTTAAAAGTCAACTGCGCTGACATCCACTTCACCCGACATCAGTTTTGGAAGAAGTG
>VSOC01000033.1:0-16640 GCA_009774615.1 Lachnospiraceae bacterium
AAGACCTCCTGTTTTCCAGGAGGTCTTTCACTGGGCTACAAGGATTCGAACCTTGAACTGACGGAGTCAGAGTCCGTTGCCTTACCATTTGGCGATAGCCCATTCTATTGTTTTCCAGCCATATGAATGACTGCGAAAGTTATTATACTTATCTTTTGGGAATTCGTCAAGTACTTTTTTGATTTTTCATGGTTTTTCAGCCCTTGTTTTTATTTTTTATAGCAGAAAATGATAATTCCATTTGTTTAATTGTAAAAAAATGTAAAAAACTGTAGAATAACGCAGGAAATTATGTTAAGATAACGATGTTACCACCTCCTACACTTGGTACGGGAAGGAGGTGTTCAATGTGGAAGTGTTGCTGTCTTTACTGGTCGCTGTTGTGGCAAGTGTGATAAGTCATTTCATTTGCAAATGGCTGGACGACGATAAGTAACGGGTAATCAGCCTATGGTTTAAGCCGCCATACCAAAAAAGGAATAGAACACCCCGGAGTAGCAGCTCCGGGGTGTTCGTTTTGTTCAGTGTGGATAATTGCTGTCTTTAATCCACTTGTAGTATACCATATCCCATTTTGGTTTGCAATATTTTTTGTGTAATTTCAGGCGATTTCTCCCTTCCATGCCCCACCTTCCACATTTTTCCTCTATTTTTCCCTGACTGGCGATAACATAGGCTGGACAATTAGCGGAGAATCATATATAATAGTAATGATTTTTGATTTTCAGTTTTATATTTTAATGCTCTGATGAATGAAAGGGTTACTGTGAACATCCATGCACAGTAACATGAAAGGTTTTACGTCCATGTATCAGTTGAAAAGCCGTGTCCGTTACAGTGAAACCGGGGAAGACGGATGTCTTAGCCTGACTGGCTTGATTAATTATTTCCAGGACTGCAGTACTTTCCACTCGGAGGACTGCCATATGGGCCTGGCCTATCTTTTGGAACAGCGAAAAGCCTGGATGCTTTCTTCCTGGAGGCTGCTTATCGAACGCTATCCTGCACTGGGAGAGGAGATCACAGTAGGCACCTGGCACTGTGGGAGGAAAGGGATTTACGGTTATCGGAATTTTGTCCTTTTTGACCGCGAAGACCATCTTTTGGCAGAAGCAGATTCGGCATGGTTTTTGCTGAATCTGGATACGGGTACGCCCTGTCGGGTGATGCCGGAGGATGTGGAAGGCTATGGCGTGCCGGGAGAGCCTCTGCCGCTGAAAAGAACACCGGGGAAAATTGATCTTTCAGGAACCCGTGCCTGCGGGGAGAAAATCACGGTTAGTCCTTACCACATCGACACGAACCATCATGTGAATAATGCCCAGTACATTGCATTTGCCAGGGAGGCAGCCGGGATTTCCTTTCCGATTGCTGAACTTCGGGCGGACTACCGCAGGGCGGCTGTTCTGGGGGATGTGATAGAGCTAAGGACAGACAGGCGGACCGATGAACGGCCGGCAGAAGTTACCGTAGGTTTGTTTAATGCACAGGGTGAGCCTTATGCAGCCGTGTGGATGAAAGCAAAGAACGTTTAAAGAAATTAGTGACCGCAAGAAAAACGAAATAACAGCGCACCACAAGACCACTACAGGAATACAAGGCAGCATAACGGAGGGAAGAATGATTGAGTTAGGAAAAGTGCAGGAGTTAGAAGTTGCCCGTATAAAGACATTTGGCGTTTACTTAAGTGAGGACAGGACAGGCGAAAACAGTGTGCTGCTTCCGAAAAAACAGGTTCCCGAAGGAACAAAGGTTGGGGACAGGCTTAAGGTGTTTATCTATAAAGATTCGGAAGATCGCCTTATTGCAACGATAAGAATCCCGAAGCTTCAGTTGGGGGAATGTGCGGTTCTGACGGTTAAGGAGGTTGCCAAGATCGGCGCTTTCCTGGACATGGGCCTGGAAAAGGATCTTCTTCTTCCTTTTAAAGAACAGAGCCATCCCGTGCAAAAAGGGGAGGAGTGCCTGGTTGCACTCTACATAGACAAGAGCAGCCGGCTTGCTGCCACGATGAAGGTTTATTCCTACATGAGCAATACTTCGCCCTACCATGCCGACGATGAAGTTCGGGGAAGGATTTATGAAATTAATGAAAAGCTGGGCGCGTTTGTTGCTGTGGACTACCGCTATTACGGATTGATTCCCAAAAAGGAGTTATTTGACAATTACCGTGAGGGGGATGAGGTGGTGTGCCGGGTGATCAAGGTCAGAGATGACGGCAAGCTGGATTTAAGTCCCCGAAAAAAGGCTTACCTGCAGATGGATGCGGACGCCGAAGCCGTGCTTAAGGTGATTGGAGAATTTGACGGTGTTCTGCCGTTTAACGACAAGGCAAGCCCTGAAACCATTAAGCGCGAGTTCCATATGAGCAAGAACGCATTTAAACGCGCCGTGGGGCGGCTGTTAAAAGAAGGTAAAATTAAAATCACAGAAAAAACGATTGAACAATTATAGGAGGAAGACGTGGACCCGATAGATTATTACAATAAGTACGCAGCAAAAGTGTTTGAGGATACGGTAGATCAGAATATGGAATCCATTACCGGTGAATTTTTGGCTCTTTTGGACGAGGGCGATACGATTCTGGATATGGGATGCGGTTCCGGGCGGGACAGCCTGACTTTTTATGAACTGGGCTATGATGTAACGCCGCTGGATGCTTCGGAGGAGATGTGCAGGCTGGCAGAGGTACATACGGGCCTGGATGTGCTGCAGATGAGTTATGAGGAGATGGAGTTTGACGGTGCATTTGACGGCGTGTGGGCCTGTGCAGCGCTTATTCACATCCCCAAGGAGGAACTTTCGGGAATTTTTGCCCGTGTTGCAAAAGCGCTTGACGAGGATGGTATTTTCTATCTCTCCATGCGCCTGGGCGATTTTGAAGGTTTTCGCGGCGAACGGTATTTCAGCTTTTATTCTGAGAAAGAACTGCGTTCTTACCTGGAGGCAGACGGATTCTTCCATGTAGAAAAAGAATGGATCACCAAGGATGTCCGCTCAAACCATGCGGACACCCAGTGGATTAATGTATTGGCAAGAAAGCGTTAAAAGCGGAAGAAGGGCTGCTGTTTATACGGACAGCTGCGGAAAATGTTCCTATTATAAGGCAGTCAAGAATTACTGACTGCCTTTTTCTTTTTTGGATATACTTATTATTAAAGTTCAGGCATGGAGGAGAAGATGAAAAAAAGAACAGCAGCGATGGATTATCTGTTATTGATCGCGGGAGCCTTTATTATGGGCTTTGCCATTAAAAATATTTACGATCCGCTGAATCTGGTTACCGGAGGAGTATCGGGTCTTGCAATTGTTATTAAATCAAAGGTGGGCGTGCCGCTCTGGCTGACCAATACCCTGTTAAATATTCCGCTGTTTCTGGCGTCTTACCGGATTAAGGGATGGAGGTTTATCAAACGAACCCTGGTTTCTACGGTTTCTCTCTCCCTCTCCCTCTATGTTATCCCGGAAATGATGATTATGCCTGCGGATGATATCCTGCTGTCCGCACTTTTTGGCGGGTTAATCAGCGGTGTGGGAAGCGGAATGGTATTTATGACGCAGGCGACTACAGGCGGAACGGATATGCTGGCTGCCCTGCTGCAGAAAATCATGCCCCATTACAGTGTACCGCAGATTATGCAGGTTTTGGATGCAGCCATCGTTTTAACAGGTGCGGCTGTTTTTGGCATTCGTCCGACACTCTATGCCTTAATCGCCATCTATGCCGTAACCCGGATGTCCGACGGGATTTTGGAAGGGCTGAAGTTTTCCAAGATGGTCTATATTATCTCGGATCGCTATGAGGAAATTGCGGGGACAATTATGGAGGAGATCGATCGGGGCGTAACCGGTCTTCGGGCCGAGGGGATGTATTCGGGCAGCGATAAAATGATGCTCTGCTGCGTTGTATCGCGAAAGGAGATCAGCCAGATTAAGGAAATCGTCCGGGAATACGATCCGAGAGCCTTTGTTATCGTGAGTGATGTCCGGGAAGTGCTGGGAGAAGGCTTTATCGAATATTGACAAGGCGTATTTACATTTTCTTACGAAAATTTGACATTTCGGATAATTTTTCTTTTCGATGTACAGATTAGCCAAAAAGAAAATTTTCTTTTTGGCTATTTCAAGGGTAGTAAAAAAAGTAAATCTTTTGTATGATTACAGCATGAAGATAAAAGCGTCCGGTGGGGGCCGGAGTTTATTATCTTGAACCACAAATTAAAATGTATTGATTGAGAGAAAGTAGGAGGATCGGTAATGGCTAGTTTATCGTTAAGACATGTTGAAAAGAGATATCCCAATGGATTTGTTGCAGTTAAGGATTTTAACCTGGAAATCGCTGATAAGGAATTTATTATTTTCGTAGGACCGTCCGGATGTGGAAAGTCTACCACACTTCGTATGATTGCCGGTCTGGAAGATATTTCTTCTGGTGAGTTATACATTGATGACCGTCTGGTTAATGATGTAGAGCCGAAAGATCGTGATATCGCGATGGTATTCCAGAACTACGCTCTGTATCCGCACATGTCCGTATATGACAATATGGCATTCGGCTTAAAGCTGAGAAAGACTCCGAAGGATGAGATCGATAAGCTGGTTCAGGAAGCTGCAAGAATCCTTGACCTGTCCCATCTGTTAGACAGAAAGCCGAAGGCTCTTTCCGGTGGTCAGAGACAGCGTGTTGCTATGGGTCGTGCTATTGTCCGCAGCCCGAAGGTATTCTTAATGGACGAGCCGCTGTCCAACCTGGATGCAAAGTTAAGAGGTCAGATGCGTGTTGAGATTTCCAAGCTGCATCAGAGATTGGAAGCAACCATTATTTACGTAACCCATGACCAGACAGAGGCTATGACCCTGGGAACCAGAATCGTTGTTATGAAGGACGGTATCGTTCAGCAGGTTGATTCTCCGCAGAACTTATATGACAAGCCAACCAACAAGTTCGTTGCAGGCTTTATCGGCGCTCCGCAGATGAACCTGGTTGATGCAACTGTAGCAAAGAGCGGTGCAGATGTTACCCTGACCTTTGATAATAATACGATTGCATTGCCGGCTGACAAGGCAAAGAAGCTGGAAGCTGCAGGCTATGTAGGAAAGACCGTTACCATGGGTATTCGTCCGGAAGATTTACACGATGATGAAGCCTGGCTGGCAGCAAATCCAAAGGCTGTATTCTCCGCAACCATCCGTGTATACGAAATGCTTGGTGCAGAAGTTTACTTATACTTCAACCTGGGCGAAACCAGCTGTACTGCCCGCGTAAATCCGCGTACCACGGCAAGACCTGGCGATACGATTAAGCTGGCTATGGATTTAACCAAGATTCATGTATTTGATAAGGACAGCGAGAACGTAATTCTTAACTAACTGATAAAATTGGTCTGAATGGCGAGAAACCGTACAAAATAGACGAAAAAAAGAAGCAGGCGATGAGATACTCGCTTGCTTTTTTTTACGGTTTGCATTAATATAGTATACAGGGACGTTTTCAGGTTACTGTGAGGGTTTATATTTGAAACTTCTGTCACGGCAACGGTTATTGTATTCGCGTAAAAATAAATGATAAGGAGAGAATGGCATGATTTCAAATCAGATACTTCAGACAACAATCGAGGGCTTAAAAGGAATTACCAGAATTGATTTGTGCATCTGTGACACCGAAGGCAAGGTTCTGGCCACCACCTTTAACGATGCAGAGGAATATGAAAGTTCTATCTTGGCATTTGTGGACTCTCCGGCAGACAGTCAGGTAATTCAGGGCTATCAGTTCTTTAAGGTTTTTGACGAACATCAGTTGGAATACATTTTGCTGGCCAGAGGCGGCAGTGATGATGTATATATGGTAGGAAAGCTTGCGGCTTTTCAGGTGCAGAACCTTCTGGTAGCCTATAAAGAGCGTTTTGATAAGGACAACTTTATTAAAAACCTGCTTTTGGACAATCTTCTGCTGGTGGATATCTACAATCGGGCAAAGAAGCTGCATATTGAAACGAATGTAAAGCGCGTGGTGTATTTAATTGAAACGCAGCACGAAAAAGATGTGAACGCCTTAGAAACGGTCAGAAGCCTGTTCGCGGCAAAGACCAAGGATTTTATTACGGCCGTGGATGAAAAGAGCATTATCCTGGTCAAAGAGGTAAAGCCCGGGGAAACGCATGAGGATCTGGAGAGGACGGCCAGCACGATTTTAGATATGCTGAACACAGAAGCCATGACCAAGGTTCACGTTGCCTTTGGTACGGTGGTCAATGAGATTAAAGAGGTTTCCCGCTCGTACAAAGAGGCAAAGATGGCACTGGATGTGGGAAAGATTTTCTACAGCGGGAAGAATGTGGTTGCTTATGCGCATTTGGGCATCGGGCGTTTGATTTATCAGCTTCCTCTGCCCCTGTGCCGGATGTTTATCAAGGAAATCTTTGACAGCAAGTCACCGGATGATTTTGATGAGGAAACGCTGACGACGATCAATAAGTTTTTTGAAAACAGCCTGAATGTTTCGGAAACCTCCCGACAGCTTTACATTCACCGGAATACGTTAGTTTACCGTCTGGATAAACTGCAGAAGAGCACAGGGCTTGATCTTCGTGTATTTGAAGATGCGATTACTTTTAAGATTGCTTTAATGGTTGTAAAGTATATGAAGTACATGGAAAGTCTGGAATATTAAGGGATTAGGAAATTCTTTTGACAATGCAGGGCATTTGGGAGCAGAAAGATTCTGCTCCTTTTGCCCTTAATACTGCCGAATGGATTTGAAGACACAGCCCAATCCTGGTATAGTGTGTAAAATCCGGGAGATACTAACAGACAGAATATGTTATGGGATAACAGATGGGAGATAGATAACTTGGAAAGTAAGAATAAATTTTGGAAGGGTGTTTTAGTCGGTGTACTGGTTACTGCCTTTGCCGGTCTGATTGTGGTCGGCGGAGCGGCAGGGATTTTTCTTATCGGAAGAAGCGTGATGGAAAACCAGGCGCAGGTGCAGTCTTTAGCTGAAGGGACAGAGGACGGGGAAGTTTCGGCGGTGGACTGGAATCAGGTGGAGATGAAGTCCAAGAGGATTCAGGCCATTATTGAAAGCTATTTCCTTTTTGATAAAGATAACCAGAGGATGGAAGAATATATTTATAAGGGTCTTATGGCAGGACTTGACGATCCTTATTCGGTTTATTATACAAGTGAAGAGTTTGAAGAACTGATGGAAGATACCACGGGGGAATACTGCGGTATCGGGGCATTGGTATCCAAAAGCATAACTACGGGCGTTGTGTCGATTTCCAAAGTGTTTAAGGGGACGCCGGCGGAAGAGTCCGGGCTTCGCGCAGGCGATATTTTTTATGAGGTGGACGGCGTGGAAGTGACGGCGGATTTAGACCTGGATATCCTGGTGAAGCAGCATGTCAAAGGTGAGGAAGGAACAACGGTTCATCTGAAAATGTTTCGGCCAAGCATCGAAGATTACGTGGATTTTGACGTGGTGCGCAGGCATATTGAAGTTCCTACGGTAGAAAACCGGATGTTAAAGGAGGACATGGGCTATATTTCCGTTTCGCAGTTTGACGATGTGACGACACAGCAGTTTGCCCAGGCGATTGAGGAGATGGAAAAGCAGGGGATGAAGGGTCTTCTTGTGGACCTGCGCGGAAACCCCGGCGGGGTGCTCGATGTGGCTGTGGATATGCTGGATTACCTGCTTCCGGATAATCTGACCGAGTATGCACAGGGAAAGAAAAACACCCTGATTGTATCGACGGCGGATAAGAACGAAGAAGGGGAAAGCTATTATTGCAACGACGGACACAGCGTGGATTTTCCTATCGTTATTTTGCTGGACGGGAATTCAGCCAGTGCGTCGGAGGTATTTGCCGGGGCTCTGCGGGATTACGATCGGGCAAAGATTGTGGGCACGACCAGCTTTGGAAAAGGAATCGTCCAGACCCTTCTTCCTCTGGGGGACGGGTCAGCCATTAAGATCACAACAGCCCATTATTACAGCCCCAGTGGATTTGATCTTCACGGCGTGGGATTAGAGCCGGATGTGGAGATTCCCTTCGAGTATCCGGAGGAACTGGAGGAAGATGAGGAGCTTACGGACGAGATGGATAACCAGCTGCAGAAGGGAATGGAAGTTCTGCAGGAGATGATGAAGTAGAAAAACAGCCGGGCACTCGTCAGATTGCTGACAACCTTCCTTGGAGTGCCATGCGCATAGAAAAGAACACCCCGGCGGATACTGAACCTGCCGGAGATGTTCTTTTTTGCAGTTTTATGCAGTTTTTTCGGATTTTCTTTTTTGAAGTTTTTTTGAAGTTTTCTTTGAAGTTTTTTTTAAAGGTTTTTTTTGAAGTTTTTTTCGTTTTTGTATGTTTTGCGTTTATCCGTATGTTTTGGATTTATCCGTTTTGATATAATTTCTTGAAGTCTTTGACAAATTCGTGTACCGCTTCTTCTTTGGTTGCCCAGGAGGTGACAAAGCGCACGACCGTGCTGGTTTCATCATAGGGTTCAAAATCCTGGAACTGGTAGTTTTCCCGAAGTTTTGCAATCAGGGTTTTAGGCAGGATGGGGAACTGCTGGTTGGTTTGCGAATCGGTAGCCAGGGGGACTTTACATTCCAAAAAGGCTTCTCTTAAAAATCCTGCCATGCGGTTGCTGTGGGCAGCCATAGCATAGAAAAGATTGTTCTGGAACAGGGTTTCAAACTGAATACCTAAGAGGAAGCCTTTGGCAAGCATGGCACCTTTTTGCTTCATCATAAAGCGGAAGTCCGGTTTTAAAGCCGGGTGTGTGATAACCAGGGCTTCACCGAATAAAGCGCCGTTTTTCGTTCCGCCGATATAGAAGACATCGGTGAGCCGGGCAATATCGGCCATGGTTAAATCGTTGACAGGGCTGGTAAGGGCTGCACCCAGACGTGCACCGTCTAAGAAAAGATAGAGTCCCTTTTCCCGGCAGAAAGCAGACAGGGCTTCTAACTCAGCTAAACGGTACTGTGTGCCGACTTCGGTGGAGTTGGAGATATAGACCATTTTTGGCTGCACCATGTGCTCGTCAATGTGCCAGTCCAGCGATGCCTGGATAAGCGCAGGAGTAAGTTTTCCGTCCTTTGCTGTCTGGAATAAAACCTTGTGGCCGGTGGATTCGATAGCACCGGTTTCATGGACATTGATATGACCGGATTCTGCGGCGACTACGGCCTGGTGGGGGCGAAGGGCTGCACTGATCACCAGAAGATTGGTCTGGGTGCCGCCGACCAGAAAATGAATATCTGCCTCTTCATTTTTAATTTCTTTTTTTATCCGTTCGCGTGCATGTCTTGAATGTTCATCCATGCTGTAGCCGGTATTCTGTTCCTGTGCAGCGTTAAGCAGGGCATCCATAATCTGCGGATGGGCAGCTTCGCTGTAATCATTATTAAAACAATACATGATATTTACTTCCTCCTTTTGCTGTGCTCTGTTAGGCTGTGGGGCAGAGCAGAAAAAAAGCAGCCGTAAAGGTTTAACACGGCTGCTGCGGACCAGCATCCATAATGTTATGATACCATGGAAAAGGCGGAAAAGGCAAGCATGTAAGGGGAGTTTCTGCAAAACTTTTTGCCTGTTGCTGTGAACGTGTGAACAGTAACAAATACGGCAGATAATGGACGAAAGAAAGTGTTGACGCTTGGAAGGGCTGGTGCTATAGTGTTCAATACGGGAATAATGGTCGTACAGACGGGATAAATGGAGGTTTAATGAAAGCGATAGGAATTATTACGGACAGCCACAGCAGTATAGACCAAAAAAAGGCAGAAGAACTGGGGATTATGGTTCTTCCTATGCCTTTTTCTATTGGCGGAAAATGTTATTATGAAGGAGTAACGCTTTCGAGGGAAGAATTTTTTCAGAAACTGGATTCCGGAGAGGATATTACGACATCACAGCCGTCGCCGGAAGAGGTGATGGAGCTATGGGATCGGGCCTTAAAAGAATATGAAACCGTGCTCTATCTGCCCATCAGCAGCGGATTAAGCGGTTCCTGTGAAACGGCAGAGATTCTGTCCCGGGAAGAAGCCTATGAAAACCGGGTTTTTGTGGTCGATAACGGAAGGGTTTCCACACCGATGCACCGCGCTGTCCTGGACGCCTTAGAACTTATAGAGGAAGGGTACACGGCAGCACAGATTAAGGAAATTTTAGAAAAGAATAAACAGGATATGGTAATTTATATTGCCGTGGAAACTTTGGAGCATTTAAAACGGGGCGGAAGGATTACACCGGCTGCTGCTGCTTTAGGAACCGTATTAAATGTAAAGCCTGTATTAAAGCTGGATGTGGGAAACCTGGACGTTTTTAAGAAGTGCAGAGGGTTTGCCAAGGCAAAAAAGACAATGATTGAAGCGATAAAACACGATATCGAAACCCGGTTTTATGAAGCCTGGGCAAAAGGGGAAGTAACGATTATGGCGGCGGCAAGTACGACAGAGGAGGAACTTAAAGCCTGGGTAAAGGAAATCGAAGAAGCATTTCCCGGTATGCCCGTGCTTTCGGACTATCTGTCCATGGGCGTTTCCTGCCATATCGGCTACGGCGGTCTGGGCATCGGCTGTGCCTGCCGGCCGAAGCGGATGGAGAGGGAATAGATAAAGCCCTGCGTTTTTCTGCGGAAAGTGCAGGGGAGCAGGGCGGGCAAAGTTGGCAGGGGAGGGCAAAAACAATCAGATAATTAAAATTTCTTCCTGGACAGGGCCGTAAATCTTAATCTGCCTATCTAACGTGATATGGACATCGTATTCCAGGCGCACGCCGCAGTTTTCGGTGTAGATGCCGGGCTCGATGGAAAACATGGTTCCCGGAAGCAGGCTGCGGTCGTCATGGGTTTCAAAATCGTCCAGATTTGCACCGATACCGTGGCAGTTATGCCCAATATTATGGCCAGTTCGATGCATGATGCATGATGCCAGTTCTTCTTTTTCAAAATAAGAACGAAGCAGGGCATCGACATCACAGCCGCGCAGGGGAAGGTTTTTGTCAAGCTGTCTGCGGATATAGTTTAAGGCAAGTTCGCGGGCATGGCTGACGGTATTAAACAGCTGCTGGTACTCCGGGTCAATAGCAGGCCCGATATTCATACACCAGGAAATATCATAATAAACGGCATCTTCTTTCGGAAGCCGCCCGGCGATATCGATGATTAGACGGCTGCCTTCCTGAATGGGTTTTGAACTCTCCGGGGAAGGTTCATAGCCGGGGTTGCAGGCATGTTCATCGATACCGAAAAACGGGGGAGAATCCATGTAGATGGGTTCTTTGGCAATCAGCTCTTTCATGTGTTCAAGAAGCATCCATTCATTAATCGGTGTTTGATTATCCAGGTTTTGACGAATCCACAGAAAGGTTTGCTTAAGA
Source organism: Lachnospiraceae bacterium (assembly GCA_009774615.1). Taxonomy (GTDB): domain Bacteria; phylum Bacillota; class Clostridia; order Lachnospirales; family Lachnospiraceae; genus Caccovicinus. The sequence continues at coordinate 11,397 of VSOC01000033.1, forward strand.
ATCCGATGGATAATGACGCCGGCCTGTTTGTGGGAATCGATCTGTTCTTCCGTTAATACCGCGCCAAAATGCTGCAGCAGGTCGGCGGAAGATTCCAGATGAACTCCAAAGGTTTTTAAAGACTCAATCAGCCCGGCATCCATGGAACTGACGGTGGGGACATTGCCGCCGGGGGAGTACTGGCAGGCGATGCGTCCGCCTTTGGGAAGAATGGAAGAAAGAGCATCTTTTTGCCCCCGAATTCCCTGGTAGAGGATTTTTTTCCCCGGAAGGTGATCCAAAAGAAGCGGTTCAATGGCAGATAAAAGCTTTATCGGTTCTCCCTTTGCCGGAATGTAGTAAAACAGACGGCGGGTGCATTTTCTTTCGGTTAATTCCAGGAAGTCCCGGGAGATAAAGTCATGACCGTGAAAATCCGTAAACAGCCAGCCGTCAAGCCGGGATGCTGAAAGAAGGTGCTGGATTTTTGACAGATCCATAGAGATTGGCTCCTTTGCTTTATTTGTGGGCAATGCGGTTATACGCAGAGGTAATGGGCACATAGAGAAGCATAATGCCGATAACCGTGAAAACCGCATTAATCATGGTCGCCGGGATGGAAGAAATCTCAGCAATCAGTGCGGCGTTTAAGGAACTTCCCAAAAGAACCAGTTCAGCCACAGACCAGATAAAATCTACCACAATATTGGTAATTCCATAGACGGCGGCACAGATAACGGCATACAGATATTCCTTCTGCTTATTGCCTGCGGCATGTTTTTTCATCGCAGCAAACAGGGTGCCGACAAGCAGACATTTGATGATGGAACTGACGAATACATTAGGAATGGAGTGGATGTAGCCATTCAGGATATCAAAGATAACCAGCCCTAAAACCGAAGCAATCGCCGAGCGCCGCCCGCCCAGGCAGATAACGGCCAGCATAACAAAAATATGACCAAAATGTAAAAACGGTGTTCCCACAGCCGCCGGGAGAGGAATCCTGAAGGACTGGATGCCTAAAAAGATAACTGCGGCAAAAAAAGCGGTCATAACCGTGGAAGTGATATTTGCTGAAGATTCAGGGTTTATGGAGCGGGAAGAAAGCCCTGCTGCTGATTTTCCGTAACGCATTGTAAATACCTCATTTCTTTCAAATTTGTGTTTGTTTTGCTTTATCATGCGCTGCATTTTGTTTTACCATGTGCTGCATGATGATAATTATCGTCGGCATCCGGTGTTGTGGGGGATGGCGGATGCTTTGTTCTTAGGCAGAGTATAGCATTGATTTGGAACGGTTCATATAACCAGTTTTTAATTGTTTTATCAGTCCAGTTGGATAGGGGAAGGAAGGTTATGGTGAACATGTGAACCGTAATGACGTGTGAACAGTAATAATGGAAAGGAGAACGAAATGATTGATCTGCAGTATGCGAAAGAACAGTTTGCCAATTACCTGGAAGGCTATGACCGAAAGGATGATAAAATCCACCTGAAAGAGGTGCATACCTTCTGCGTCCTTGAAGCTGCGGATGAGATTTGTAAAGAGGAAGGGTTTACAAAAGAGGATCATCAACTGGCTCTTTTAATTGCCCTTCTTCATGATATCGGGCGGTTTGAGCAGCTTAAGCAGTTCGGAAGCTTTAATGACCGGCTGTTCAACCATGCGGACTTTGGCGTGAAGGTATTGTTTGAGGACGGGATGATTCGGCAGTTTATTAAAGATTCGCAGTATGATTTGGTGATTCAAAAGGCAATTAAGTACCATTCTCTGTATTCCCTTGACGTGGTAGAAGGATTAACGGAGAGAGAAAGGCTGCATTGTCAGATTATCCGGGATGCCGATAAGCTGGATAATTTTCGTGTAAAGGATACAGAACGGGTGGAAACCCTGTTTGATACACCAAAAGAAGCCGTGGAGATGGAAGAGATCAGCCCGGTGGTGCTTGCGGCGGTGAGAAATAAAAAAAGTGTGGTTTCTGAGGAGCGGGTAACGCATCTGGACTGCTGGGTTTCCTATCTGGCATTTATTTTTGATTTGAATTTTACCGCCAGTGTTCGGTGGATTTTAAAACGGGATTATCTGAACAGAAATATTGACCGCATCAACTATAAAAATCCGCAGGCAAAGAAGGCGATGGAAGAGATTCGTGAGATTTGTAATGCTTACCTTCGGGAGCGGGCGTAGAATGACGAAAAAACGAGAAGAGAAGGAGCGGATTTAACCGCTCCTTTTGCCTGCACCGTTTATAGGTTTTGCCTGCACCGTTTATAGGTTTTGCCTGCACCGTTTATAGGTTTTATCTGCACCTTTTATCTGCTTCTTTTTATAACAGAATAATTTTGTGTTTCCTGCATTCCTCCCGCATCTTCTCCGGCCAGATGCTTGCCTGAACCTCGCCGATATGAGCGCGGTTTAATAAAAGCATACATAATCTGGACTGACCGATACCGCCGCCGATGGTATAGGGCAGTTCGCCATTGAACAGCATACGATGATAGGGAAGGTTTCTGCGCTCTTCGCAGCCTGCTTTTTTTAATTGTTCTTCCAGGGCTTTTTCATCGACGCGGATGCCCATGCTGGAGATTTCCAGAGCACAGTTTAAGGTGTCATACCAGAACAGAATGTCGCCGTTTAAACTCCAGTCGTCATAGTCCGGAGCGCGTCCGTCGTGAGGTTTTCCGTTGGCAAGCTTATCGCCGATTTTCATTAAAAATACACAGCCAAGCTCCCGGGTAATCAGGTTTTCGCGCTCCTTTGGTGTTTTGTCCGGGTAGCGTTCTTCCAGTTCCCAGGTGGTAATAAAATGGATTTCGTCGGGCAGGTGCTTTACAGCCTGGGGATATTTGTACCATACCTCGTGTTCCATGTGCTTGATGATTTTAAACAGCTGGCGTACCACGGACTGCAAAGTTTCCATGGTGCGCTCTTCTTTGGTAATGACCATTTCCCAGTCCCACTGATCCACATAGCAGGAGTGAAGGTTATCCATCTCCTCGTCACGGCGGATAGCGTTCATGTTGGTATAGAGTCCTTCGCCGGGCCGGAAGCCGTATTCTTTTAAAGCCATGCGTTTCCATTTGGCAAGGGAATGAACGACCTCTAAGGTTTCGCCGGGAATGCCCAGCATATCAAAGGCTACAGGGCGTTCTACGCCGTTTAAGTCATCGTTTAAGCCGCTGCTTTTTTCGACAAAAAGCGGGGCGGAGATGCGCTCGAAATGCATTTCCCGTCCAAGTTCTTTCTGAAACGTATCCCGGATATATTTGATTGCATCCTGGGTTTCTCTGATGGTTAAATGGGGATCGTAGTGATCCGGTAAAATAAGTGCCATAGATTTTTCCTCCGATTTTGTTCTGATTTTTTGTTTTGCTTTTTGTTTTTGTTTTTCTTTACAAAGAAATATATGCTGCTGCATAAAAAACTCTTTACTATGGTAGCACTTGCCGGGAATTGGCGCAACTGTTTTGCCAAGATTCTTGCAAAAAAAGGCGTTTGGCGGTATACTTTTTCTTAGAATGTGATAGAATCGTCAAAAGTTTTTTTGCTGTTTCTTATGATGCAGAGGATCTTTTTGACCGGAAAAAGATAAGGAGCTGTTGGGGATGAAGAGTGCGATGACACAGGAAAAACGGTATGAGATGATGATGAACACGCCGGTTTCCAGCCTGATTCCAAAGCTGGCGGTGCCGACGGTTATCAGTATGCTGGTAACGGCGATTTATAATATGGCAGATACCTTTTTTGTCAGCCGGATTGGGACAAGCGCATCGGGAGCGGTGGGGATTATTGCTTCACTGATGTTTATGATCCAGGCGATTGGGTTTACCTTCGGTATGGGAAGCGGGAATTATATTTCGCGTTCCCTGGGAGATCAGAACGGGGAGGAAGCGACAAGGGCAGCGGCGACGGCATTTTTCAGCGTACTGATGATCGGGGTACTGATGATTGCGGTTGGGGTGCCGTTTATGAAGCCATTCGTTTATCTTCTGGGGGCAACACCTACGATTGCGCCGTATGCGATGGAGTACATGCGCTATATTCTGTATGCCGCGCCGTTTATGCTGTGTTCCTATGTAATGAATAATATTCTCCGGTCGCAGGGAATTGCACTTTATGCGATGTTTGGGATTACGGCGGGCGGAATATTAAATATGGTTCTTGACCCGATTTTTATTTTTAAGTTCCGCATGGGGATTGCAGGGGCAGCCGTGGCGACGATGCTGAGCCAGATAGTGAGTTTTGTGATTCTGCTTGCTCAGTGCAACCTGCGGGCGGGAAGCATTAAAATTTTGCCTTCGCAGTTTTCACCTTCGTTTAGGATGTACGGGATTATCTTCCATGCCGGGCTTCCCTCGCTCTGCCGCCAGGGGCTGATGAGCATTTCCGCAGTGGTCTTAAACTTTGCCGCCGGCCCTTACGGGGATGCGGCGATTGCGGCAATGTCTATTGTTTCGCGGTTTATGATGTTTATTAACTCCGGGCTGATTGGCTTTGGACAGGGCTTTCAGCCGGTGTGCGGGTTTAACTTCGGGGCAAAGCGTTATGACCGGGTGCTGGAATCGTTCTGGTTCTGTGTTAAGGTATCCGTTGTGCTGCTGACGGTTCTTGGGGCAGTGAGTTTTGTTCTGGCAAGGCCGATTATTGCAGCATTTCGGAAAGAGGATCTGGAAGTTATTGCCATCGGAACAAAGGCTCTCAGGCTTCAGCTTTTAACGATGCCGATTCAGGCGTGGATTATTATGTGCAATATGCTCACCCAGTCAATTGGCTGCGGTTTTCGGGCCTCGCTGGTGGCGATGGGGCGGCAGGGGATATTTTTAATCCCGTCGCTGCTTCTGCTTCCTTTAGGCTTTGGGCTTTTAGGCGTGCAGATGGCTCAGCCGATAGCGGATGTCTGTACCTGTGCGCTGGGGACCGTGATTGTTGTGGGGGTTTTGCGTGAGTTTCGGAAAAATGGATGGATATAAGAAAATAATCATAAATAATGTAGGGAGAAGTGTATGAGCAGGTCTATTCTTGAACTTTATAATCATATTAGTGTACAGCAGTATAAAACGGATATGGGGTTTAAAGCATTAGTGGAAGGAGTACATGATAATTTATTTGTTATTCCAGAATATCAGCGGAAATATCGGTGGAGCAAAACGCAGGTTGAAGAACTGGCCTCATCCTTGATTCGGGATCTTCCTATTCCGCCAATCTATACCTATCGAAATGAAAATGGTCAGTTGGAGATACTTGATGGTCAGCAGAGGGTAATG